>CANGDT010000008.1 GCA_947452755.1 Actinomycetota bacterium
AATGTTGGTCATCTCGTAAACGTCCAGCAAAACCAATAAGTGCCAAATCTACGCGCACTGATTTCGCCCTAGCTGCATAAGCTAGCCTCGAATCCGTCAGTCTAGGGGCGTTCCTGCTCTAGAACCTGGCGTCATTTAAGGAACTTACCAACGGGTCCGGTTACGGGGTCTCGCGGGAAATCAAACAGTAACTGTGCCTGTCGACATCTTGTTTGCGTGAACGTCGGGGCAGAGAAAAGCTAATGCAAACTGCGCTCGGAGAATAACCAAATCTTCACCTAAGGACCCGGGTTCGATTCCCGGCATCTCCACCACACAAATAAACGGCAGCCCAAGGGCTGCTTTTTATTTGTGATTATTGATGCCGGGTCCCCGTCACATGTACGCAGTTCCGAGTGCAGAGCCGAGCGTGCTCGGGCTTTGCCGAGGAATAAGGACATGTTGTAGCGTGCGCAGCACGCGAACATCTCCACCACACAAATAAACGGCAGCCCAAGGGCTGCTTTTTATTTGTGATTATCGATGCCGGGTCTTTTTTCGTTAGGGGGAGATAGCGCGGGAATCGGGACGAAAAAAGTCGATTTTTACGCCATTCTGATTACTCAATTTTGGGGAGTACCCTAGAAGAAGGTCGAGGTGAGGGGAGTTGGAGTTGTCGAAGAGACGTAACCTTCGCAAGCATCGATTCCTTGCGGGGATTGCTTCTGCATCCCTAGCTATCCCTTTCATCCCAAGCGATGCTCAAGCGGCATCAATATGCCCAACGTCACCAAAATTGACTGGTATTTCGTCGTATACGCGAGTCACGACGTATGCTGCGGGTGGTCGTATGGGGTACTACGCGATGGCTGCCAGAGCAGCGGGTTCAGATTACCCAACTCGAGTTGCAGTATTTGACGGAAGTATTTCCAACTACGCAATGCTGACACCTACGGCAAAATTTGGTTCGCTAGCTAGCCAAAAATCTTTGGCGACATCAGTTGCAAAATTTGAAACCTATGTGAATTCAGATTATTTTGATTTTGGTAGTTACATGCCGGAATCAGCGATTGTCAGTGGCGGTGTCCTTGTCTATTCGCCACCTCCCGGTCTCGCACGAGTTTCGGCAACGGGTGGATCAAAAGTTTTGAGTTATGTTGTTCAAACATATGGTGAAGCAACGGGCTACACAATAAGTTCGCCACTGGTTTCAGGCGCCAATAAGGCAACTGTGGTTGGTGTGAATTTAAAATCTATTCCAGCCAATTCCATAGTTGCTTTCACGCCGAAAAATCCTTCGGCGACCATTCCGCAAGGTTCGTACGGAATTCAAGTTCGCGATAACGTGGTGACGCGTCCGTATGTGCACGGTGCAACTGTCAGGCCAACGACTGGCATTATTTTTCAGGCGACAGGTAGCGCAATCCCGTACCTGAAGAAATTTAGTATAGGTAACCGAGCGTTATTCACGTTGAAAAACGGAACAATTAAAAAATTGGCCTCCGACACGATAACACCAACGGGGTTTGTGGAGTTTGGTTCGAACAAAATTTTTGTTAATGCGATGAATTATTCCGGTACACATTCAACTGGCGCGACGATATTCGATCGTAACTTCGGACCTGTTTCAAGCCAGGCTGTTGGCAATGCCACTTTTGCACTCGACAACGCTGGCGTGGTGCAGCAAGTTTCAAAGAATAATGGCGTACAAATTACGTTGAACTCGTCGACAAAAACACGCGTTTTCCAAGTGTTTGGTTCGCAGGCGAATTTGGTGTCGCAGTTAAGTGTTGGTCAAAAGGTGCGTTACGTAAGCACGTTCTCTTCAGCCAACAAAAATAAGGTTTCATCGGCAAGCGGGCGAGGATCACTGCTGCTGTCGAAAGGCAAGAACATTGCAAGCTGTACGGGCTCAGCAACAAGTTTCCGTCCACGCACTGCGATTGGGTGGAATGCGTCTGGCCACTTCTGGGTAGCCACAGCAACTATGGGTATGGATCACAATGATGGTGGTTATCGGGTTGGTGGTAGCACACTTCGCCAAATGAGTGACTGGCTACTTCAAATGGGTGCTACCGAGGCGGTTGGATTTGATGGTGGGGGTTCTGTAACCCAGTTCATGTCGCAAAGCGGCATAGCCAAACGCATTGACATTCCAACGGACCCGTCGGATGGGCACGAAGCATGGATTCGTGATGTACCCGTCGGTATCGCATTCGCCCCAGGCTCATAGCCTGAGCTGCTAGTGAAATTTAACGATTGAAGCGACTCCAGCAACGAGACAGTAGATCGCAAATGGAGTCAGGTTGCTTGTTTTGAAGTAGCGAGTTAAGAATGCGACGCTGAAATAAGAGGCGACACCTGCTACCAATGATCCAACGATGATCTGTCCATGGATGTGTGCCCCAGCCTCACCAAAGAGTCCGGGAAGTTTCAGTAGTCCCGCGGCCAGGATTACTGGTGTTGCGAGAAGGAATGAAAACTTTGCTGCATCCTCGTGATCAAGTCCACGAACCAGCCCACCAACCATGGTGATACCTGAGCGCGAGATGCCGGCGAACAATGCGAAAGTTTGAAATACTCCGATGAGTCCCGCTTCGCGAAAACTCAATGTGGCAAGCTTGCGATCTGGTCCGCCGTAAACAACTTCTTCAAGTTCATGTTCAGCAGCATGCGCAGTACCTTCAGCTTTGGCATGTTGTGTGCCGCGTGCTTCTGCTTGACGGCGCAGGCGCTCGCCTCCGAGCAAAATGAACCCGTTGAGCGTCAGGAATATTGCTGCCGATAGTGGCTTTGCAAAAAGAGTGCGGAAAGTATGTTCCAAAGTGAGCCCGGTGATTCCAACAGGAATAGTGGCGGCGATGATCAACCACGCCAAACGCTGAGTGGATGTTTCAATCTTGCGTGTACGCAGAGTTACTAAGAATGCGCGGGTGATTGCAACCCAGTCTTTACGATAAAAAATGATTAGGGCAATAGCTGTCGCAACGTGTAGGGCCACGATGAAAGACAGATATTGAGAATGCGAACTTGAATCACCGTCCACTTGGGTTACAAGCTGTGACCAGCTGCCGCCAACCCATGCAGGAACGAGAACTGAGTGACCTAGGCTCGAAATGGGGAAGAGTTCGGTGACACCTTGTAGCAGTCCAATGAGTATTGACTGGATGTAGGTGATATCTGTCATAGCAAATCCTTTGTGGCGCGGGCTGCGTACTCGTTTGAGTCTATGGCTCACACACTTTGAGGCGGCTTAGGCGCATGCCATTAGGTCGAAGACTAATTGCCCTTACATTCCTCTAACTTTCTAATGTGGGGAACTCGTGGCGAATCTGCGACAATGGTTGTCATGCCTAAGAATTCACTTCAGATTAAAGCCACACCTGCTGCCCAGTTGCACTTTGGAAAAGTAATTTTTCCACTTCGAGTTTTCTTGGGCGTGACCTACATCTATGCAGGCCTGCTGAAGTTAACTGATCCAAATTACTTTTCGAAAACTGCACCAAGCGGCGTCCTGCACCAAATGCAGGCTGCATCGGCACACAGCCCCATTGCATTTATTGTGAATCACGCGATTGAGCATTCAACGTTGGCAGGTTTAGGAATTGCGCTGGGCGAGTTACTTGCTGGTCTTGGTTTACTTGTGGGCATCTGGTCCCGCATAGCCGGGCTTGGAATCTTTGGCCTGGCAGCTTCATTCTTCTTGACAGTCAGCTGGGGAACTACTCCCTACTTCTTTGGTCCGGACAGTGTGTTCATGGCGGCTGCGCTTCCATTTATTCTTGGTGGCGATGGTGGGTATCTCTCCGTAGAGGCGATGATTCGTCAGCGTGTTCAGCGTGATGCTGGAGTTACCCCAGGAGCAACTTTGAGCAATAAGCCGCTCGAAGATCAGATTCAACGCCGCACGCTCATCCAGTCGGGCGCCGTTGCTGGTGGCCTAGGCATCGCTGGTCTGGTTGTTGGCGCAATTGGGCACAAGCGCAATACGGGAAATATCACTGCCACGCCTACACCGTCGGCAACGTTAACCTCTTCGGCGACGCCAACCTCAAGTGGTACGGCACCGTCAGGTACCAAAGTTGCCACGGTTGCTGATGTTCCAGTCGGAAGCGCTTTTCAGTTCACCGAACCAACAACTGGCGCACCTGCGTACATCATGCAGCCAAAGGCTGGCACGTTTTTGGCGTACTCAGCAATCTGTACACATGAAGGTTGCATCGTGAACTTTGATAAGGGCAACAACATTTTTGCTTGCCCATGCCACGGCGCCCAATTCGATACTGCTTCAGGCGCACCAACTCGTGGTCCCGCCCAGACGCCGCTGCAAAAGTTCACAATTACGGCATCTGGTACTGACTTGTATCTCGCTTAAATCGCCTAAAACTAGCGAGAGGCAAGTTCAGCAACGCACTTTAACAAACGATCGATTTCTTCAATCGTGTTGTACGGAGCAAGTCCAGCGCGAATTGCACCTTCATCGCCAAGGCCTAGATGACGGGATGCTTCAATGGCATAGAAATTTCCTGCCGGCGCATTGACGAGGTTGTCAGCAAAATATTTGTAGGCATCTTGAGAATCGACACCTGCAATTTCAAACAGCTCTGTCGGAGTTTTATTAGCGGCGTTGCTGAATACAGTGACACCAGCAATATTCTTGAGACCTGTTCGCAAATGGTGGCTAAGCGCTTGTTCATGTTCCTCGGCTGCATGCATCGAATGTGCGATGCGTTCGCGACGAGTGCCTTCACTGGGCACCATGTTGGCGATGAAATCAACGGCTGCGGTAATGCCAGCAAGCAGTTCGTAGGGGAGTGTTCCTAGCTCAAAACGCTCGGGCACAATTTCCGTTGATGGAAGTAACTTGTCCGGGTGCAAACTTTCTAACAGCGCAGGTTCTGCACTCAGAACGCCGATGTGTGGGCCAAAGAATTTGTATGGACTGCAGGTGTAGAAATCTGCACCCATTGCTTTGACATCAACGAAGGCATGAGCGGTGTTGTGTACGCCGTCGACGTATAACAAAGCACCTGCAGCATGGACAATTTTGCTGATGGCTGCGATGTCGGGTTGTGAGCCCAGCAGGTTTGAGGCTGCGGTGATTGCAACCAGCTTTGTGCGTTCGTTGACTACTGCTTCAACGTCAGCGACATCGAGATGAGCCGTTGATGGGTCAAATTCAATCCACCTAAGTGTCGCACCAGACTTTTCGGCGTAGCGCACCCAAGGGCGCACATCCGAGTCATGATCGATTCGAGAAACAACAATTTCGTCGCCAGGACCCCAATGTTGGGCTAGTGTGCGTGCGATGTCGAAGCACAGTTGGGTAGCACTACGACCAAACACAATTCCACGTGGGTCAGTACCGAGTAGGTCTGCCATTGCATGACGAGCGTTGACAACGGTTGCTTCTGCGCGTCGCTCAGCATCCGTTACTTCTCCACGGTTTGCCAGCGGGCCTGTGATGGCATCGAACATGGCTTGTCCGACAGAGGCAGGAGTCTGTGTTCCACCTGGACCATCGAAATGAGCTACGCCACTGGCTAGCGATGGAAACTGGGAACGAATGTTCTGGACATCAAAACTCATCGTGATTTCTCCTGCTGGTCTGGGATTTGCGGTTGCTGAGACTTTCCCAGCATTCGCTCGCGCCATTTTGTGATGGACAGATGGTCAGCGTGTGGTGCTTCCCATCCACGCCATAGTGTCATGCCACGGATGGCTACTGCTAGCACAATCGTAGAAATTTCTGTAAACGCTTGATGATGAATTTGGTCTATTGCGACAAACCAGATGGCACAGGCCAAAGCAATAGATGCTTGCCACGGGCCGCGTTTCATGACGACGGGCAATTCTCCTGTGAGTAGGTCGGCAATGATGCCACCACCAATGGCTGCGACTGTGCCAACAAAAATGGCTGAGCCGGCTGGAAAGTTTAGAATAAGTGCTTTCTCGGTGCCAATGACAACGAAGAGACCCATTACTAGCGCATCAAGCATGAGCAAAACCCACAAAGGTCGCACAAGGCGATCACCAAGCATGATGGCTATGAGTGCTGCAACTGCAACAGTGATGATGTATGAGTTACTGGTCAGCGCGTTGATTGGAACTCCGAGGAATAAATCTCGCAAAATACCACCACCGAACCCGATGACACCGGCGAGAAGGAGCACGCCAATCAGAGGTGCTTTGCGCGAAGTTCCTAATGTGGCACCAAAGACTGCACCCACAGCAACTGAACCAAGGTCCAGCCACGTGGGGATGGATTCTGGTCCAACGAGTCCAAGTTCGAGGTGCATTGAATTCTCCGCAGTTTGTGTGAGCATCATTCTCGCATGGCTGCCAGCCCGAGGCTCCAACCGCAAATCGGTAACGCACGTCACAAGAACAACATGCTGGCGTGTGGGTTTGCTCACAAGCCTTACAAAATGCGGTGATTCGAGGTTTTCGACTTAGCGAATTCGGGCATGTGTAGGGCATGCTATTTCCAACCCACAGCGTCGTGGGGGCCTTGTGCGAGGAGCAACAAATGAGTGTTACTGCTATTCCTGGACTTGATACCGCGCCTACCAAGAACCGCAAACTTCTTGAGTGGGTAAGCGAAGTTGCTGACCTGACACAACCTGATCGTATTGAATGGTGCGATGGCTCTGATGCCGAATGGGATCGCTTGACTCAACAGCTCATTGATGCTGGCACGATGATTCGTCTCAATCCAGATAAGCGCCCTAACTCGTTCCTTGCTCGATCAAATCCAAGCGATGTTGCGCGAGTAGAAGACCGCACATTTATTTGTTCGGCAAATCAACAGGACGCTGGTCCCACAAACAATTGGATGGAACCTTCTGAAATGAAGGAGACTCTTCGGGGAGTTTTTGCTGGCTGCATGCGCGGTCGAACTATGTATGTAGTCCCATTTTCGATGGGACCGCTCGGCTCACACATCAGCGAACTTGGAATTGAAATAACTGACTCTCCGTACGTCGTCATCAGTATGAAGATGATGACGCGCATGGGTAAGGATGCTTTGGACCTCATTGGTGAGCATGGCGATTTCGTTCCTGCACTGCATTCCGTTGGCATGCCGCTTGAGAACGGCCAAGCCGATGTGCCATGGCCATGCAGTGAAACAAAATACATCGTGCAATTCCCTGAAGAGCGCGCCATTTGGTCGTACGGTTCGGGCTACGGCGGAAACGCTCTACTTGGTAAGAAGTGTTTTGCGTTGCGTATTGCTTCGGTCATGGCTCGCGATGAGATGTGGCTCGCTGAGCACATGTTGATTTTGAAACTCACTTCACCCAAGAATCTTGTCCACTACATCACCGCAGCGTTCCCATCAGGTTGCGGCAAAACAAACCTGGCAATGCTTCAGCCAACAATCAAGGGCTGGAAAGTTGAAACAATCGGTGATGACATTTGCTGGATGCGTCCAGGCGACGATGGTCGTTTATACGCCATTAATCCTGAAGCGGGATTCTTTGGTGTTGCACCTGGTACGGGCATGAAGACAAATGCAAACGCAATTGAAGCACTGTATGCAAACTGCATTTTCACCAATGTGGCCCTCACTGACGATGGCGATATTTGGTGGGAAGGTTTGACTGACGAAGTGCCGTCACATCTCATCGATTGGAAAGGTAACGATTGGACTCCGGCATCGGAGGAACCATCGAGCCACCCAAATGCGCGCTTTACAGTTCCAGCTGAGCAGTGCCCAACGATTTCAGATCAATGGGACGATCCTGCTGGCGTTCCGATTTCAGCAATCTTGTTTGGTGGCCGTCGTGCAACGAATGTTCCACTTGTCGCACAATCGCGGTCGTGGAACCACGGAGTCTTCATGGGCGCAACAATCTCTTCAGAAATGACGGCAGCTGCTGTGGGCGGCATGGGTCAACTACGTCGCGATCCGTTCGCGATGCTCCCGTTCTGTGGTTACAACATGGCTGACTACTGGGGTCACTGGATTGAAATGGGAGAGAAGTTCAAAAATCTTCCAGAGATTTTCCAAGTGAACTGGTTCCGCAAAAATAGTGAAGGCAAATATATTTGGCCAGGCTTTGGCGAGAATTCTCGCGTCTTGGCGTGGGTGATTGACCGTCTCGAAGGTAACGTCGATGTGGTCGAAACTGCGATCGGCAATTTGCCAGTCGACGGCGATCTCAACCTTGATGGTCTAGAAATTGCACCAGCGGACCTCGCGGAACTTTTTGCAATTGATCAGGAAAGCTGGTCAGCTGAATGTGATCTCACTGATGAATACTTTGTTCAGTTTGGTGATCGTGTTCCGGCAGCTGTGCGCGAGGAACTCGCCAGCCTTAAGGGCAGGCTTTCGCAGTAGTTAAGGCATGAATCAGCGAGCCTCGTATTTATATTTGCGGGGCTCGCTGTGTTTTGTAATGTGTGCGCATGTCAGTTGATTTGTTAGTCTGTAGTTATGTCTTCTCCACTTTTGAATACTCATCAAATGGGTCCTTTGGAACCAAGTTCTTTTGACATGAATTCTGAAGAATTTCGCACCGAGGGTGGTGTGTTGGTTGACGAGCGAACAGTCGAGCAAACTGAAGCTGGCGATCATGAGCGCTTCGCGCACTATGTGCAGAAAGACAAGATTGTTGAATCCGCAGTACTAGGTGCACCGGTAATTGCCTTGTGCGGAAAAGTATGGGTTCCAAGTCGCGATCCAGGTAAGTTTCCTGTGTGCCCTGACTGTAAAAATATTTATGAAGGATTGCCGGTCGGCGGCGACAACTCAAACGAGGACTAGTGAGTGCAACCCCATGGTCGGGCAAGTATCGCCGGATCAGTCTAGGAATCATCGCGCTGGTCAGCGTATTTGGATTCGAAGGTATTGCTATCGGATCAATCATGCCCGTCGCAGTTCGCGACCTTCAGGCATTGTCTGACTATTCCTCTGTTTTCACTTCGTTCACCATGGCATCCCTAGTTGGTATGACACTTGCGGGACTGTGGGCAGACCGTATTGGGTTTGATCGGGCAGTGCTTGCAACCATCGTGTTGCTGGCCATCGGTTCGGTACTTGCAGGAACTGCGCATGCACTCCCGCAGCTTCTCCTGGGTCGTGTATTTCAAGGGCTGGGACTTGGCACCGATTTAGTCACCATGTATGTCCTGGTGGCACGTGCGTATCCTGAGCCACTGCGACCTAAGGCGTTAGGCATGTTGGCTGGTGCGTGGGTAGTCCCAGGGTTGCTAGGCCCGGGTCTTGCTGGATTGCTCGTGCAGTATTTTTCATGGCGGGTGACTTTCCTGATCATCCCGGTGTTACTTCTAGGTCCGCTTCTTTTACTCGTGCCTGAAATTCGTAAGCTACCGCGCGTTGAACCAAAGCATCACGATGACCCAGTGACACAGATGGCAGCAGTCATGCTCGCGATTGTCGCCTTGGTGAGCACCCAGATATTTTTGTCGCACGCTGGTCAATGGTCACTGACGATTTTGGTCCCGCTAGTCGTCGCCTGCATAGGCGCAGTGGCGCTGTCGACGAAGTGGTTGATGCCGGCAGGATTTTTGCGCCTCGCACGTGGCCTCCCCAGTGTTATCGCGGTCCGAGGGTTGATTGCAGGTTCCTTCTTTGGTGCTGAAGTTTTCGTTCCTCTAGCTCTCCAGCATGAACGTCATGTCACCGTCGCACTTTCAGGTGCAGTGCTGAGTGCCGCTACAGTCTTTTGGTTCGCTGGTTCTTCGGCACAAGCCAGCAAACGTGTTCGTTTAAGCCAAGTGCGCATCATGCAACTTGGCGCATCACTGGTCGTCATTTCAATTGTGGTATTGCCAGCCACAGTGTTTGTTATTAACGACAAATTTGCCGCAGCCTTAACCAGCGCACTTGTGTGGGGTGTGGCTGCATTCGGCATGGGCATGATCTATCCAACACTCGGTGTTTTGATGTTGAACATGTCCAGCGAACAAGACCACCCGCGCTTGAGCACATCAATGCAAATGTCCGATTCATTCGGGGTTGTAGTCATGACGTCCATCTCTGGCGGCGTGTTGACATATGCCACGCACATGAGCGGTTTATCGGGAAAAACTTTCACAATTATGTGGATTTTCGCTGCTGCCATTGGGATTTTTGCACTTCTGGCTACCGCGCGCGTCATCAAAAAATAAGTCCGTTTTGGGTAGAATGAGCGGAAACGTTTTCAACAACGTTCATAAACGGAGGAATCATGACAAACGCACCTGCAACAGGTTCGGAAGAAACAAATCCAATTGGCGCCATTGGCGACAAGTGGTGGCTGCTGCTCGTTCTTGGTCTCATTACAGTTGCTAGCGGCATTCTTGCTATCAACCACCCAGTCACAGCAGTACGTTCGGTATCAATCATCTTTGGTATTTGGTTGATCTTCAGCGGTATCGGTTCGATTGCTCGTGGTTTCGGTGACAATGCTGGTGGTGGCAAAGTTCTACTTCTCATCAGCGGCATTCTGTCCCTTACATTAGGCATCATGTTCTTCCGCGAAGACATCATTAGCCAGGCAATCTGGGTATCGTTCTTCATCGGCATCAGTTTCTTGTTCCGCGGAATCGCAGAACTTGCAGCAGGTTTTGCAGCTAAGGGCCAAGACGGTCGCGGCTGGTTAATCTTCATGGGAATTATTACGATTCTCGCTGGTGTCGTGATGTTGTCCAACCCAATCGCATCGATCATCACATGGGTACGCCTGATTTCGTTCTTCTTGCTCGTTATCGGCTTCATGGAGATCTTCTCGTCATTCAAGGTTCGCAAGCTTTCTAAGTAACTAGAACCGTTGTGACCTCAAAATGAGGGTGGCGCGCATCGCGTGCCACCCTCATTTTGTATTTCTGGAGCAATTCGCTGACACACCTTCGTGAGAGACTAAATACATGAGCGTCGCCCCCGTAGAAGTTGCTGAGCCGACTGTGCTCACTGATTATCCGTGGATCACTCTCGTATGGAATGACCCAATCAACCTCATGACATACGTGACGTACGTTTTTCAGAATTATTTTGGCTACGACAAGGCTAAGGCAGAGGCGCTCATGCTTGATGTGCATCACAAGGGCCGCGCAGTTGTCAGCACAGGTTCACGTGAAGAGATGGAAATTGATGTGAAGGCCATGCATTCGTATGGCCTATGGGCGACTTTGCAGCAGGACAAATAATGTTCAAACGATCCTTGACGGGACGGGTCACTCTGCGACTTGAAGAATTTGAAAAAAATGTGTTGCAGGATTTCATTCGTGAATTCGCCAACTTAGTGGCAGTGCCTGATGAACCTGCCGAGACGGATCCGCTGGCGCGCATGCTGGGAATGAATGGACCTACGGAAATTTCTGATGATCCTGCCTTGGCCCGACTTTTTCCTCATGCCTATCTCGACGATGCTGAAGCTGCCGCTGACTTTCGCCGGTATACCGAACCAGAGCTTCGCGGTGTAAAAGTTAAGGCCACTCAAACGGTTCTGGAATCGATGGCGTTAGAGGCAGAAAAAATCACGTTGTCTAACGTCGAACAGCTGGCCTGGCTTCAAGTATTGAATGATCTGCGGCTTGTGTTAGGTGTGCGCCTCAACATTACAGATGGTGAGCGTGAAGACCCTGACGAACCACTGTTTCAGGTGTACGACTGGTTGACTTGGTTGCAGGGCACGCTAATCGACAGCATTGCTTAGCGCTAAAATTAAGTCACTTAGGAGATTCCATGCTTACGATCACTCAAGAGCTCGTTGACAGCATTGTCGCGCACGCACGGGCGGATCATCCAGATGAAGCATGCGGCGTTATTGCGGGTGCTGCAGGGTTGGACCAACCGACACGTTTCATTCCAATGATTAACGCAGCCCGCTCGCCAACTTTCTATGAGTTTGAGTCATCCGACCTATTGAAGCTCTACCGCGACATGGATGCTCGCGATGAAGATCCGGTAGTTATTTACCATTCACACACCGCAACGCAGGCATATCCTTCACGAACTGATGTGTCGTACGCGTCTGAGCCCTTTGCACATTACGTGCTTGTGTCTACGCGAGAAACTGGCACCGAAAACGGTCCTTATGAATTTCGGTCTTACCGAATTGTTGACGGTGAAATCACTGAAGAAGAAGTGAACATAGTTCAGGCGTATTAAGCCCAGAGCTGTCCATCAAGAGCTTCGCCGGCTTCTTCAACTGTGCCCTCATAGGCGCCAGTCGATAAGTACTTCCACCCACCATCACACACAATAAATACGATGTCGGCGCGTTCACCAGCCTTAACAGCCTTTGTAGCCATCCCTAAAGCTGCATGCAAAATTGCACCTGTGGAAATACCAGCGAAGATGCCTTCTTTATTCAGCAATTCACGGGTACGTTGCACTGCCTCGAGCGGACCAACAGAAAATCGTGTGGTCAAAACGGACTCGTCGTACAACTCGGGAATAAAGCCTTCATCAATATTGCGCAGACCGTAAACCAATTCGCCGTAGCGTGGCTCAGCAGCAACAATTTGGACATCAGGCTTGTGTTCGCGCAAGAAGCGCCCGGTGCCCATCAAGGTGCCCGTAGTCCCAAGCCCGGCGACGAAGTGTGTGATCTCTGGGCAGTCGGCCAGAATCTCAGGACCCGTTCCTCGGTAATGAGCCTCGGCGTTCGCAGGATTGCCGTATTGGTACAGCATGACCCATGTCGGGTTCTCGGCGGCCAAAATTTTCGCAACCCGCACGGCTTCATTAGATCCGCCTGCAGCAGGGGAGTAACGGATTTCCGCACCCCACATATTTAGCAACTGGGTTCGTTCAGGTGAAGTATTTTCTGGCATCACACAAATGAGGTTGTAACCCTTGAGGCGGGCAGCCATCGCTAAAGAAATTCCAGTATTGCCGCTCGTCGGTTCCAAAATTGTGCAACCTGGAGTAAGCAGCCCATCACGTTCAGCAGCTTCAATCATCGCCAGCGCGGCACGGTCTTTTATGGAACCTGTCGGGTTTCGATCTTCGAGTTTGGCCCATAGGCGCACGTCAGCACTAGGCGAGAGGTGCGGAAGACCAACAAGTGGTGTGTGGCCAACAGATTCGAGGAGAGAATCGAAACGCAAGATTAACCGCCAGCGACAGCAGGAAGAATAGTGACGTTGTCGCCGTCACTCAATGGTGCGTCGAGGCTTCCCATGAAACGCACGTCTTCGTCATTGATGTACACATTGACAAAGCGACGTAGCTGTCCGTTTTCCAGTAGGCGCTCACCAAGGCCAGCAAACTGTGACTCTAGATTGGCGACAAGCGCACCCAATGTTGCGCCTTCACCGTGCACGGTCCGCGCATTATTTGTATAGGTGCGCAAGATGGTTGGGATACTTACATCAATCGCCATGATTTCACTTTCGTATGTGTGTGCAGAGTTAGCCTAAGCGAATTCGCCGTAGTTGGCACAACCACAACGAGCCTATGAGTATTCCTTTGAAAGTCTCTGCGAACTCTTTGCAACTAGCCCTGTTGGTGGGCGCTTTGAATGAGATTTAGGGTGACGAAAACCACTTCTTTGCAGAATCTGTGTTGATCAGGACCAGAATGGCGATATTGGGAACAATCGCAATCCAGCCGAGCGGCAAATTGACGAACCCAAACGCAATGTTGACCACAGCCAAAGTTGGAATAAGTACTTGCGAAATGGCGACCCGGGTGAGTATCAAACGAACCAGCCACAAATACATCAAGCCAAGGAGTAAAGAAAGGGCACCGTTAACTAATAAGAACCAATCGGGAACAGTTGCGTTCTCGCCAAGAATCTGTGGAAGTGCACGTCGTGTCGGTGCCACTGGCGTAAAGGCAATTCGGGCACCTACGAGAAAGTCAAAAAGCCCCGAAATCGCAATGATGAGTGCAACACCACTGACGGCAAGGGGACGCTTAATGGTAGTTGTCATGATTCTGGATACTACCCTTGAGGAATGGGTGATCAGGCAATTGGCGTCATGGACTCGGGAGTCGGCGGGCTCACCGTAGTGCGATCGATTTTGGATCAGTTGCCACACGAGCCCGTCATTTATGT
The DNA here is from genome assembly GCA_947452755.1 of Actinomycetota bacterium. Taxonomy (GTDB): domain Bacteria; phylum Actinomycetota; class Actinomycetes; order S36-B12; family UBA5976; genus UBA5976. The sequence continues at coordinate 13,995 of CANGDT010000008.1, forward strand.
TGGCGATACAGCTCATGGTCCTTATGGTCCACGTCCTATTGCGGAAGTTCGAGAGCTTGCCCTTGATGTCCTGGATAAGCTCGTCGACCGCGATGTCAAGGCCCTCGTTATCGCATGTAATTCTGCCAGCGCCGCAATGTTGCGTGACGCTCGCGAACGATATTCCATTCCAGTGATTGAAGTCATTCAACCCGCAGCCAGACGAGCGGTAAGTGCAACCCGTTCAGGACGCATTGGTGTCATTGGGACGACTGCAACTATTACTAGCGGCGCATATTCAGATGCTTTCGCTGCTGCACCACATGTGTCGGTGACTACTGCAGCGTGCCCGCGATTTGTTGAATTTGTCGAAGCGGGAATTACTAGCGGACCCGAATTGGTTTCCGTAGCCCGCGAGTATCTCGAACCAATTTTGGACGCTGACGTTGACACGCTCGTTTTAGGTTGCACGCACTACCCGCTTCTTACAGGTGTCATTTCAATGATTGCTGGCGATCAGGTGACACTCGTTTCGAGCGCTGAAGAAACCGCCAAAGATGTGTATCGAGTGCTGACCGAAAATGACCTGATGCGCGATAGCGGTCGGCCACAGCCGCACCACGAATTCCTCGCAACGGGAGCGCCATTCACTGGACTTGCTCGACGCTTCCTAGGGCCAGAAGTTAACGAGGTTGTGAGCCTCTAGTGCGTTAGAGTCGGTGCGTGACCCAACGTAGCGATGGCCGAGCGGCCGACCAGATTCGTCCAGTAACTTTCACCCGTGAATGGCTTGATCATGCCGAAGGCAGCGTCCTTGTTGAATTCGGCAAAACTCGTGTCTTGTGTGCCGTGTCATTTTCGCCTGGCGTTCCGCGATGGAAAGCCGGTAGCGGAGAAGGTTGGCTCACTGCTGAATATTCGATGTTGCCGCGGGCAACACACACCCGAAGTGACCGAGAGAGTGTCAAAGGCAAAATCGGCGGACGTACACATGAAATTTCGCGACTCGTTGGCCGAAGCTTGCGTTCAGTTTTGGACATGTCTTCATTGGGCGAAAACACAATCATGATTGACTGCGATGTCTTACAAGCTGACGGCGGTACGCGTACCGCAGCCATTACTGGCGCATACGTTGCTGTGGCCGATGCCGTCGAATGGGCACGTCAATCCGGTTTTGTGAAACCCGATGCTGTTGTGCTGCGTGATTCGATTGCGGCTGTTTCGGTTGGAATCGTTGATGGTAAACCGTGCCTAGATCTTCACTACGACGATGATGTACGTGCGGATACCGACATGAATGTTGTGATGACTGGTTCCGGCGCTTTTGTTGAAGTGCAAGGCACCGCAGAACGTGAACCCTTTAGTCGTGAACTCCTCAACGAGCTATTAGATCTTGCTGCTGCTGGATGTGTTGAACTCACTGAACTTCAAAAGGTTGCGCTAATCACGCCGTTGGGTCTGTTGTAATGTCTCAAAAGTTCGTTCTTGCGTCTCGAAACTCGCACAAAGTTGAGGAACTCGATCGCATCCTGAAACTTGCCGGAATAGACGCTCAACTTCTCACAGTTGCTGATTTTCCTGATGCACCAGAAGTACCAGAAACTGAAAGCACTTTTGAAGGAAATGCGCTGTTGAAGGCGCGCGCGCTGGCAAAGCACACAGGTTTGACGGCAATTGCAGATGACAGCGGACTCTGTGTCAATGCATTGAACGGAATGCCGGGCGTTTTATCGGCGCGCTGGTCAGGTTCAGATAATGACGCGGACAGAGCGAATATGGATCTCGTTCTGCGTCAGATCCACGATGTGCCAGACGTGCGACGCGGTGCCCAGTTTGTATGCGCAGCCGCGGTTGTGCGCGCTGACGGCGAAGAGTTCACTGTGCGTGGAACAGTGGACGGAGTGCTGGTACGTGAACCGCGCGGAACACATGGATTTGGATATGACCCAATCTTTGTCCCCAATGGTTTTGATGTCACTACGGCCGAGATGACCGCAGATCAGAAAGACGCAATCAGCCATCGCGGCCAAGCAATGCGCCAACTTGCTGAGTTAATTTAGTTCAATCCGCCAAGATAGAGGCATGTCCACTGCTGAACAGCGTCGTACTCTGTCGACAAAGCGAGTCGTATTCATAGTTATTGCTGCTGCGGCGCCAATGGCAGCCATGGTCGGAAACGTTCCATTAGCCCTTGTGTATGGCAACGGCGCCGGTCTGCCTGCTGCTTTCGTCATCGCTGGTCTGGTGTTGTTGTGCTTCTCGGTGGGTTACGCCGAGATGAGTCGACGGGTGGTAAACACCGGCGCTTTCTATACGTACATCTCTCGGTCGCTTGGAAAGCCGCTGGGTGTGGGTGCGGCGTATGTGGCACTCGGTTCATATACAGCGATGTCCTGTGGGCTCGCTGGCGCGTTTGGGTACTTCACCCGCGAGGTGGTTAGTGCCGCAGTCGGCATTGATGTGTCCTGGCTCGTGTTTTCACTTGTCGGTGTAGCAATCGTTGCGTTGCTTGGTTACCGCTCGGTGGATGTGTCGGCCAAAGTATTGGGCACCTTAATGATTTTGGAGTTTGCGATTCTGTTCGTTTTCTCATTGCAAGTTATCGGTACGAAACACACCGCTGCGCTTCCTCTTGAATCATTTTCAAGTACTCAAATTTTTTCTGGCTCAATTGGCATTGCTCTCATTTTTGCTTTCACAAGTTTCATTGGATTTGAATCTGCTGCTCTTTATGGTGAAGAGACAAAGGATCCGCAGCACAGCATTCCACGTGCCACATACATTGCAGTAAGCACTGTTGCAGTGTTTTACGTATTTATGACGTGGATTATTGTTGGTGCCGCTGGTGTAGATACCGCAGCAGCAACAGCCAAGAGTGATGGTGGAGTCTTCGTTCTGAATCTCATTCAGAAATACGGTGGCGAAATTATGTTCGATGTGACGGCTGTGTTGCTATGCACATCAGTTCTAGCTAGTTACTCGGCGCTTCATAACGCTGCTAGCCGCTATCTTTTCGCTCTGGGTCGCGAAGCAATCATGCCGAAAATTTTCGCTCAATATCATCCCGAATATTTCAGCCCGCACATTGCCAGCGTTGCAATCACGCTTGTGGCCACTATCGCAAGTTTGATTTTCGCGGTAGCAAATGTGGACCCGTATTCTGTCTTTGCTGCAAGTCTGATTGGTGTGGGCACGCTTGGGATCGTTGCTCTGCAGGCGCTTGCATCTCTATCTGTCATTGCATTTTTTAGGAAGCGCAACGATCGGCATGTATGGAAGTCAGTGATTGCACCACTGATTGGTTTCGTTGGTCTAACAACTGCATTTGTTCTGGCAGCGACGCATTATGCACTTCTGACCGGCAGCACTAATCGAATCGTCAACCTTGTACCGGTGCTACTGATTGCCTTGCTGGCAATCGGCGTAGCAAAGGGTATGCATCTGCGTAAATCCAAACCAGCCGTGTACGCAAAGCTTGCTTCGTCGCAGCTTCGCGGCACACAAACACGAACAGTGACAAATGTTGACTACTCAAGTCGCTATTGCATTGTTGGGGCAGGACCATCTGGTCTAGTTATTTCCCGCGCATTGACTCGTGAGGGTGTGCCGTTTGATTGGTTTGAGCGACATACAGACGTCGCTGGTATTTGGGATATCGATAATCCCGGAAGCCCCATGTATGAAAGTGCTCACTTCATTAGTTCGAAATACACGAGTGCATTTGTGGGCTATCCGATGCCCACCGAATACCCTGACTACCCGAACTGGCAACAAATTCGCGATTACATTCAGAGCTTTGCGCGTGCCTATGGGCTAGCCGACAAGGTGCGTCTGGGCACAGCGGTTACCAGTGCAGTACCTGAAACAGATGGCACGTGGACGGTCACATTGGACGATGGTGAAGTGCGCACGTATGCCGGTGTGATTGTGGCGACCGGTACAAACTGGCATCCCAATCGTATTGACCTTGAAGGAATTGATTCGTTCACCGGTGATGTGATCCACTCGGTTGATTATCGACAAGCTTCAACTTTTGTTGGGAAACGCGTTCTGATTATCGGTGCTGGAAACTCAGGGGTGGACATCGCCTGTGATGCAGGCCGAAATGCGACTCAGGCGTTCCTCTCGGTCCGGCGCGGTTACCGCTATATCCCAAAGCACATCTTTGGTGTTCCTACTGACGCGTTGTTGTCGGGAATTCTCCCGCCACCAAAAGGCGTATCGATGGGTGCTGGCGATGCCAACAAACTCATAGACACGTTAGTCGGTGACCTCACACGGTTAGGTTTGCCAGCGCCAGATCATGATGTCCTTTCCAGCCACCCGATCATGAATACTCAGGTGCTGTATCACTTGGCCCATGGTGACGTCATTGCTAAACCGGACGTTGCACGTGTTGATGGCAATGACGTTGTATTTGTCGATGGTTCGCGCGAATCAATTGACCTCATTGTTCTAGCCACCGGTTATCAGTACGAAGTTCCGTTCCTCAAGGCACCAGATCTGGAATGGAACCACGGCCGCCCACAGTTATATTTGAAACTTTTTGCCCGCGCTTACCCGACGTTGTACTTCATGGGCTTCGCTGAGTTTGCGGATGCTGCGTACAAGCGTTTTGAGGACATGGCTAACTTGATTGTGATGGACATACACCAGCGAGAGACTGGAATCGATTACGACAAGTGGCTCGAACGTAAACGACTTGATCAGCCGGACCTATCCGGCGGTATGGATTACATTGACAGTCCGCGTCACTCGAGCTACATCGATGTGGACACTTATCGAAATTATTTGGCAGAAATTCGTGACGAGTACAACTGGCCAGATGTGACAGAAGCTGGGCTTGCTGTTACAGCTGCACAGAATTAGCGTGGATCGTCTTCGACCATGACCCAGGTGTCGCCGTCCTGACGAGCGATACCGCGCGTTTGGAGTTCCTTGAGGAAACGTTGATGTCCGCGATCTCCACGTCCGCGGAACAGTGGCATCAGTTTCGGAAGCAGGGCAGGTGCCAGCATGGCCACTCGAACTAACCATGATTCGCTGGGCTTGGGGTAGCGCTCGAATGTGGGCTTATCCAACATCTTGATAAAGCTCTTGACGACTGCTTCAGTTTTTTGCGGTGGATCCATGAATTGCAGAGTGTTTCCGCCTTCAACTGCTTCACGATGCAGCATCGGTGTATCTGTCGCCGAAGGCATCACGGATCCAGCGATGATGCCCTTGTTCGCCAGATCAAGGCTCATCGACAACATAGCGCCGCGTAGTCCAAATTTCGAAACGGTATACATCGGCGTTTCACCAAGCGGGAATATTCCTCCAAGTGAAACCGTTGTAATGATGCGTGGATCAGTGGACTTGTGGAGCAACGGAATTGCTTGGCGAATCAACACAAGTGGCGCGGTCAGATTGATATCGAGTTCGCGTTCAATACTTTCAACGCTACGTTCGTCGAAACGATCGGTTGTGGTGATGGCAGCATTTGGAATGAGCACATCAATTTTTCCAAAGGTTGACTCAAGCGTAGAGATTGCTCGAGTAATCGCACTTCGATCGGTGAGATCAAGTGCAATGGCAAGGTGACCTTCGCCTGGCAGAGAATCGATCAATGCGGACACTTTCTCGGCATTGATGTCGAGCGCCGCAATCCGGGCACCGCGGCCAGCAAATTCGCGTGCCAAGTTGCTACCAATACCACCGGCAGCACCCGTGATAACAAAAACTCGATCTGTGTAATCAAAACTCATGTAGTTATTCTCGCGGTATCAAAGCGATGGTTTGTGCATTCAAGCAAAGTTGCGTATTCAGGCAAAGAAAAAAGCGGCTGTTGCCGCTTGAAAATAATGGTGCGGGAGAGGGGACTTGAACCCCTACACCCGAAGGCGCTAGATCCTAAGTCTAGTGCGTCTGCCAATTCCGCCACTCCCGCACGTGGAACCTATTCTGTCAGGTGAGCATGGGTTCGCGCTAATCGGTTGGTGTTGATACCTCACTTCTTGTCCGCGCTGTACGAATAAACATTGCGATGGCCGCAGCTCCTGCAATGGTCCCCGCAGTTGTCATGGGGAATGCTCCATGACCCGAACCGTAATTCCACAGCACGCCAGCCCACAGGCCGGCACCCAAGATTGCGAATCCCGTGAGCGACTGGAATACACCCTGCGCGCGACCGTGGCTTGATTTAGTGGTCGCATCGGCGATTGCCGCCTTGCCAATTCCGTCGGTGAGCGCGGGGAAGAAGCCGTAGATTGCAACGGCTGTGTAGACCCACTTGCTCGGATGGTCAATCTGTCCGAGCGTGATGTACGTAATCGAAAAGGCCAGCAAACCGATTGAGTACACCATGGTGCGGGGAAGTCGATCAGAAATGGCACCAGCAGGGTACGCCGACAGCGTGTAGACGAGGTTGAATGCGATGTATGCCAAGACCACATGGGTCATCGACATGCCAATTTGCGATAGTCGTAGCAGCAACATTGTGTCTGGCAAATTTGTCAATGAAACAGCGATGAACGGCAGTGCTGCTGACCAAAAACTTCGAGGTAATGGAAGTTTTTCAATGATGACTGATTGTGTAGTCACCTCTGTGCGTTTCTCGTGCACTAAGAAAGTTAATCCCATTGACAAGAATGCGGGGATCACGGCCCACCACATCACGGCGCGAACGTCATTGTTGAGTGCGGCTAAACCAATCAATGCCAAGAACGGACCAATCACTGCCCCTGCAGTATCTGCGCTCCGGTGAAACCCAAGGCCACGTCCGTAATGTTCTGGTTCGAGCGAAGTAGTAATTAGTGCGTCACGCGGTGCCGACCGGATTCCTTTTCCAATGCGATCCACGACGCGTCCAAACACAACCGTCGGCCAGATGACCGAGCTCGCGACAATCATTTTGCCAATTCCTGCCAGGCCGTAGCCTGTCGTGATGAAAGTTTTTCGACCGACACGATCAGATGTACGCCCAGCCCAATATTTAGAAAGTCCCGCAGCAACCTCGGCAAGTCCTTCAACAACACCGAGGGCAATCGCTGGCGCGGCTAAGACGCCAGTGAGAAATAGCGGCAGCAGAGGGTACATCAACTCGCTTGCCGCGTCTTGTGTCAGGGATACGAGACTCAGAACAACGAGGTTGCGAGTGAGCCACGGATGTTTTGCCATCAGCTAATGTTCAAATCCCGCATGAGCTTGGCAACGTGTCCGGTTGCTTTCACATTGTGAAGTTCGTGAGTTACCTTGAGTTGCTCATCAAGAATGATGGTGGATCGAATGACACCAGTAACTGTTTTGCCATACAGGCTCTTCTCGCCCCAAGCGCCATATTTCTCCATCACGGAATGCTCTGGATCAGACAGGAGTAGGAACGGAAGATTTTCTGTGTCAATAAATTTCGTGAGCTTCTCGGGTTTATCTGGTGAGACGCCGACTACTTGAAACCCTTGCTTGCGCAGGACGGCGAGATTGTCGCGGAAGTCGCAGGCTTGTTTGGTGCAGCCTGGTGTGAGTGCGGCGGGATAGAAATAAATAATTGTTTTCTTGCCTGCAAATTCAGCAAGTTTATGTGCAGTGCCAGTTGCATCTTTCAATGCAAAAGCTGGTGCCTTCTTACCAATTGTGAGCTCGGACATGCATGAAGCCTACGCTCACTTGGGGCGCAGGCTTCACAGAGTTTGTGGCTTTGGTGCTAGTCGATGACGAAGGCATTTCCAATCGGGCCAAGTTCGATGCCAGCGGCCGCGTGGTCAACTTCTTCACCACGTGCTCGTTGCGCTGCATGTGCACGTGCATGCCAACGATCCTCAATGTGCCCAAACTTCCAGATTGAGATTGCACCAATCCATACAACCGCAAAGACGGCAACGATTATGTAGCCCGCAGAGTTCAGGTTGAATGAATTTGCGTAGTCCCAAAAACCACCAGAAAGATTCAGTTGAGCCGAAAGGACTTGGATAATTTCCATACCACCGATGAAGAGCGCTACGGCAACTGAAAGACCTGTAATGACAATGTTGTAGTACACCTTGCGCACTGGCTTTGAGAAAGCCCAGCCGTATGCAAAGTTCATAAACGATCCGTCAATTGTGTCGAGCAAACTCATACCACCGGCAAAGAAACACGGCAAGGAAATGATTGCCCACCATGGCAATCCTGCGACGACAGACGAACCTGCGAGTACCAGCAGGCCAATCTCGGTGGCAGTATCGAATCCCAGGCCAAACAAAATACCGAGCGGATACATTTTCCAGCTCTTGTCGATGCGACGAGCGATTGGGCCAAAGAAACGCATGAAGAATCCGCGCGAATCGAGGTGCTTTTCCAGCTCGGCTTCGTCATACATTCCTCGACGCATGTCGAAAAAGATTCGTAGGACGGAAACTAAAACAATCATGTTCAAAACTGCGATGAACAGCAAGAATAAACCACTCACAGTTGTTCCAACGAGTCCGGTGTAGTGGTGTAGCGATGAATCTTCATTCTTAAGCTGACTGCCCAATGATTTGATTCCGAAGTTCAAAAGAATTGCAAGGGTTGCCACAACTGACGAGTGACCCAAGGAGAAGAAGAATCCGACAGCGAGCGGGCGTTGTCCTTCTGACATCAACTTTCGAGTGGTGTTATCAATTGCTGAAATATGATCGGCATCGAATGCGTGGCGCATGCCAAGCGTGTAGGCAAGTGCAGCTGTGCCCCAACCGAACATTGAGCCGTCGCTGAGCTGGTAGTGACCGCGAGTTGCCGCGTACATAAGCGCAAGACCCAGGACGTGTAGAAGTGTGATGACCCCAAACATCGCGTACATGCGACGCCATTCTTCGCGAGTGAGGCGGTCCCGTAGGCGAACTTTAGGTTCGTGGGACTCGACTGCCATGGTGGCCATAATTCTCCTTATTGCAAATGACTTGCAATAACAAGACTAAGGCAGACATGGATAAAGCGCACTTTGGGAGGGCGTAGGCTTGTTTCATGGCCAAGAACACCCCAACACCAGCGGAAATCCTCGCTGTCGAAATGGCCGAAACGCGCACGCGGCTCATCGAAACCGTCAGCGACCTAGAAGAATACGTTCGCCCCAGCAATGTGGCTTCCCGAGGCTTTCACAAGGTTTCTGAGGCATTTCTAGACGATGAGGGCAAACCACGACCCGAACGATTAGCGGCGGTAGCAGCAGGCCTTGCAGGCATTGTTGGGCTCATTGCTAAGAAGAAGGACTAGCCAAAAAAGAAGGGCGTGCCCACTCGGCGTACTAGTCGCCAGCGTGATTGAGCGGCATACCCGCCATGTGATGGCGTCGGCACAGTACCTCGTACTCGACAAGGTCCGGCTTGCTCGACCCAGTGTCGCCAACAACTACCTGTTCACCTTCTGTGACCATGATTCCGTTAACAACACGCGCATTGTGTGTTCCGCGTCGACCGCACCAGCACAGTGCCTCAACTTGCAAGATTTGAATTCGATCTGCCAGTTCAAAAAGTCGAGCCGAACCCGGGAAAAGTTCTGTTCGGAAATCGCTAGCAATTCCAAACGTAAACACATCAATATCTAGATCATCAACAACGTGAGCAAGCTGATCAATTTGTTCGCGAGTGTAGAACTGAGCTTCGTCGCACACCATAAATTCCAGTGGCTCGTCCTTGTTTACTTCATCGAGGGCAATGGCGAATAAGTCTGTGTCATTGGCAACTTCGACGGCTTGAACTTCCAGCCCCAGCCGACTCGATAAAACACCAGCCCCAGCACGATCATTGCGGGTGAACACTAAGCCGCGTCGACCACGACTCGAATGGGTGTAATTAACCTGGGCAGCAAGGGTGGACTTTCCGCAATCCATAGTTCCCGTGAAAAAAACGAGCTCGGCCATAACCACCCCAATCGTGTTCCCAGAAGTTTAATGGATTCCGTCAGACCCTTTTTCCTTTTGAGGAGTAACTGGGTGAAGCGCATGCTCAAGGGCGATTTCGGCGTCGTCGACTTGATGTTCATGGGTCTCGTGGTTGTATCGGTTCTGGAAGGCGCTGATGATTCCGGCAATAACCAAACCAACAGCGACCGCTTCAACCAAGTCAAGGAAGAGCGTGGCCGCGGCGGTAATTGCCACTATAAAGAAGTCGGTATTGGTTTCCTTGGCAAAATTGCGCATTCGCTCAACGTCAACCATTCGTAATGCCGTAGCAATGAGGACGCCAGCAAGTGCAGGCAGTGGAATGTGTGCGACTAAGCCGCTGGCTACGGCAATGCACAGCCACAAAATTAGTGAGTGTGAGATAGCAGCAAGACGACTTGTGGCACCACTACGAACATTCACAGCAGTGCGCGCAATAGCTGCAGTCGCCGGCACCCCGCCAAATAACGATGCTACAAGGTTAGCCAACGATTGCCCGAAGAGTTCTTGATGAGGATTGTGTGGTGTACCTCCGGCCATCGAGTCGGCCACCGTTGCACATAAAAGACCTTCGATGGCCGCAAGACCAGCAACAGAAAGCGCCGGAATGATCAGCGCTGCCACGTTCACATCACCGAGGTGTGGCAATCCAACGAATGACAATGAACGCGGAACATCACCCACAGTGTGCACATCAAGCTTTTCGACCCACACTGCAATCGTTGTCAGCGCAACAGCAACAATTCCTGCCGGGAATCCAGATCGCACCCGAGCAAGAATCAGAATAAACAGAGCGCAAAAAATAGCAATATTGATACTCGCAAAAGTTGGCGCCTTGAACCATGCAACAGATGCCCGCCAAGCAGATCCAACGACAGAAGAAGACTGTGCCTTAACTCCCAATGCCATTGGAATTTGTTGAAGACCAATTAGCATCGCAATACCTAATGTGAAACCTTCAATCACACTGATAGGTATGTAGCGCATTGAATGCGCTGCGCCAGCAAACGTCATGACGAGCAGAATGACGCCGGCCATAAAACCCACCACAAACACGGCTGAAGGGCCAAAATGCAATGCAATAGGTACGAGCACCACGGTCATAGCGCCTGTGGGGCCACTGACTTGAAGTCGGCTGCCACCAAAAATTGCTGCGACTAAACCAGCAACGATTGCAGTGGCAATTCCAGCGCCTGCGCCAACGCCGGAACTGACACCAAAGGCTAAAGCAAGGGGGAGGGCGACCACGGCAACGCTGAGTCCAGCGATGAAGTCTGCCCGAGGATTGTGTTTCATCGCAACGAAGTCACTGCGCCGCGGTGTGATGCGGGTGAAAAGTGTCATTCGTTCGCTTTCACGGTTGATGTAACTGTCACTCCATTGTGAACCCATGCGCATCCAAATAATTGAAAGTTTCTGAGTTACGCTGAAAGTCACAGACGGGAAAGTTCACATGGTGCTCAAAAAGTCATTCGTTATCGCGATAGTTGCTTCTGCATGTGTGGTAACTCTCAGTGCGTGTTCACTTCCGTTTACCCACGCCAGCTCGGCGACTCCGACAATATCTGTGACATCGACGCCGACTATTTCCGAATCGCCGAGTCAATCGCCGTCACCAAGTCCGTCGCTGCAAATAACGACGTACCCGATGTATTACTTTGCTGATACGCAGCAAGGGTTGCGCCTTTATCGGGAGTGGCACAAGGTTTCTGAAGTTAAGCCTGCCGATGTAGGGCTTGCATCGTTGCAACGTTTAGTCAATGCAGGTGAAGAACCATTTGATTCGGATTACAAGTCTGCCTGGACCAGCGGCTCAACTGTTAACAGCATCAAGCACGTTGGTCCATTGGCCATTGTTGACATCACAATTGGCACGCACACTGGAACGGGACTCGGAGCCGAAGGTGAACAGCGCGCAATTGATCAACTTGTGTGGACGCTCACAGCAAATGACAAGTCTGTTCGTTCAGTGAAATTCACATCGGGCGGCAAGGTCATTGAAACGTTTGCGGGACATGTCGATACAAAGGGAACTTTTGCTCGCGAAAATGGTTATGAAGTATTGGCGTCGGTCTGGATTAATGTTCCAGGGCAAGTAGATGGCAAAACGCCATGGACATTGAAGAACCCAGTTGTTATTTCGGGCACCGCTTGCGTTATGGAAGCAGCAGTTCCCTGGGAGCTTGTGAAGGATGGCAAGGTCGTGAAATCCGACATGACACTGGCCAGCGAATCTTGCCCAACGCAAGCGCCATGGAAAGTGTCGCTGGGTACATTGCAACCTGGCACCTATGTGTTTAAGGCGAAAGACTTATCAGCCGAAGACGGATCAATCGTCAGCGAAGACACAAAAACATTTGTCGTTGAATAGAGCGACTAGCCAATTGCTTTGATGCGTGCAGCCGCCATGTCCTGAAGCAGCTTCGCGTCCACTTTCCAATCAACCGGAACGCGAACTGTTTTCTTAAGGACCTCGTATTCCTTAAGTCGTGGAGCGAAGTCAGTCAGGATTTGTGCGCCATCATGAGGTGCAATCAAAATGTGATTCTTCAATACGTTCACAGCAAAGATGTAGTTGTCACCAAGCTTCAACATAGGTTGGTTCCAGGCAATAACTTCTTCCATTTTTGGATACTTTGTTTTAATGGCCTTGAAGATTGCCTTAACAGTCTTCTGTTTCGTTTCATCAAATGGTGCAAGGTACTCAGCGATATTCGCGAACTTCTTAGTCGAAGTTGAGCCCTTTGAATAGAGGACAACTGCATTGGCATGCGCCTGGCTGAACCCGTGGTTTTCGCGAAGGTAGGCAATCTGCTCTGGATACTTCCGATCAGCAATTTCTTTCATCACATCGAACCAGTAAGACATGGGCAGCCCATGCTTCTTTTCGATAGCGGGAAAATGTGAGGCGCGGTCAGTACTTGATGAAGTCACGACAAGACTTTACAAGGCACAAAAGAAAAACCGCCAATTAAAGGCGGTTATCTGGAGCGAAAGTACACCGCATAGGACTTGAACCTATAACCCGCTGATTAAGAGTCAGCTGCTCTGCCAATTGAGCTAGCGGTGCTTGGTACGAGGAAAACATTAGCAGTAGAGCCACGGTTCAACAAAAACAGGGTAGCCACAATCGCCCCTGAGAATGCCGCAATCTGTGCCGCATGGGCTCTACGTGGACTGAACGATTCGGTAGGGTAGTGACCATGCCTATCAACGCCGCTGGGGCGGACGTTGACGCTGCCTCAAAGCCAGCCCCTTCCCTTGCAATCACTGATGATTCAGCCTTGCGCGCCGATATCCGCATGTTGGGGGAATTACTTGGCGAAACCATCACGCGCCACGACGGTCCGGAACTTTTAGCCCTCGTTGAACGCGTACGTGCGGCTACCCGATCTACTGACGGGGAAGTGGCACACGAGCTTGCCGACCTCGATCTCGATACAGCCATTGAACTAGCCCGAGCCTTTTCCACGTACTTCAACTTGGCGAATATCGCCGAACAGGTTCACCGTGCACATGCGATGGCTGACGATCGCAGAAGCAATGGTGGAATTCTGCATCGCACAGCCGAGCGAATTAAGACCGCCGGCATTGACCACAATCAAATCCAACAAGTCGTGAACCAACTACAAGTTCAGCCAGTATTCACTGCACACCCAACCGAAGCTGCGCGCCGAAGTGTATTAGTCAAACTTCGGCGCATCGCTGATTTCCTTTATTCACCAGTGCATCCTCGGCTGCGTGAACGACTAGCTGAAGTAGTGGACCTGCTTTGGCAAACCGATGAACTACGACTTCAGCGACCAGAAGTGCTTGACGAAGCACGCAACGCGCTGTACTACCTTGACGAAATTGCGAGTAGCCCACTTGGTCACGTACTCGAAGACCTCGAGAGCGCACTCCAGGTGCTGAACGTCGAGTTACCACTTGATGCACGACCACTCGTAATGGGTAGTTGGATTGGTGGGGATCGCGATGGAAATCCATTCGTCACCCCTGATGTCACACGTCGGGTATTTAACCTGCAACGAGCACACGCCATCAACGATTTGATTCCACTGATCAGTCGCACAATTGCTGATCTATCCATAAGTTCACGCATTGTTGGCGACGAAGAATCCATCAATGACTTTGTGGCAGATGGCACGTCATCGGTGGCCGATTTGAACCAGCGTTATGTGCGCATGAACGCACAAGAGCCATGGCGATTGTCGTTGACGATAGTTCGACAAAAACTCATCAATACCAAAGACCGCATTAATTCTGATGCGCCTCATGTTGACGGCAGTGACTACGTATCGACTGAAGATTTTCTTGCAGACTTGATGACGATTCGTGAATCACTTCTATCTATTGGGAACGAAGATGTGGCTATTCGCGTGTTGGACCGCACAATAAAGTCGGCCGCAGCAATCGGCCTGCAACTTGCCTCACTCGATGTGCGCGAACATTCGGAAAAATACCAAGCACTTGTTGACCTCTTTGTTTCCCGCGTTGATGCGTCGGCCCACTATGGTGCTAAAACCCCTGCTGAACGTTTAGCGTTCCTCCGGACTGAACTAGAGTCGTCGCGTCCACTTGCCGCACACCCTGTGCAACTTGATCCTGAACACCAACATGTTTTCGGTGCCTACAGTGCGATTCTGTCGGCCCAAGAGTCGTACGGCCCGAGCGTTTGTGAAACAGCAATTGTCTCAATGACTCGCGGTGCCGACGATCTATTGGCGGCCGTCGTTGTCGGACGTGAAGCTGGGCTCGTTGATATTCGGCGAGGCATTGTGCGTGTTGACTTTGTGCCACTGCTTGAAACAGTCGATGAACTTCGTGCAGCTGACCGCATTCTTGAGGAATTGCTCAGCACACCTGCATATCGCCAAGTCGTTCACCTTCGCGGTGATGTGCAGGAAGTCATGCTCGGTTATTCAGACTCCAATAAAGACGCAGGAATTTTTACATCACAGTGGGAAATCCACTTGGCCCAGCGCCGACTGCGCGATGTGGCAAATAAGTACGGCGTACGTTTGCGTCTGTTCCATGGTCGAGGTGGCACAGTCGGTCGTGGTGGTGGCCCAACATACGAAGCAATCATGGCGCAACCCGCAGGTGTGCTGACTGGTGCAATCAAGCTCACTGAACAAGGCGAAGTGATTTCCGATAAGTACCTGTTGCCGCCACTGGCTCGAGAAAATCTTGCGTTGACGTTAGCAGCAGCACTCGAAGGATCGCTGTTGCACAACACACAACGCACACCATCTGAAAAACTTGAAAAGTGGGACGACATCATGTCGTTGGCGTCAGACTCTGCACTCACCGCTTACCGTGGCTTGGTTCAGCATGTTGATCTGCCAGCCTATTTTGCTGCCTCAACACCTGTTGGTGAACTAGCCGACGTTCACATGGGTTCACGTCCTGCACGTCGCCCAGATACATCGTCAGGTATCTCAGGGTTGCGAGCGATTCCTTGGGTATTTGGCTGGACGCAATCTCGCCAAATTGTTCCTGGCTGGTTCGGCGTTGGCAGTGGGTTAAAGGCCGCCAGGGAAGCCGGATACGGCGATGATCTTCACGAAATGTTGTCGTGGTCGTTCTTTTCAAACTTCGTGGCAAATGTTGAAATGACTTTGGCTAAAACAGACATGGATGTTGCTCGCAAGTATGTAGAGACACTCGTGCCCACCGAACTACGCCACATCTTTGACATTGTTGTCGCTGAATTTGAACTGACCCAGCAAGAGATCTTGCGTGTGACAGGCCAAACTGAAGTTTTGGCGAGTAACCCAGCTCTGTCTCGCACGTTGGCATTACGTGACACATACCTTCAGCCATTGCATGAACTACAGCTTAGTTTCCTACAACGTGTTCGCAGTGAGCGTGCCCAAGGCCAAGAGCCAGAGCCAGCACTCATCCGCGCATTAAGTGTGACTGTGAATGGAATTGCAACGGGACTGCGTAACACCGGCTGATTCTGGCGACGAGTTGCCAATAAGGTTTCTGTATGGCTATTTATCCTCGGGAACGTAAACAGCGCCGACACCTGATCACACGTGATTTAACGGTTGGAGTATTTGTGCTCTTCTCTGCTTGGTTTGCGCACATTATTTATTCAGTTGTCCAGTCCCTGTCATCAATTTCTGGCGCGATAACCGAAGCCGGTACTGGTTTGCAGCAACTTCTTAATGGTTTGGCTGCCGCGATTGGCGCAATCCCATTCGTCGGTAGTGGATTGGCTGACTCCATTCGCAGTGCTTCTCAAGGAACCGGTGGCAACCTCGTCAACCGCGGCCAATCTTTAGGAGATTCGATCCACCAAGCGGCCTTAATTTTTGGAATCGCAACATTCGCAGTTCCTCTGTTGGTTCTTGCAACCCTGTGGGCACCAAACCGCATTGCGCAGATTCGTGAATTACAAGCTGGCGCAATTGCCCTAGGTCAAACATCGGATGACATCGAACATGTACTGGCCATGCGTGCTGTGTCGACATTGCCGTTCACTACATTGATGAAGTACTCAGAAGATCCCTTGGGTGATTTTGCCCGCGGACACTTTTCGTCTCTTGCGCAGGCTGCGCGTGATGCCTCGGGTGTTTAGTCGCTCGTCGCCTTAACAAACTCTTAGGGATGCTCAGTTTCTAGGGCCAGCATGCTGACAAGCACCAGAACAATTCCCACGTACTGCAATGGTGTGGGCAAGCCACGGCCCAAGAGCGCTCCAGAAATAATTGCGACAATTGGAATTAAGTTCAGTGACAGTGCTGCTTGTTTTGTAGACGCAGTTTTTGCACCAAAGTTATAAAGCAAGAACGCAAGGCTGGTACCCATTGCACCACCGAGTGCTGCAGAGGCCACATTCATGGCCTGGTCGCTCGTTGGCATTGGTTGATGTGTTCCCAGTGTGAACAAGATAGCAATGATGGCGGAAACAAATACTTGACCTGTTGTGAGCGCCATAATGTTTTGTCCTGGCGTGAACTTTCGACCAAGCAACCCATAAGCGCCGCCGGAGAGACCAACGAGAAGAAATGCCAGCGCACCAACGAGGCCAGCACTCACGCTAAGACCTGCAACATGCAAAACAAGCCCGGTGGTTTCAGGATTGTTATGTTGACCCGCGACACCGGTGATGATGGCTCCGGTGACACCAACGGCAAGTCCAACGAACCCAAGCTTGTGCATCTTCTCTTTCAAAATGAACACGCCGCCAATTGCCAAGAAGAACACTTCACTGGACATCAGAACAACACCGGTAGTTACCGTGCCGTACTGAAATCCGATGTTTCCCAAAATGTATTGCAGCCCGGGCGAGATGATGCCGAAGGGAATCGCAATTTTCCAAGGAATGTGCAACAGTGCCGTACGAAAGCGGGGGATGGCCACCATTGCCATCAATAGCGTCACTAAGCCACCGGCTACTTCGCAGGCGAATGATTGTATTGGGGTGAGTTTCTCAACAGCAAAGTCTGAAAGTGGGTTGCTCAATCCCCACAGCACCATTGCGGCGATGATTGCGACGAGACCACGATTATTTTTCAACATAAGAAAAGCACAGGCATCAGCGTTTGCCGAGCGCCTGTGCTTTCCCCAGCCTACTTTGTGGCTTTGAACCAATCGACATATTCAGGTGCCAGTGGCGTTTTCTCCTGAATAAGGTCAGCTGCGCGCTCGGCAACCATCATGGTCGGTGCGTACAAGTTGGCATTAGTGACGTAAGGGAATACGGATGCATCTACAACGCGCAAACCTTCAACACCATGGACCTTCATCGTGCGGGGATCGACAACGCTCATCTCATCAGTGCCCATCTTTGCTGTGCACGATGGGTGGTAAGCGGTTTCTCCATCCTTGGCAACCCATTCCAAAATCTCTTCAGGTGTTTGTACCGAAGGTCCGGGTGAGAGTTCGCCGTCACTGTATTGATCGAAGGCAGATTGGGCCAGGATGTTACGCGTGACCTGGATAGCTTCAACCCATTCGCGGCGATCCTGTTCGGTCGATAGGTAGTTGAACAGGATAGATGGCTTTGCCATCGGGTCGGCGCTCTTGATTTCAACGCGACCGCGAGCATCTGAATACATCGGTCCGACGTGCACCTGGTATCCGTGCCCTTGCTCGATGCCTGTGCCGTCATAGCGCACAGCAATTGGCAAGAAGTGGTACATCAAGTTCGGGTACTTAACGGTGTCATTACTGCGCGCGAAGCCTCCGCCTTCAAAGTGGTTCGTGGCACCTGGCCCCTTACGGGCGAACAACCAGGCGGCCCCGATGAAAGGGCGCTTCCACAACTTCAAGTTTGGATTCATCGTGATGGGTAGCTTGCAGGCATGCTGGATGTAGACCTCAAGGTGATCCTGCAAGTTTTGGCCGACGCCTGGCAAATCTTTCACAACAGGAATGCCATGCTTTTTGAGAAGTTCTGCTGGACCAATTCCAGATAGTTGCAACACCTGAGGTGTGTTGATTGCACCACCGCATAGGACAACTTCCTTGGCGCGGTATTCAACAATTTTTTTACCGTGCTGTGCAACGACACCAACGGCCTTATCGCCTTCGAATAAGACGCGGTGGACTTGGTGACGCGTTTTGATTGTGAGGTTCCTGCGATGCATTACTGGATGCAAGTAAGCACGAGCAGACGACCAGCGACGACCCTTCTTCACGTTCTTATCAAATGGTCCAAAACCTTCTTGGCTAAAACCATTTACGTCGTCGGTGCGCTTGAATCCAGCAGCAACTGCAGCATCAAAGAACGCTTTGAACAGTGGATTCTTTGCTGGGCCTTTTTCTAAATACAACGGGCCTGAATGGCCGCGGTACGTGTTGTCATCAGGAACACCAGTGGCATTTTCCATTTTCTTGAAGTACGGAAGGCAATGGGCAAAGTCCCAATTCTCCATACCTTTGTCGGCAGCCCATCGTTCATAGTCCATAGGGTTACCGCGCTGGAAAATCATTCCGTTAATTGAACCAGAGCCGCCTAAAACTTTGCCTCGTCCTTGATAGACGTGGCGCCCATTCATAAATGGTTCTGGATCCGTTTCGTACTTCCAGTCATAGAACTTGTTTCCGATAGGGAATGTCAGCGCTGCCGGCATGTGAATGTAGACATCCCACCATGAGTCACGTCGGCCAGCCTCTAGAACCAGAACTTCGTTGTCTGGATTCTCAGAAAGACGGTTGCCAAGAACTGAACCTGCTGAACCGCCACCGATGATGACGTAGTCGTATTCCTTGATAGTCATTTAGAAATTTCCTTCTGCAGTATCGACAACGTTGGCAATCAACATGGCGCGAGTCATTGGTCCTGTTCCACCTGGCATCGGTGCAATCCAGCCAGCAACTTGCGCACATTCTGGATCAAGATCGCCCAACAAACCAGCATCCGTGCGGGTGATACCTACGTCAAGAAGAGCTGCACCTGGCTTGATCATGTCCGGCTTAATGAAGTGCGGTACGCCAGCTGCCGCAACCACAATGTCAGCACGCTTAATGTGCGCGGCCATATCCTTTGTACCTGTGTGACACAAAGTGACGGTCGCATTTTCGCTGCGACGCGTAAGCAGCAACCCAAGCGGTCGACCTACTGTGACACCTCGTCCAACGACACACACTTCAGCGCCATCAAGTGGAACGTCGTACGCACGTAACAGCTCAACAATCCCTCGCGGAGTGCATGGCAGGGGAGCATCAATTCCAAGAACCAATCGCCCGAGGTTCATCGGGTGAAGCCCGTCAGCATCCTTAGCTGGATCCATAGCTTCCAGAGCAGCATTTGAATCCAAACCCTTAGGTAGCGGCAATTGAACAATGTAGCCCGTGCATGCTGGATTGCTATTGAGTCGCTCAATAGCGTCAAGTACGTCTTGTTGGGTTGCATCTGCGGGCAGGTCCTCACGAATCGATGTGATACCCACTTCGTGACAATCCTTGTGCTTTCCACCAACATACGCATGTGAACCTGGATCATCGCCAACCAGAATCGTTCCCAACCCGGGGGTGATTCCCTTTGCCTTCAGTGCCACAACGCGCGTTGCAAGTGACGCCTTGACGGCTGCCGCAGTTGCTTTACCATCCAAAATGACAGCTGACATAGTTCCTCTTCTTAACGAACGAATGAATGAACGAATTACAGGTATTCGACAGTTGCGTCGGTGAGTGCGGTCCACAAGTGCTCAGCAAACGATGAACGCACAAAGACAACGTAGCAATTCTCACAGCAGTGCCACACAATAACTGGTGCTTTTGCGAGAATGCCTTGGCTGCATGCGCCAACAGGGAAGTGCGACACACGAAGATCCTGTTCCCAGTAATGGGCCAGTACATCACTGGCATGCGGGCCAGTGATTTCAAGCTTTGTGCGCTGGGCACTGACATCCACAAGAGAAATGTGTGTGGTGGCAAGCGCGTGCGACAACTCGCCAAATAAGTCGCCCGTTCCAGTGATGTACCACCAGTCAGGACCAAGACAGAGCGCCGTGAAATTTTCCGACGAAGCAGACTTTCCAACGATTGCTGGTAACACAAAACCCAATGCAAGGTTCGCTTCGTTGTAACCATCGGATCCAGGTTCAGCGCGCAAATCAAAACTTCGCGAGAAAGCTACTTCCTTGATGGAAACACAATCATCACGGCCATGTTGAGCACCACTGAGCGGACTACGGGCATATTCAGAATTAACCATCACGACGACTGTTCTCCTTATCAATGAAAACTGAATCGGTAATCACACCGGTTACAACACGATCAGCCATCGGAATAGCGATTCGCTCACCAATACGCTCGCGACCATTAGCGACGAGCGCAAGTGCGAATGAACGACCCAACTCAGCAGATGGATACGAACTGGTGATGTAACCAATGTGCTTAATAGGCATAGCAACATTGGCATCGGATGCGTTGGCGATGTATGCACCTTCGGGAACTACATAATCTCCCTGATCAGGCAAGATACCAACGAGTTGATGGCGGCCCGCACGCGAAGTATCCGCACGGCTAAATGAACGCTTGCCAACGAAGTCCTTCTTCTTGGAAACAATCCAATCCATGCCCAAGTCATCAGGAGTTTGAGTGCCATCAGTTTCCTGACCAACAATCACAAAGCCCTTTTCCGCACGCAATACGTGCATCGACTCGGTCCCGTATGGGGTGATATTCAAATCTGCACCCTCGCGCATCACTGATTCCCAAATGTGTAAGCCGTACCACGCTGGCACATTAATTTCGTAGGCAAGTTCGCCCGAGAATGAAATACGCGCGATACGTGCTGCGACACCAGAAACCTCAGCATGCTTGTTCTCCATGAATGCGAAGGCTTCGTTAGAAACGTCAAGTCCTGGTGACAGACGACCCATCAATTCGCGGCTCTTTGGACCAATAATCGCAACCGTTGAAATTTGTTCGGTGACCGAAGTGCAGTACACCTTGAGGTCTGGCCATTCGGTTTGTAGCCATTCTTCTAGCCAGTCCAGCACCTTTGCAGCGCCGCCAGTTGTCGTGGTCATAATGAAATGATTTTCACCAACACGAGTTGTGACACCGTCATCAAAGACCATTCCATCAACACCACACATCAACCCATAGCGACTCATTCCGACCTTCAGAGTCGAGAACATGTTTGTGTAAATGCGGTCTAGGAAGATTCCAGCATCTGGTCCTTGAATGTCAATCTTTCCGAGTGTCGATGCATCCATCACAGCCACATCGTTACGAGCTGCGGCGCATTCACGCAAAACAGCAGCGTGCATGTCTTCACCAGCTTGCGGGAAATACCACGGTCGCTTCCACTGACCCACATCTTCCATCGGCGCACCAGCATTGACGTGCCATGAATGAATCGGCGTTGTGCGCACAGGGTCAGACAATAAACCGCGATCGCGTCCAGCAAGTGCGGCGAACGGAACCTGGATGTAAGGCGGACGGAAAGTTAGCGAACCAATCTCATCGGGAGCAAGTCCAAGTGCCTGACCAATCAATCCCATCGTGATTGTTCCGCTGGTCTTTCCTTGATCATGCGCGGTACCGATTGCGGTGTAGCGCTTCACGTGCTCAATACTGCGCATTCCGGCGTTGATTGCTCGACGCAGGTCACGTGCTGTGGCATCACGCTGATGGTCAACGAAAGCAACTTCCGCTTGCTGCTGATCCAAAATCGGTCCGAAGAACACCATTGGTTCATCATCTTCAGCAAAATCACCAGACAACATACCTGTTGTGCTGTGCAACGCCGTCTTATGGCGGACAACGAACGCCGCACATGCGCGATCCCAAGTCGGTTTGATGCCGATGTAAGTGGCCAAGTGAACAGTTGGAGTCCATCCGCCAGACATTGCCACTAAATCAGTGTTGATAATTTCTGGATTGTTTCCTTCGGCCGAAGCAATGGTGACGTTAGCAACCCGGCCACCTGCAATCGCGCCAGTATCAACTGCAGTTTTGTTAGTGAAGATAGGGATCTTCAGTTCCTTCACTGCTTCGACCGCACGACCCGAAGGCTTCGAACGAATGTCAACAACCGCAATAACTTGCACACCATTGTGTGCAAGGCGAACGGCATCGCGATAACCCTGGTTATCGACAGTGACTACGACAGCAGTCTTGAAAGCTTCGACGCCAAACTTGTCGACATAGGTAGCCGCAGCATGGCTCAGCATTACACCGGGGCGATCATTATTCGCGAAAACCAATGGACGTTGCAATGCACCCGTTGCGAGAACGGTATGGTCTGCACGAATATGCCAGGTGCGCATGCGTGACATGTCTGAACGAACTTCAGTACTCACATGGTCGGTGCGACGCTCAACGGCGACTGCGTAACCCTGGTCGTATAAGCCAATAACAGTTGTGCGCTGAAGGTGAGTCACGTTCGGCAGTGCCAATACATCCAGTAAATCGGCAGGCACCTCACGCTGAAGGTCAGCAAGGTGTCCACCAACTTCGGGCTTGTCATCAACAATGATTACGGAACGACCCGCACGCGCATGCTCGGCTGCAGCCATCAGCCCCGAAAGACCTGCGCCAACCACGAGTACATCCACATGACGATTTGTCTTGTCGTAGCGTGCATTGTCGCGAGTGTCAGGTAGGTCACCAACACCCTGCAGGCTTCGAGCCACAAGTCCATCAACAAGTTCGATTGTCGTAGCTGGCACCATTGTTTCGCCGGCACCAGTCTCAACAGTGACGAGTGCATTTGGCTCTTCAACCCACAAACCAAAGATTCCGCGAGGACGTTCTTTGTACGAACTGTCCGTGAAGTGCACAACGTTGCTGCGCAACAGGGCCGATGCCAATGTGTCACCCGGGCGACCGATGTAAGGGCTGCCATCAAAGGTGAAGTTCAAGATTTCATTTGTCATGATGTTGGCTTCTCTGGTTGTGCGGTGAATGGCTTGTACGAAGGACCAAATTCGTGGGTAACAGTGTTACGCCACACGTTGAACCAGCGACGGCATCCCGCGCTGTGAACCCAGCGCTCAGCCAGCCAACCCTTTGGATTCGAGCGAATAAAGATGTACTTAGCCCAATCAGCATCCGAGACTTCATTCGGCTCGGGGTAAGCAACGTGCGCTTCAGCGCCGTAATGAAATTCAGTCTCGTCGCGAGGACCGCAGTAAGGACAAGGAATATGCAACATCAGATCTCCTAGTGGGCCACGCCGGCAGCGCCGTGCTCGTCAATGAGGTGTCCCGAAACAAATCGGTCAAGTGCGTATGGCTGAGCCAGTGCGTCAGGTTCACCGTTCGCAATCGTGGCTGCCATCACCCAACCCGAACCCGGTGTGGCCTTGAAGCCACCAGTACCCCAACCTGCGTTGATAAAGAGGTTCTCCACTGGTGTCAGGCCAATGATTGGTGACGCATCCGGTGCAATGTCTACGATGCCACCCCATGTGCGCAGTAAGTGCGCGCGCTCAAAGATTGGGAACAGTTCAACGGCAGCAGCGAGCTGATGTTCAATGACATGGAAGCCACCACGTTGGGCGTATGAGTTGTACGAGTCTGTGCCTGCACCCATAACGAGTTCGCCCTTGTGTGCCTGGCTAACGTACACATGCACAGCACCACTCATGATGACTGTGTCGAGAACCTGCTCCAGCAGCTCCGATACCAAAGCTTGCAAGGGTCGACTCTGTAAAGGCACATCAAAGCCGGCCTTTTCGGCAAGTACTGAAGTGTGACCCGCAGCAACCATGCCGACCTTGTTCGCGGCAATCGGTCCAAGGTTTGTTTCCACTCCCATGACTTTGCCGTTTTGGATGTTGAAGCCAGTAACTTCGCAACCCTGAATGATGTCAACACCCATGTTGCTCGCAGCTTTGGCGTAACCCCACGCAACCCAGTCGTGCTTGGCGATACCGCCGCGAGGTTGATAAGTCGCACCCATCACTGGGTAACGGATGTCTTGACTGATGTTCACAATCGGTGCGATTTCGACAACTTCTTCAGGAGTAAGCCACTGGCTATCAACCGCATTTACATGGTTGGCGTAAAAGTTACGCTGCTTCGAACGCACATCACTGACGCTGTGTGCAAGAGTCATGACGCCGCGCTGGCTGAAGAACATTTCGTAGCCGACATCTTCTTGCAGGGTTTCCCACAATTTCAACGAGTGGTCGTAGATGTTTGCAGATTCATCCCACAGGTAGTTCGAGCGAATAATTGTGGTGTTGCGTGCCATGTTCCCGCCCGCAAGCCAACCTTTTTCCAGCACCGCAACATTGGTAATGCCATGGTTCTTGGCCAAGTAATACGCAGTTGCCAACCCGTGACCGCCACCACCAATGATGATGACGTCATAGGACTTCTTGGGGGATGCATTAGCCCATAGAAACTCTGGATGTTCGGGCAATTCGACAGTCCGTCGACGATGAGTGTTTGCCATGTTCTGACCTTATCTAGGGGTTCTTACGAGCGCAGACGGGACATGTTGGCATCGAACTGAGGATCGTCGCTGACAACTGCTGAATAGAACTGATCGAAGTAACGAACCTCGACCTTGGTGCCTAAAATTGAGCTTTCAATTGGCAGCCATGCATAAGCAATCTGCTTGCCAATCGTGTGACCGAAGTACGAACTTGTGGTGTAACCCACCGGCTTACCGTCAACAAAGACTGGCTCCTTGCCCATAACAACATGTGCCGGATTGTCAAAAACTAAACACACCAACTTACGCGTGATTGCAGTTGGCTCCAGCGCCTCGAATGCATCAGCACCGATGTAGCCGCCGCCCTTACGCACAGCAAACGCCAAACCAGCTTCGTGTGGGTTGTGCTCGCTTGTCATATCGGTGCCATACGAGCGGTAACCCTTTTCCAAACGCATCGAGTTGAAAGCGCCTCGACCCGCAGCGATGATTCCGAATTCTGCACCGGCTTCCATCAAGGTGTCCCACAGCTTTAACGCCATGTCAGCATCTGCATAGATTTCGTATCCAAGTTCGCCAACGTACGACAAACGCCACAATGTTGCCGGCACTTGATCTAGGTAGAGACGCTTGGCCTTGAAGTAACCGAATGCTTCATTGGATACATCAACGTCAGTGAGCTTTTCGACAACCTTGCGTGCATTCGGTCCAAACAAACCAAGACCGACAGTTCCTGAAGTGACATCCTTGATGTGCACGGTGTCAGGAGCTGACATCTTTAAGCGTGCTACATCGATAGCGCTGTTGGCACCAATCATGAACTCGTTCTCGCCAAGGCGGGTTACAGTGACGTCCGACAAAATGCCAGCCTTGTTCGTCAACATCAAGCAGTACGTCACAGACCCTGGCGCCTTATCCAGTTTTCCAGTGGTCTGCTCCATCAAAAATTCCATGGAACCCTTACCTGAAACTTCAATTCGCTTGAGCGCGGTGATGTCGAACAGGCCAACACTTTCGCGCACGTACTGGGCTTCGGCGCCGATGATGGGTGACCAGTACTGCGCTGACCACGCGTCACGTTCAGGAGACGGATACTGTGCAACCAGGTCCTTGTTTGCTTCGTACCATTGTGGACGTTCGTAGCCAGATGCCTCAAGGAAGTACGCGCCGAGTTCTTGCTGGCGATGGTAGAAACCCGTCGTACGAAGTGGACGCGGCTTTTCCATCGGCTGCAAAGGATGAATGATGTCGTAGACCTCGACGTAGTTCTGTTGCCCGCGCATCTTGATGTGGTTCGGTCCGAGTTGATGATTTTCAAAACGGTTCACATCAAATTCGTGAACAGGCAATGTCGGATGTCCATCAACAATCCATTCCGCAGTTGCTCGCGCAACGCCAACGGATTGGGTAACCCACACAGCTTCGGCAACCCAGAATCCCTTGAGACCGTTCCATTCGCCCATCAAA
Source organism: Actinomycetota bacterium (assembly GCA_947452755.1). Taxonomy (GTDB): domain Bacteria; phylum Actinomycetota; class Actinomycetes; order S36-B12; family UBA5976; genus UBA5976. Next base: position 40,174 of record CANGDT010000008.1, read on the forward strand.
GGGAAGGTGTCGACGGTAAACGAAAACATTCCGTTCATGCCTTCGGTGATCTTTGCATCCTTCAAGTCAGGCATGATTTTGCCTGAGAGGCCCATGACTGGTTCCCATTCAGGTGCGGTGAAGGGCAGTTGGCTTGGCATAATTTCTGCCTGATCAAACGGAAGAATTTCTTCAGATTCGATTGGTAATGGGCGGTGTAAGTACGAACCAATTCCCATGCCCTTAAAGCACTGGCGGTAATACAGGTCTTCGCCTTGGTGGCGCATGATGGGAATCGTAATTTCTTCGGTTTGGTCAGCCAGTGATGGAATGTCTTCAGTCCAGGCAAGTTGGTGGGCGAGTGGCTGGAATGCCTTGGCCATGCCGAACATGCGCCCAACTTTTGGTCCCCAAATTCCGGCAGCCGAGATCACAATGTCTGCAGGGTAGAAACCCTTGTTTGTGGTGACGCCGGTGACTTTGCCGTCTTCTTGTTCGATTGCGATGACTTCGTGCAGATCTTTGAACACTGCGCCACGTGATTCGGCAAGTTGCTGTAGACCGCTCACTGCGCGAATTGCTTTAGCTAAGCCATCAGTGGGGCAGTAGATTGCACCAAGAATTGCGTTGGGATCTAGCACGGGATGAAGTTCATGTGCGCGCTCGGGTGACACAACTTCAGCTTCAAAGCCCCACGAGTGCAACCATGCGGTGCGGCGATGAAGTTCAATCAAGCGCTCGGGTGTGGTGGCAACTTCGAGGCTGCCAACTTGGTAGAAACCTGGACCATCTTCGGTCTGGACTGAAAGAAGTTTGTTAATGGTTTGATCCGCCATGATGGCAAGTGTCTTGTTGCCACTTACTTTCTGAACTAAACCAGGTGCGTGAGATGTGGATCCGCCAGGAGCAGGCATAGGTCCCTGTTCGATCACAGTGACATCAGTTTCGCCACGTTCAGTGAGTTCATCGGCGAGTGAACAACCGACAATTCCGCCGCCAATGATGACAATTTTCTTGGACACGAAGGCACCTTCCCCAGAATTATGAAGTTGCGCTATATGCAACAGAGTGCGAGTGGCGCAACACCTAATCGTCCTACTGGGGCACACTTTCGTCAAGCGGATTGGCAGGGAAATACTGACGCAAACCGCACTTGGGCATAAGAAAAGGGCCCACGTTTCCGGGAGCCCTTTTGCTTTGTTGAACTAGTTGTTACTTGGTCCAGGTAGCGACGAGATCTGCATGTGCATCGATCCACTTCTGTGCGGCTGCCTCTGGGGTCATTCCGCCATCAATGTCTGCTGCAACAGCATTCTGATCATCGTTTGTCCACTTCCAAGCCTTGACCAAGCGACCGAATGGGTCAGTTGATTCAGATAGCTTCTTGCTACCAAGCTTTGGAAGAACAGTCTCTGGGTAGTCAGTCAAGCCGGAAGCGGCTGCTGGATCTGTCCAGTCGTTTGCAGGGAAGTTCACACGAGCCAACTTGATCTTTGCAAGCAGATTCTGTGGTGTCCACCAGTAAGCAAGTACTGCAGTCTTGTCCTTGTCAGCCTTAGTGAATGCATCAATAAGCGCTGATTCTGAACCCTGTGAAAGAACTGTGTAGTTCAGGTTGTTTGCCTTCACAAGCTTTTCACCAATGGTTGTGTATCCCGGAGGACCTTCAAGCCATGCGCCCTTGCCCTTTGACTCTGGAGTCTTGAACAGGTCAGCGTACTTGTTGAGGTTTGCTGAGTCTGTGATGTCTGGGTACTTGTCAGCCATCCACTGTGGAACGTACATACCGATAAGACCGATGTTGCCATCAGGACCTAGATCGACAACAGCGCCGCGCTTTTCCCAATCGGACCAGCGACCGCCGCCCCAGTCCTCAACGATGAGGTCAATGGTGCCGGCTTCCATGGCGTCGTAAGTGACGGTGCCTTCATCCAGAGTTGTCTGGGTGATGGTGCAACCAAGCGACTTACCAATGTTTGTCAGAACCTGAGCTGATGCGGTGTAGCCAACCCATGCGTGCATGGCGATTGCATACGAACCACAAGCTTCTGCTGGCTTGTCTGATGATGAAGCCTTATCAACACTTCCGCAAGCGGTGAGTGCAAGACCAACAGCAGCAGCAAGTGCAACAGCCTTTAGGCCCTTTCCTGTCTTTCGGGTCATTCTTTTCTCCTGTCGAGAGGTGGATTTCCACGTAGGGCTATCATCCCGAACCTACGGTCCGAAATCTAGTGTTTCGGTGCGGAATTTCTCCGAACCGCGAACTGTGCGATGCGGTCGATCATGACACCAAGGAGCAAAATTGCCAGACCAGCAACAAGCCCCTTGCCTTGAAGCTCAGGTTTTGCTCCACCCAGAATTACCAGGTAGCCCAGTCCGCCCGAACCAACAAGTCCGCCAATAACAACGACCGCAAGTACAAATATCAATCCTTGATTAGTTGCAAGCAAAAGGGAGTTCTTTGCGGCAGGAAGTTGCACCTTTGTTATGAGTTGCCACTTTGTGGAACCTGCCGAAATGGCGGCTTCTGTCATATTCGTTGGTACTTCGCGGATTCCTTGACCGACAATCTTGACCACGATAGGGATCGAATAGATGATGCCTGTTGCAATTCCGGTAAAACGTGACGGACCAAAGAAGCCCAACATTGGGATCAGGTACACGAACGCGGGTAGCACTTGGGCTGCATCCAGAAACGGTCGCAGGACCTGGTCGGCGCGAGTGCTGCGCCCAATCCACACACCTAACACAACACCAACGCCCATGGTCAACAAAGTTGCGACGATTGTTTGTGTAAACGTGACCATGGTGTCCTGCCACAAACCAGTTGCAACAATCGCGAGCAACAACGTGGCGGTAACAATGGCGGAACGAATTCCACCCAACACGAACGAAATACCAGTGATTGCCAGTCCAGTGACAAACCATGGTGAGCCAGTCAGCAAACTCTCCATCGGATTCAAAATCCCAATTGTGATTGCATGATTCAAGCCGGTAGTCAAAATCTGCATATTCTCAACAACCCAGTTCACGCTGGTGTCAGCAACCTTTGCAACGGGCTTAGCTATCGAAGCACCTTCAGGAAAGTACGCTGCAAAAGGAACGGAACGCGACAGCACCATAGCCACAATCGTTCCTACGCCACCAACGGCAAGACCAATTCGACGATTGCGAACCGATACATCAGACGGCGGAATAAACGAATCACGCTTCGCAACAATCGCGCTAGTGCTTCTATCCAACATGATTGCCAGGAACACAACAGCAAGACCAGCCACGATGCCGTTGCCAACATCGCGAACAATCAGCGCATTGATAACAGGTTTACCGAGACCAGGTGCGCCAATCAACGTAGCAATAACTGCAAATGACATTGCGGCCAGCATTGTCTGGTTCACGCCAAGAACAATCGTGCGCGATGCCATAGGCAATTGGACCTTGAGTAGTTTTTGCGTTGTTGTTGTACCCATCGAGGTACTTGCTTCAACGGGACTTGTTGGTACTCCGCGAATACCAAACGCCGTAATACGAATCGCGATAGGAATGCAATAAACCATCGTTGCAATCGTTGCTGCAGGCGGGCCAATCATGAACACGAGTGCAAGCGGCGCAAGGTACACAAGAGTTGGCAAAATTTGGGCAAGATCCAAAATTGGTGTGAGAAGTTTCAACACCCGATCCGACAAACCTGCCCACACACCCAATGGCAAACCGATAGCAAGCGAGAGCACAACGGCTGCAATAGTCAGCGCAAGTGTGTCCATCGAATCAGTCCACAAACCCATTGCGCCGCAACCAAATGTCAACGCCATTGCCAGCAGCGAAGTCTTGAGGTTCGAGGTGGCATACACAATGAAACCAATAAGCGCGAGCACACCAAGCCAACCAAAAACAGGAATCGAAGAGCCTTCCAGTGGCTGAGAAATGATGCTGCGAATCAACGACACAAACGTGTCAATAAAGTGACGAATTGGATTAAAGAAATAAATAAAAATAGGCGCATCACGATGGCCGCGAATCATCTTCGCCCACACATCAACCCGGGCTGACATACGCGTATCGTCATAAGTTGCTAAGACATAGGTGAACTTGCCGTGCATGGCACGCCCCGCCGCAATCCAGGCCACAAGAATTCCACCAAGAATCCAGCCACGGTTGATCGTGCGTTTCGTTGGCAGTATTACTTCTTGGTCAGCGCTCATTGATGAGCTCCTGCACCGATCACGCGCAAGATGTCTGTTGCGGTGATGACACCGAGTGACGTCCCGTTTTCAACAACAGTGACTGGGCCAGTGGAATTGAGAACTGTGGCAGTCGCATCACGAATTACTGTGCTTGCTTCAATCTGTTGGTCTGATGTTGGTTCATTTGCTGAATGTGGTCGCGCAATTGAGCGAACTGTTAGTACGTGCGACTTGGGGATGTCGCGGGTGAAGTCGGCCACGTATTCGTCAGCAGGGTTGGCAATGAGTTCCTCAGCTGTACCCATTTGAACGACAGCGCCATCGCGCATGATTGCAATGCGATCACCGAGCTTGAGCGCTTCATCTAAGTCGTGCGTGATGAACACCATGGTCTTGCCCAGTTCCTTATGCAAGCGAATTACTTCGGTTTGCATGTCGCGGCGAATCAGAGGATCAAGGGCAGAGAATGGTTCGTCGAGGAACAACACCTCTGGGTCAACTGCAAGAGCGCGAGCAAGGCCAACACGTTGTTGCATACCGCCAGACAATTGCTCGGGGAAAGCCTGTTCAAAGCCCTGCAATCCAACCAAGTCAATAACTTCGCGTGCACGTTCGTGGCGTAGTTCTTTCTTGACGCCATTGATTTCCAAAGCAAAAGCGATGTTGTCGATGACTTTGCGGTGCGGCAACAAGCCAAAATTCTGGAACACCATTGAGAACTTTGTCCGGCGAAGGTCGCGCAGGTGCGCATCATTGGCTTTCAAAATGTCTTCGCCATCAATGATGACGCTTCCTGCAGTGGGTTCAATCAATCGAGTAAGGCAACGCACTAGGGTCGATTTGCCTGAGCCTGACAAACCCATAACAACGAATACTTCGCCAGGTGCAACATCAAATGACACATCGCGGACGGCAGCCGTATTGCCAGTCTTTGCGCGGAGTTCAGCGCGAGGCAGTGCTGCATCAGGACTCCCAACAATCTTGTCCGGGTTAGGGCCGAATACCTGCCACAAATTGCGAACTGAAATTGCGCTGGTGCTTGCATGGTTACTCATTAGTTACTGCCTTCCATAGTGCGAAACCATTCCGAACGTGCCGGTACAAGATTGTGCCAAATGTGCTTGTGCTCGAGATACTCGGCAAGACCAGCGTCGCCCAATTCGCGCCCAACGCCAGACTGCTTGTATCCGCCCCATTCTGCCTGAGCAACATATGGGTGATAGTCGTTAATCCAAATCGTTCCATGACGAAGTTTGCGGGCAACGCGTTGTGCCTTGTCGTCATCGGTTGTCCAAACCGCGCCAGCAAGTCCGTAAATAGTGTCGTTACCAAGTGCGATGGCTTCAGCCTCGGTGTCAAACACTTCAACTGTCAGCACTGGTCCGAATGATTCATCCTGTACACATGTCATGTCGGTGGTGCAATTGTCCAGAACTGTCGGGCGGAAAAAATAGCCGTTAGTGAACTGTTCCCCTGAAGGGCGCACGCCACCAGCGCGCAGTGTGGCGCCTTCGGCTACAGCGGCATTGACGTAGGCTTCGACTTTGTCTCGATGCGCAGCGCTGATCAGCGAACCGGATTCGGCATCATCGTCATAGGCGCCACCCAAAACAATGTGGTCCGCGCGTCGAGCAATTTCATCAACGACTCGGTCATGCACACTGCGTTCGACCAAAAGGCGAGCACCTGCTGAACAAACTTGACCCGAATGCAAAAACACTGCCGTCAGTGCGTTATCAATCGCCGCATCCAAATCAGCATCAGCAAAAATAATGTTGGGATTCTTTCCACCCAGCTCAAGTGCTACTCGTTTAACGGTTTCAGCGGCATTTGCCATCACTCGTTTGCCGGTGGCTAGCCCACCAGTGAACGACACCATGTCGACATCGGGATGCACGCTGAGTGGACCGCCAGCAGTGGCACCAGCACCAAACACAATATTGGCCACACCATCGGGCACGCCAGCTTCGCTGAGGGAATTCATCAGCAGGGATGTCGTTGATGGCGTGAGTTCACTTGGTTTGATGACGAATGTGCAACCTGTTGCCAGCGCAGGCGCAATCTTCCACGACGCTTGGAGTAGAGGATAATTCCACGGCGTAATCATTGCGACAATCCCGATAGGTTCGGTGACCATGGTGCTGCGAATTCCATCGCGACCTACATTGATGTCACGTTCATGCAATTCGTTTGCCTTGGTTGCAAAATGACGGAACACGGAAATCACATCATCAATGTCATAGCGCGCTTCAACAATGCGCTTGGCAGTGTCCTCGCTTTCGGCGGAAGCAAAAATCTCTTTATCGCGCTCAAGGATGTCGGCGACCTGACTTAAGATCTTCGAGCGCTGTTCACCAGTAAATGAACCCCAATGTCCACCGTCGAATGCGGCACGTGCAGCTTCAATTGCTGCGGTGGTGTCCGCGGCCGTTGCTTCGGCAAAGGTTGCTACTTCGTGGCCGTCGGCAGGATGCGTGATGGTGCGCGTGCCGCCGTCGCTACTGGCACGACGTTGCCCATTGATAAGCAACTGTGTGACATCGTGATTCAGCATGGATTTCCTTTGGTGTGTGTTCGGGTTAAGACTATTCGCGCCAGATATCGGTATCACCCGATAACTCGTTTGCGCTAGCTATGACTTTGTGGGCGAGTTCGTCAAGTGGGAGCTTGGTAAGTCGACCGGATGGACCAGAGACTGTGAGTGCTGCGACGACTTCGCCATAAGCATCACGGATTGGTGCACCAACAGCCATGAAGCCTTCTTCCATTTCTTCGTTTGCAACAGCCCAGCCACGTTCACGAATCTGGCCGAGTTCTCTTTCGAGCTCGTCGACATTGGTGATGGTGAATTCTGTGAGTCGTTCCAGTTTGGTTGGTCGGGCTGCTTTGCGAGCATCGTTGTCGAGCCAGGCAGTGAGAGCTTTTCCTGATGCAGTGCAATGAACAGGTACGCGCTGGCCAAGCCAGCTGCGCAGGCTGCGCAGATTCGAGCCGGCAACTTGGTCGACATAGAGAACCGAGTCCCCATCGAGTACTGCGATGTTGACTGTCTCGCCTGTCTCGGAAGCCAGAGCGCGTGTGACTGCGCGTGATCCAGATACACCTTCGAGGTTGCTGGTCACCGAACCTGCAAGGCGAACAATGCCGCGACCTAAGCGAAAGCGACCGCGATCTGAGAGTTGTTCAACAAGATTTCGCGTCAGAAGCGCAGACATCAGACGTGATGCGGTTGATTTATGAATGCCAAGTTCGGCAGCAATCTCGGTGACACCGCATTCACCGCGCGCGCCAAGGATCTCCAAGATATGCAAAGCGCGGTCTACGGACTGGACAGAAGTAGTCCCTGCCTCGGAAACGGCGTTGCTCATGGCGCAACGCTATGCGCCATGAGCAACTGGTGTCTAGATTTTGTCCGAATTCCTACATAACAAATCTGTTAGCAAACTCCACAATACGAAATCCCGATTGGATCCATACTGTGCGAGTTCCCAAGACTGCAATCTCGTCTTAAGACGCTGCCGGCATGATGAAAAGTTGGACTCCATCTGCCATGGCACCGTCGGTCCAGTCGCCACAGTACAAATGTATGCGCTGTCCATCGCTTACGGAAATGTAGTTACTGAAAGAAAAGCTTTGGTTGCCAGTATTTTCAGACAGGAATTGATAAGTTCCGCCATCGCTCACGTGGTCCATTGAGGTTGTGGCCGCGCAGTATGCAATTCCGCTCACTCCGTAGAGCTGCATATTTGCAAGAACCAGATAATTCCCCGCGGGGAGTGGTTCACTCTGTGCCAGATCAACTGTGCTCCACCCTGATTGAGGAACGGTGATTGAAGCCCAAGAATTTGAGTAGCCATACACGTGGGTTACGTTCGGAATTGCTGGGGAACCTGCTGGACCCGGATCGCCCTGGGGTCCTGGTGCGCCGTCTTGGCCATTGATTCCGTTTGCACCATCTGCACCGTTTGAACCTGCTGGTCCTTGCGCACCATTAGATCCCTTTGCTCCGGCTGTTCCCCAGGAAACGAGTCGTTCAGTCTTCTTGCACTTTGCGTTACCTGTGATGATGCGTAGTGCACCTGTTGTCTTTACTGCACATGCCTTAATGGTCGGTGTGCTGAC
>CANGDT010000009.1 GCA_947452755.1 Actinomycetota bacterium
GAGCCACCAGTGGAATACGTTGAACCCGACGCAGCCGAACCGCCCTGCGAATCAAAAGTCACGTTATAGGTGCTTGCTGTCCAATGCGCGTACAACGTGATGTCACCAGAACCTGATGGTGAATACGGTGAGGTCAATGCTGAACCACCACTCGATGCCGCAAACCAACCAGCAAACGAATAACCGCTACGCGTTGGACTTGATGGCAACGTGACTGAGCCACCAGTGGAATACGTTGTACCCGACGCAGCCGAACCGCCCTGCGAATCAAAGGTGACGTTGTAACTGGTCACTGCGCTTACTGTCAGAGTCGCGTTGTTAATTGAAGGCGAGGCGTAACCACTTGTCGACGATGCTGTACATCGAATGACGTAGCTGCCTGCGCCCAGGCTGCTCATAGTTAGTGGTGTTGCATAACCAGTGTCACTAACGCTGTAAACGGCACATGACGGTTGTCCTGACATTCCCCCGCTTGGCGTCGCAGTAGCCGTCAGCGATGGGGTGCTTCCGCCAACCGTAAAGCTAGCTGCTTGTGCATTGAGCGTCCAACTGTTGAGCGTCGAGACTGTCAGTGTCGCATCTGTCAACGTTGCCGCCGCATACCCTGTTGCCGCTGCGCCTGTGCAGTGGATGACGTAGGTACCTGAAGATAATGAGTCGCCCAAGGTGAGTGCCGATGTGTAGAGCGTGTCACTTCGCGTGTAGATCGCACAAGAGTACGAACCGGAAAGTCCTGCTGCCGGTGTTGCCGATGCAGTGAGGGTCGGAACACTGCCACTACCAATGGTGTACGAGGCACTCTGTGCCTGCAATGCCCACGTCGATGCAGTGACAGTTAGTACACCATTATTAAGACTTGCTGCCGCATAGCCAGAGGCTGGAGTGCCAGTGCAGCGAACGTTATACGTGCCCGGTGATGTTGAGTTCGAAATCGTGACCGGCGAACTGTATGACGAATCCGATGTGGCGTAATAGTTACAACTCAGCGAGCCGGAAAGTCCGCCAGCAGGCGTGGCAGTTCCTGACGCGGCTGGCGCAGTTCCAGGTGTTTGATACGACCCCGTGTCACCAGTAATTGACCAACCAGTCAACGACGTCACGTTCAATGTTCCATCAACATTTGTTGGACTGTCATACCCAGCTGCCGTCGTGGCCGTGCAGTGGGTTACGTACGTTCCAGCAGACAAGCTGCTAATTGTGAGGGCCGATGTATAACCAGCACCCGTCGCATACACCGCGCAGCTTGCCACGCCATTAATTCCGCCACTAGGTGTGGCAGTTGCGGTGATTGTGGGAACGGAACCACCAATTGTGTATGTGAAGTTCCCAGCCGTTATTGTCCAACTGTTTAAAGTTGCGAACGATTGAACAGAACCGTATGCCGTTGATCCCGCAGAGTTCGTAGCCTTACTTTGGAAGTAGTACGTGGTTCCAGGCGACAATCCAGTGAGTCCCACCGATAAGGCTGCGGGCGTGGACGTACCTTGAGCAATGGCCCCTGACACTGAATTACACGTTGGCGACGTTGATAACAGCGCTGTCGTCGTTGCGTAACATAGCCAGGCTTTTCCCGAGACAACATCGCTACCAGCCAAATTAGGTGTCGTGATTGTTCCCGCAACCGTTGCAGTCGTGGACTTGATCAAAGTTGCTGGCGTTGTGGTGGTCATCGTCGGCGCCGAAGGACTTGCAGCAGTTCCACAACTTGCACCATCGTTCATTGTGCCTGTGGCTCCGGTGGCTGTGGTGATCAGAACACCAGCAGGGTTTGTCTTTGCTAACTCAGTCTTTGAGATTTCATAAAGTTTGTTGGATGTGTTTCCATAGGCGAACAGGTTGCCATCCGAGTCCATGTAGGCCGCACCGAAATTTTCCGAGGCGCTACCAACAAGGGCTGAAAGGGTTTTCGTTGTGACCGTGACTGTGGCGGTTTTCGGGTCTGTACCGGAAACCGTGCCGATGTAAAGAGTTGACGCCGTGGCGCTGTTGTTGACGCCATAGCCGACGTTGCCTTTAAAAGCAATGTCGTATGCGGCCCACGCTGACGATGTCATTGTTTGGACAACGGTTCGACTGCGCACATCGATTACGTCCATACCACTACTGCTTGCTTGCACTAAGTACTGCTGGCCGTTGAATGTATAGAAGTCACCACCAGTGTTTTTTGAAGCAACAGTCGTTGCAGCTGCAAGGTGCGTAGGAACGTATGCGGCGCTGGCACCCGCTGGGTTGGCAGTGTTTGTGTAGAGAACAAATTTGGCAAAAGTCGAACCATCGGCTGCAAGTTGATAAATATATTTTCCGCTACCCGAACCGTCCGAACCATAAAGATAGTTATCTTCTTGATTCCAGCCCATACCGTTAAAGCTTGTGATGGAATTTGCTCCCCAAGCGTTGTATGTGAACGCTGGCGTTGAATTCGCATTTAACTTAAAAAATGCACCGCCACGGACTTGATAAAAATCCGAAGTACATGAGAGTGGGTTATTCGGCTTTACTGTCAATACGCCATCGGTGATTGTGCCAATTGCATACGAGGCACTCGCAGCCGTTGCTGTGCAATGGATTTTGTAAGTCGTATTTGTTCCAGTTGGAATTCCGGCCATATCGATTGGCGTAAGAAATGATGTGTCGGAAGTTGCGTAAACTTTACACGTGACCAATGCGCCGCTGGCGGCGCTCACTTGAGCAGTCAGGGTCGGAATGACTGAACTTCCGGCTGGGTAGGTAAGGCTGTCTGCAACAATATTGATTGTGGTCACTGCCGCCGATGCCGGCGGGACAGCAATTATGAGGGTCGAAATTAGTCCGATTGTGGTCGCCACAAATGCTTTGGGTGCGCGCCACACTGATTTGGACATTTCGGACTCCAACGGAATTTCGGATTGAACGTGTCTTTCGCGTTCAACCCCCGTTGAATGGAGTATTCCCCCACTAAGAGTTTAAGGTCGGTAATGGGTACCCATCACCAATAAGAGTCAAGGAATAGTAAAGGTTGACTCGGCACTCGGCCGATAAATACTTGTGCTGTCAGCGGATTTAGTCAGCATCTCAAGGAAGTGCAGTTACGGTGAAGTTATGACCGAGCAACAAAGATACGACGTGGTGCACAACGATCCAGCGTATGAGATCCGCCGCTATCACCCCTGCGTTGTTGCTGAATTCATGACCACGGGTAGTTTCGAGACGGCAGGCAACGCGGCATTTCGGCCGCTGTTCAACTACATTTCTGGTGCCAATCAGTCAACTGGGAAAATTGCCATGACAAGTCCCGTTATCCAAGAATCGGCTGCTCCCATCACGTCAACAGCGACACGCTTTGACTCAATCAACGACGACTCGCATACGGTTGGCTTTGTGATGCCAGGAACATACACGCGCATCGAAGACCTCCCCGCTCCAAATGACCCAGCGGTGACACTGCGAGCTATTCCAGAACAGCTCGTTATCGTGGATAAATTCTCCGGACGCTGGTCGGAATCGATCTATCAGCAGCGCCTCAAAAAGCTGGAGACAGTCGCGCGCGCTCAAAATTACGCCATTGCGGGTCAAGCGCGATTTGCCCGCTTTAATCCTCCATGGACGCCATGGTTTATGCGCCGAAATGAAATTCAACTTCCGATTAGCACATAGCCTATGAGCGTCGCTGGCCCACCACGGTCTAGTGACCGACCAGAATGATTGCACTTCCGATGCGTCGCTGGAAATGCGTGAGGTCAGTTGGAGTAAACGTCACAGTGACTTTCACTCGACCAGACTTGAGTTTAGTTCCTAAAGACGGCGCATATTTATACGTGCCAAGCACATCAGAGTATGCACCCAGATTCGCAGCCGCCAGCGATGATCCTTTTGGCAAATTCTTCACTGCACGTAGGCGCAATAGCCCCGTTGCGTTGGCGTTCAGGAAAGTGGCCGAGTCATTCGCTGCTTGCGCAACGAAGTTCGTTATTCCGTTGGCGCCGCCGGTGGCATCTGAAAATGATGGGCCTCGCCCCAACGCTGCATCTGCATCAATGCCAGCCCGCTGAATGTTCAGTATCGCTGCGCCCTGGGTGCCGAGTTGTAACGCCTGAGCCTTGGCTGCTACCTGGGCAATGGCGTTGTAATACAAGCTGCGACACCAATCATCAGCGACGCACTTCTTAAAGAGAATGCCATTTGCATGCGCGAAGTCTCCGACCTGACCGCCAAATGTTTGATCCGTACCCCACGGCAGCAACTTAAACTTTCCAGCATTTGTACTGTGCAGGTAATAGTTATTGGGCGCCCAATCTTTTGTGCTGGTGTAGCCATCCCAATGATTCATAAAATTTTCGATGGCCATTGTCGTGGCCACTTCTTTTACATCGAGCACACGTGCGATTTCTGGCGATGACATCGTTTTCGTATCAAGAGCGTCTTCAAGCGCCTGCAGGTCATTTCTTTCAGTTACTGAACCTTCGTCAATTTCAAAAGACTTGTAGGTGCGCCCAAAAGTGATGTCTGGATATTTGTCGGTCCACAACGCCTCATATAGATGCTGTGTGCGAGGGTATTTCCACGACAAGCTCACATCGTCGTATGGTTCAAGAGACAAGTAGAAGCCCCAATAAATTGTGTTCACATAGACCGATGTGAACGACACTCGAGGAGCATCAACACCCATTGACCTAAAGAGGGTGTAACTGGCCCATTCATTCACCAGCGACCAATCTTGGACCATGTTGTTCAGGGTCAGTTTCTTTAAACCATCAAGGCGTTGACCGGGTACAGCACCATTAAATTTGATCTTGAACGATGTTTTTCCTGGGGCTTCCAGCGTGCCAAATGACCGATAGGACCCGTAGCCCTTCTTAAGTCTGATTGTGATTGCCGTGGAATCAACGGCTTTCACTGTGACACCTGATGCATTACGTGCTGTCAGCGAAAAGCTCGCTGGTTGATACGTGTCGCCCAGGTTGCCAGTAACAAAATCAGCGACAGTCGCCTCAGGCAATGTCAGGTCGATGCGCTTGACCAGATTTGGATCAAACATCCACGCAGAACGATCAAACGTTGTTCCCCCAGTGACTGCGCGATTGATTTTTCCTGGTGTTGGCACTCCTGCAGCCCACCCATTCACACCTGTTGAAAGTCGGGACCACGTGATGTTTGGTGCGACTGGCGGGATTGCAACAGCATCCACCACTGCCATCTGAAGACCTACGAGTCGACCAAATGTGATCGACTCACCGCCACAACCAATGTCGAAGGGGAACGTTTTTGCAGTTGATCCGCGAAGGAAGCGGAAATATTTGTGCGGACCAATCACCGTTCCGCGCGGGATGCGACCCACATGCGTTGAATCCCACACATTGTCCACGCTGTCGGTAACTACCAAATTAGAGATGTCCGATTTGGTTGTTGCGCTTGTATTAAAGAGCTCAATCCAATCTGGTCCTGTACCGGAACATTGAACTTCGTTAATTTGGACAGTGACTGGGACGAATGCCTGCGCGGGTGCATTTTGCGAAATGGTAAGTAACGTCGGGATGAGAAGCAACGTAAGTGACGCCACTAGCAATTTAATGGGATTCCCATGCCTTCTCATACTTCCATTGTGCCTCTACCAATTGAGTAATACAGGTAATACTGTGCAACATCCCAGTTACGATTACTCCGTGAGCCTTAACCGATTGTCTGTAACTCGGCTCGTGATTGCCACCGCGTTGGCATTTTCAATCCTCACCGCCACTGGCACTCATGTTCCAGCAAATGCCACCAGTTCAACAACTGTGACTTTCCATTACAAGCAGGCCGTCGGAGACACACGAACGTGGCACATGTGGATCTGGGAAGATGGCCAGAATGGTCACGAGTTCACGTTCTCGTCTACCGATTCTTTTGGCAAGGTGCTCACGGTTACTTACGACCATCCTGTTTCTCAGGTCGGCTTCATCGTCATGACAAACGCAGTTGATTGGGTCAAGGACATTCCCAGTAATCGTTTTGTGTCAATCACCGGCCCATCAGCCGAAGTATGGCTGCGCGGTCATGATGCGGGTACCTACCTGAGCCCATCAGACATCGGTAAACCTGCTGCAACATATCAACCGTCGTGGATCAAGAATGCTGTGCTCTATGAAGTGAACGTTCGCCAATTTAGTCAGGCGGGAAACTTTGCTGGAGTTACTGCGCAAATTCCACGACTCAAAAGTCTTGGCGTAGACATTCTGTGGCTCATGCCCATTCATCCCATTGGTCAAGCACATCGCCTTGGCAGCCTTGGTTCGCCATATTCCGTTGCGAACTACACGGACGTGAACTCTGAGTACGGAAATATGGCAGATTTCCAAGCACTTATTGCTGCTGCTCATCGCGCCGGTATGCATGTGATTTTGGACTGGGTTGGAAACCATACTGCGTGGGATAACCCTTGGATCACAGCGCACCCTGAGTGGTACACGCATGACGGTAGTGGAAACATTATTCCTCCCAACAGCGACTGGACCGATGTAGCTGACCTGAACTACGGCAACACAGATATGCAAAATGCCATGATTGCCGCAATGAAATTCTGGGTTCAGGCAAAAGGTATCGACGGGTTTCGCGCGGATGCAGCGTCAATGGTTCCAACATCGTTTTGGAACCGCGCTGCGAAAGAAATTAACGCCATCAAGCCCGTCTATTGGCTTGCCGAGGATTGGGACCATTCGGATTTGTTGACTAATGCGTTTTTGTCGAACTATGACGGTGCGCTCACGGGATACATGGAAAGCGTGGCGCGCGGTACCGCGTCCAAGACAAGTTTTCAGGACCTGATCACCCGGCGCGCATCGTGGTATCCCAGTGGCGCAATCCCGATGAACTATGTGACGAATCATGATTTAAATGCGGGTGCCACTGAAATGAGTCGCATGGGCTCGGGCCTCAATCAGGCAGCCGCACTGTCATTTACCGCTGCCGGGATCCCCATGATTTATACCGGGCAAGAAATTTGCTACAACCACAGATTCGCATTCTTTGAACATGACCCAATCACCTGGAGCGCATCATCGTGCACTGCTCTGTACAAGAAACTCATTAGCCTCAAAACACGTAATGCGGCTTTGTGGAATGGTTCGTTCGGCGGTCAGATGAAAGCTATCGCAACAAACAATCCGAAAGTTGTTGCGTTTAAACGCCTCAAGGGAACAAACTCAGTCATTGTGGTGATGAACATTTCCTCATCAACCCAGTCCGCAACAGTGACGACAGGTCTGTTGACCAAGACGTACCAGCGCTTCAGCAACGGCAAAGGCGCAAAGTTCGGCAACATCGTCCGTCAATCACTTGCGCCTTACGGATACGAAATCTTTAGCACCGCAGGCCAGTAACTAAAAGCCATTCTTAGTGTTGAACGACTGAACCCTGTCCATCTAGTTGGTACGAGCGGACCCAGTCAACCTTCATCTGCGACGTGGACCAACCGTCGTAAGGTCCACCGAATCCACCATTACCGTCTAGCGGTGAATCGATGGCGTTATTCAGGATGAGGAAGAACGGTTGCGTGTACGGCCACTGTGCGGTTCCAGGTGAGTCCGTATAAGCATTCGGGTTCAATGTTGAAGGAGTTCGGGTCAGGAACGCAACCCCATCGACATAGAGCGTCACGCTGTCAGGCAGCCAGGCAATTCCATAGCGGTGGTATCGGCCAGTTATCGCGCGTCCGTCATCAAAGGATCCTGCGTTGTAGGAGTGCGCCTGCCAGTTTGTGATGTCCGTTGAATAGTGGAAGGCACCTGTTGTCAACGTTGGGAAGGCACCCTTACCTTCCATGACATCCATCTCTCCACAATTTGGCCAGGACACTTCATTGATATTGTCCCCCAGCATCCAGAATGCTGGCCAGTTGCCACCACCAACCGGAGTGGCAATGCGCGCTTCGATGTATCCGTATTGGAAGGAAACTTTGCCTTGAGTATCGAGTCGGCCACTGTTGAAGTCACAGAATTTCCAGTCGACACCACAGTTGCTATTACTTTCGCTAGCGAGGTGTGTCGTTGTGATGACTAGGTTTCCCAATGCAGTTCCATCTAGCTTGGATGCATCGGGGATGTAATGCTGACGCTCGCCGCCGTAACATGAGCCACCGCCGTTTGCAGCCGTCTGGCCACAGTATCGTCGAATCCAGTTGCTTGTTGAAGGTGCAGCACCGGCATTCCCGGTGAATGCATCCTTCCATAACTGGTTTCCAATTACATGCCCGTCGATTGTGGGCTTGAGGTCCACATTGGGATCTTCCTCGACAGGTGCAACGGGCTCCTTAAAGAAGCTCAGATTGAGGACATCAGAAATCTGGTCCAATTCACCAAAATTTGTTGTGGTCTTTCCATCAGGAACAAGCATCGGAGCTACCTGCCCAATGATCTTTCCTGACCCGCGCAATGCATTTAATGAAACGCCAGCAGGAAAATCCGGGGCATTGGCAATCAAGTCTGTATTAGAAAAAGTAAATGTCACGCGACCATGAACATCAGTCATTCCTGGAATTCGAGCCGAATCAGTTCCTGCACCGCTCTGCATACCATTTACATCGCCAACCGACGTTGAAAATTTTGCATTCGACCCTGAATTGGCACGATTTACGCGCAGAAATATCTCATGGTTTGTGATGAGGGCACCGTTTTGGTTGCGTGCTTCGTACGTCAATGAAATCGGCGCACTTGCCACTGCTGCCCGGAAGAAATACTGACTACCCGCAGCAAACCAATCCTGGCTGACAAAATACGTCATGTCGCCCGCATCGTTGACCGTCAGCGCGTCATTCACATCCGGAGAGACCAGTCGAATTGTGGCCGTCGTGACATTGACCGGAGGCAAAACCGGTGCAACTGGCCGAGCAGCTACTCCAGCCGATACCTTACCTACGCCGTATTTGCTGATTGCGCGCAATTTAATCGTGTAGGCAACATCGTTATTGAGACCAGATATGACTACGGGGCTTACCTTCTTGGTAGGAAGGAATGACACCCATGATGCGCCGTTGTTAAGTGTGTATTGGTAATTCGTTACCGGACCATCGCCAGAAGCGCCGGCGGTGAAACGCACGGTTGCGCGACCATCACCATTCGTTACAGCCAGCCCAGTCGGAGCGGCCGGAACCACAGCAACCTTCCATAACTTTTGACTACCAGATTGCTTGCACGCGTAAGTCACATTGGACAAAGTCAAAATAGAAACAGTTGAAGGGCAGTTTGCGCCGGCATTCCACTGCTTCTTGGTTCCGGTCTTTACACAGGTGTAGAGACGGCCAACCGAGACTTTTTTAGCGCCAATTGAAGTACACGACGTTTTAGCAATAGTTCCTGCCGAGGATGGCAACGTCACGGCGAACACACCAACAGCAACAGTGGCCAAAATCAAAATACGCGTACGCATGACACATCCTTAGAACCGTTGATACGCGCACACGTATTTGAGTGAATGTCTAGCCGAGTTTGTGGACTAAACCGGTGGACCAGCCCTCTACGCACTTCACATATGCGCTGACAACCTGGGCCAAAGTTACTGGCTCAAAGCCAGGAAAATATGCGTGGTACCCCGTTGCTTCAGTCAATACTGTTGGGCTAACGGCGTTAATACGAATCGCGCGTGGAAGTTCGATGGACGCGGTGTAAGTGAATGCTTCGAGGGCACCGTTTGAAAGTGCTGCCGCGGTTCCTGTTTGGATTGCTTCGCGACCAAGTATGCCGGTGATCAAAGTAAATGATCCGGAATCATTAACGTAGTCAATTCCCTGACGCACAAGTTCTACCTGACCAAGGGCTTTGTCCATGACACTGTCACGGTATTCATCAAATGACATATCTTCAACAGTTTTGAAAGTTACTTTTCCCGCACATGACACAACAGCATCAACTTTTCCGACTGCGGAATACATCGCAGCGATTGATTCTGGTTTGGTGAGGTCTACGGATACTTCGCTGGATCGTGAAGCACGAATCACGTCGTGGTTGGCAGATAGAGCATCTGCGACACCGGCTCCAATTAAGCCAGATGCGCCAACAACGAGAACCTTCATGTGAACCTCCATTTAGAGTGCGCAATCCACGACGCGCACTTGGTTATCAGACACGCTAGCAGTTCCCGCAAACATAAGTGCGCCCGCCAAACCGAAGTTTGACGGGCGCACTCTTAATGCGTGTTACTTGCCTGGAATCAGAGCAAGGATGCGGGCAGGGCTGCCCGATCCATCAACCAGCGGGAGAACACCGATAAATACCAGTGCGCCTGTAGCTGGCAGGCTCTTCAGGTTTGTCAGGTTTTCAATGTGCCACACGTTGCGCGGCAAAGTCACGTGTGCGTGGACTGGGAAGTCCGCATCTGCACCGCGATCAATACCAAGTGTGTCTAGACCGATACCTGCAACCTTGCGAGTCTCGACAAGGTAGGTAGCTGCTTCTGCACCAAAGCCTGGGAAGTGAAGACCATCCGGACCAGCGCCATACTTTTCTGGCTCTGATTCGTAGTAATCTTCCCAACCCGTGCGAAGGAGCACGACTGAGCCTTCTGGAATTGCGCCGTTCTTTTCTTCCCACGCAAGAACCGTGGAGAGTTCCAGAACTGCATCGCCATTTCCATTGATGTCTGCGGACGCATCGATCATCACAGCTGGGCTGACCAGGGTCTGCAAAGGCAGATCCGTCACAGCTGCGCTGCCTTCAACGAAGTGGTTTGGCGCATCAACGTGCGTTCCACTGTGCTCGAAGAAGTGAACGAGACGTGCAAAGTAACCATCGTGCTTTACAGTTACGGCAACATCTGCGGAAGGTGCTGGTGCACCTGGCCACATGATGGTGTCTGGACCTAACGGAAGTGTTAGGTCCACAACTGTGTAGCTACCCCAAGGGTTAGACATCGATCTCAGCCAGGCCTTCGTCGTTTGTCAGGCGCTCGCCCATCTTGCGGGCGAATCCACCTGCAAAAATGACGAACACTGTTGAGATCAGAAGGATTGCAACAACCACGATGACGTATCCGCGTGCTGGACCTTCAGCAGCAACTGGCCAAACATTGCGGAATACGGTGTAAACCAAAATGGCAAGACCGATAACCGGAACGATGATTTCGTAAACTGGAGCCTTCAACTTGATACCGAATAGGTACTTGATAGCTCCAACAACGGTCAAGCTGTACGACACAAGAATCAGAACAGTACCCATCGTTGCCGTGGCAAGGAAGATATCGAACGAACCTGCGTTGTAGATGACCTTCCATGCAGCCATTGCAGCAAGTGCGATGCCTGAAGCCCAGTACACCGCTGTAGTCGGAACGCCAGACTTATCTGAAACCTTTGAGAAGGTTTTGATGTCAGCGTCGCGGCCAAGCGCGAACAGAACGCGTGCAGCGCCAAGAAGTGATGCGAGCAAGCAAGCAAAACCTGAGATTGCTGCACCAGCGGTGATGATGACGCCGAGCCATGAACCAACGAATTCTGTACCAAGATCACCAAGAAGTGATGCGGAGCCAATGAACGCCTTAGTTCCAGCTTCGTCTGTACCGAAACCGATAACTTCAACGTAAGTTACGAAGACGTAGTAGGTACCAACGAGAAGTGCTGACCATAGAAGTGCTTTCGGAATGTCCTTCTTTGGTGCATGAGCTTCTTCACCAAGGGTGATTGCAGCTTCGAAACCTGCGAATGACAAGAAACCAAAAACGATTGCAAGGAATGCTGCGCTTGAATCCAGGCCGGCTGGCAACTGGAATGGTTCAGCAGAGATGGTCTGACCATGTGTGCCATTGCCGGTAGCAATCTTGACCAACACGATGATTGCGGTGATCAGAATGAGAACTACAGTTCCACCTTCGATGTAAAGAAGTGCACGGGTGCCCTTCTTTACGGGCTGGATAGCAACGAACACTGCGATTGCCAAAGCAACAAGGCCAAAGCCAAATGCAAGTGGATCAATTTCGCCGGTGTACACCTTGAGTTCCAGAAGGGTAGCTACAACGAATCGACCTGTGACGTTGAAGCAGAAACCAATGAAAAGGATGTATGCAGAGAGCAACGACACACCAGCAACAACACCGGCACGTGGGCCGAGTGTCTTACCAACAAGTGCGTACATCGAACCTGAGTGGTTGAAGCGCTGGGTTAAGCGAATGAAGCCGTAGCTTACGAACAGGACGCCTACGAATGCCAGCAGGAATGCCAAAGGAACGGCACGACCGACGATTGTTGCAGGACCCTGTGGGTTGATGTTGGCGGCCATTGACGGCGCCATCAGAGCAATGGAAATACCAATTACTTCCAAAATACCCAAGCTCTTGGTGAGCTTCTTACCTGTGTCACTCATCTAGATATCTCCTAGTTGTTTTCCTGTGGGCCTCGGGACGGCCACAAGAACGTTAGTGCCGATTATGGCGTATTTATAGATATGTGCATGCGAACTATTGGCAGTTACTGCCGAGTAATTAATGCTTATTTTTGGGCATTTGCGCCATTCATGGCCACAAAACACTACATATGGACAAAAAGAGGCGAAATTCTGCAAATGGACACAATATATAGTGTTACTAAAACCAAGGAGAATCATGGCTGAGTCCCAATATCAACTGTCCCGCGACACGCACGTGTGGTCGTTTAATGCCCAGGCCCAGCCCACTATCACAGTCGATTCTGGATCAATTATTGATATTGAGACGTGGGACTGTTTCACCGGTCAAGTCACCAGCGAAGCCGACACCGTTGCGAGTTTGGACCTCACTCGAGTCAATAGTGCAACAGGACCCATTGCCGTCAACGGCGCTGAACCAGGTGACACCCTTGCTGTGACACTCCTAGATATTCAACCGGGACCTATCGGCGCAGGGATGATCATTCCTGAATGGGGCCAACTTATCGATCAGGTCACTGCCCCCCAGACGCGTATTTTCCAGGTCAAGGACGGCGTCATCACGATGAACGACCGCGTGCAGTTCCCTACCCGACCCATGTTCGGTGTCATCGGTGTTGCACCCGAATCCGGTGACATCTCAACATTTCTGGCCGGACGCCACGGCGGCAACATGGATGACCGAATGAATGGCATCGGCGCGACCGTACACATGCCAGTTTTCCAAAGCGGTGCAATGCTCTCAATCGGCGATATGCATGCCTCAATGGGTGACGGTGAGATTTCTGGAACTGGTGTAGAAATTGGTGGCACAGGACGCATCAAAGTTGAAGTCATCAAGAACCGTGCTGCCGGCTGGCCAGTAACCGAAACTGCGACTCACTGGTACACGCATGGCGCAATTGAAGAAGGTGGCACCTTGAATGAAGCCATCAAGATTGCGTGCGAGCAAGCAGCTAAGTTACTCGTTGATCAATGGGGTTTCACTATTGAGGACGCGTTTATCTTTCTCTCTGTCGCTGGAGATGCCGGAATTGCCCAATCAACGCATCCTTGCCCAGGCAGTGTTATCGCCCGCATGGGCGTGCCCAAAATTGCCGCCTGCCCCACACCTTTCAAAGTCTGAGTCCAAAGTCACCCCACATGACGGGCACACCCGGGTAATTGGTTGGCCAGTCATCAGGCAAAATGGAGTTAGCAACGTGGCTACCGCTTGAGGCGCACGCCACCCACTAAGAGGCCACATAGAGGAATGACATGAGCGTCCAGCCAGCAACGCAAGAAATCATCACAGAACTTGAAGCCGCACTTTCCCGAATTGGTGTTGATGCCAACGCCTGGAAGGGCAACGAACCTGTTTCTACCCCGGTAACCGGCGAAACTATTTTTAGCACGTTGACTCATACGGCCAAAGATGTTGATGCCGCAATTACTCGAGCAGCCGAAGCATTCATTCAGTGGCGGGACGTCCCTGCACCTGTGCGTGGCGCACTCATCAAGCGTTGGGGCGAATTGCTCACCGAATACAAGGATGACTTGGCCGTTGTTGTCGGCGCAGAAGTTGGCAAAATAACTTCCGAGGCTCGCGGCGAAGTTCAAGAAATGATCGACATTTGCGATCTCGCCGTTGGTCAGTCGCGCCAGCTATTCGGTAAGACAATCCCATCTGAGCGCCCTGGTCATCGCCTTGCAGAAACATGGCACCCACTTGGAGTTGTCGGCATCATCTCCGCGTTCAACTTCCCTGTTGCCGTGTATGCATGGAACACCGCGCTCGCACTTGTTGCAGGTGACACTGTCGTATGGAAGCCCGCTGAAACGGGTCGCCTCTCAGCCGTAGCCACAGATGCACTCCTTGCCCGCGCAGTTCGCGAAGTCGGCGCACCTGCCGGAATCCACCAGCTTGTTCTTGCAGATCGCGTTGCAGGTCAGGCATTGGTTGAAGACCCACGGGTAGCCCTTGTTTCGGCAACAGGTTCAGTGCGCATGGGTCGAGAAATTGCGCCATTGATTGCTGCTCGATTTGGTCGGGCACTTTTGGAACTTGGCGGAAACAATGCTGCAATCGTGGCTCCGTCTGCTGATCAAGATTTGGCGCTTCGTGGAATTGTGTTTGCTGCGGCTGGAACCGCCGGTCAGCGCTGCACAACCCTGCGCCGCCTGATTGTTCATGAATCATTGGCCGATGCACTTGTTGATCGCATCGCGGCCGCATACAAGACACTTTCTATTGGTGATCCCCGCACTGAAGGAACTTTGGTTGGACCTTTGGTGAACAAGAAGAGTTTTGACGCTCAACAAGCTGCACTTGCCCAGGCGGTGGCCGAAGGCGGGACCGTGGTTTACGGTGGCGATCGAGTTCTTGCCGATGTTCACCCAGACGCCTATTACGTACAACCTGCAGTTGTTCGCATGCCAGCGCAATCAGCAGTTGTTCAGGAAGAAACATTCGCACCAATCCTGTACGTGCTGACATACAAGACCTTGGATGAAGCAATCGCACTTCAGAATGGCGTTCCGCAGGGACTGTCATCAGCAATCTTCACAAATGATCAGGCTGAGGCAGAGATTTTCCTCTCCGCACGCGGCTCAGATTGTGGTATCGCCAACGTCAACATCGGAACTTCCGGTGCGGAAATTGGCGGAGCATTCGGTGGCGAGAAGGAAACCGGTGGCGGTCGTGAATCAGGTGCTGATTCATGGAAGGCCTACATGCGCCAAGCAACAAACACAGTGAATTTCTCAGGTCAATTGCCACTCGCACAGGGTGTCAAGTTCCTCTAGAACGTAACTGAAAGTATGTCCCTAGTCGCTATCGACTGGGGACATACTTATTTATCAGTGCGCCAAGCGCACCAGCACTCTCGTGCGAAAACGTACCAGTGAGATGGTGGCGATCGTAGAAAATAATGGTTCCCTTTTTGGAAACTACTGAACATGGGTCCGATTGGCACACAATGTCAGTCGGGTCGATGAAATGAACACGAGCTGGATCAGCAACCGAATGCTCTGCTGCATAAATTGCTGAATCTAAGTGGATGTGCGATCCATCGCGGGGGTAAGAACACAGGGCAATGTGATTTGGATTCTTCGAGATGCACGTTGGGACATCTCCCAATGGTCGGGGAATCTCACGAATGACAATGACGGAATCGGTCAGTTGTGAAAGGGCGTCAAAACTTGCGGCACTCCCCTCGGCCCACAATTTCTGTCCAGCTGCCCTAGATACAACTTGTCCATTCGAATTTCGAACCGACATCAGGTAGGAATAGCTGCGCCCAACAACGATGGCATCAAGATGAGGTTGCTTTGCTAACGCAGCGAAAACATTCTTGCGCCACGTCACACATTCTGTGTATTCACGTTTAAACACAGCCGTGTAGAGGTTTACATCCGCAATCGCACACGCTGGCTTGGTCCAGTAAAGCAGCTTCCAGTGCTTCGCTTTTGCGTATGCATCCATTGCGGAATACCAATGCGCTGCATGGGAATCGCCTATCAACGCAACAGTCTTGTCACCACGGGGATCACCAAAAATACATTTCGAGTCCACGTTTGTCGATTCGAAAGTGATGAAACAATTCGGGACCGCGCCAGTATCCGCGCGAGCCTTTCCGGGCGACAGCGCGACATGAGCGGTGTCGGTATTTGGTAGGAGCAAGAAAGTCGTGGCAACCACAGTTGCCACCATTGCAAGACCAGAAACGATTGACACACTCGCCGAGCCATTGAGTACTCGAGATGTTCGAACGGGTTGTTCAACCAATCGGTACGTTGCAACTGATAGGAGAAACGAAATTACGACTGCAATAATCCGAACAGATACCTGTGGACCAGAGTCAATTCCCAGTTCAGCGTTTTCGGCCGACGACGGAAACCACACCCCGGCCAGAATGAGGCACGGCCAATGCCACAAGTACCAGCCGTACGACACGCGACCAATTGCAGTCATCGGCCACACACTCAAGATTTGGGCAACGCCATGGCGTGTACGCATTCCCGCAGCAATCACAAGACAGGCGCCTACTACAGGAACCAGTGCAGCCGTGCCTGGAAAAACAGTGTCCCGAGTGAACATCAGTGCAGAATAAAGAATCGCAAGACCGCCCAGCATTCCGAGCGCATAGGCCATTCGCTCGGGAATGCTTCTCCAATAATTTGCGGTTAACGCAACCAAGCCACCGAACGCAAGTTCCCATGCGCGTGTGTGCAAGCCGAAATAGGCCCATGGTCCCGACGATGCCGAGGTGAGACCTGAAAGGACAAAGGACAATGCCGCCAACAGCGTCAGACCGATACGCATGCGAACAATGCGTTGGGCTGTCGAAGCGTGGGGAAGAAAACGCGCAGATGCCAGCAGAATTATGAGTAGCGGCCAAACAACATAGAACTGCTCTTCGACGCTCAGCGACCAGTAGTGCAATACAGGACTCTTGTCCGAGTTGCTCATGTAATCAACAGCACTCGATGCGAAGTTCCAATTTGCCATCCACATTGCGGAAGCCCGAATGTCGCCACCGATTGCCGCACGATCGACGGGTGCATACGCGAATCGCGAAACAAATGCGGTTGCTAGCAGAACGACCGTTGATAGCGGCAAAAGCCTGCGGATTCGTCGGGCATAAAAATTGCGAATCGAGACAGTTCCGCCGTGCGTGACTTCTTTCACCAGGAGGCCAGTAATCAAGAACCCCGAAATGACAAAGAAAACATCCACGCCGACAAAGCCACCGTTGACGGCGGGGAAACCGGCGTGAAAAACGACAACGAGAATGACCGCAACCGCGCGAAGCCCCTCAATATCAGGACGAAAAGAAAGGTGCGTGGAGGGTTTCGCTGCTGGTGACTCTAGATTGCTCGTAGCCGCAGACACCCTGTGAGGTTATCAGAGGAGAGCCTGCGGCTACGAGATTGAACTATGCGCGTCGACGAAGTGCCATCACACTTGCTGCTACCAAGACCAGAAGCGCTACGACAAGCAACTGCCATGGGAAGCTATTCGCTGAATTTGATCCCCCGACTGCAACAGGAGTATCGGTTGCACTTGGCGTTGGCGACGGTGTGTCAGTTGACGCAGACGGTGTCGGCTCTGCAGTCTCGGTCGTCGTGCCGCTACCTGTACCGCTACCACTTTGCGAATCAACGCCGCTGCCTTCTTCCGACTTGGTCGAAGGTGATGGAGTTGGTTTATGCGTTGGTCCAGGTGTAGTTGACGATTTGATAGTCACTGGCATCTGGAAGCCGGTTCCACTCGCCGGCGCAAAGAGCGCCAGGTGATGCTCACCCGCAGCGAAATTAGTCGGGATTCTTCCAGACACACTCACTGCGCCTTGAGCGTCTGCGTGAGCATGACCCAACAAGACAGGTGTAGAGGCAATAATCAGTTGGACATTTTCATCGACCTGGAAACCTGCATATGTGACCGTGAACTGAGCACCCTTCACAAGCGAGCTCGCTCCCAGTTGAGCCTCTGGCAATGCGAGTAAGTCAGCTTCAGAAATTGTCACAGCAGTTTCATCAACTAACTGCACGATAACCGCAAACGAAACAGTGACGTCCTGTGCGGCATAGTAATCGTCATCACCTGGAATCGATTCGGTAATTGAACACTGGCCGGCTGAGATAAACGTGACGTCCGCCGTAGACACCGTGCCAAGTTGGCCAAAGTTGTCGACACTACATACCTCAGGCGTTGTGGAGGTAAATATCACAGCTAAGCCTGATGTCGTATCCGCGGAAATAGTTGTCGAACCCGTCGCAAGTTCCTGATCGCTGACCACACTAGCCACAAGCGACTGCTGAGATTTGAAATTAACTCCATCGACGAAATCCAAAACCATCTGCTTACGATCCACAGCACCGGAATCACCAAAGAACTGGGTCAAAGCCAACTGAATAGTAAGCGGACTGTCAGGCGTCACTTCCCTGTTCAGATAAGCTGCCGCAAAACCACTTGCGACATCGCCTGAAGTCGAGGTCGAGTTCACAATTCTGGAAGGCGACGCTGACATTGCAGCAAATCCGGCGATGGTATTTTCCCCATCTACTGATTCAGGATCGTACTTGACAGACATACTGAACGCATCGGAATTAGGCACGAATGATTCGCCCGGAACTAAACCGCTGTAGTCACCCAAAACATCGACACCCGATTCAATCTTGTAGACCCGAGTGGAGCTACTTGTAGTTTCATACTCGTAACCCGTTGACACTACGTGAGTGGAATCATCCAGTGACGAATAAGTGTCCGAGACGCCGTAAGTCACGCCATCCGAAGCAATCGTTGTCACTCGTGTCAAGTGGACATTGGACGAAATAATGTCGCCACAATTTCCATCCATATTTTCACCAGAATTGGAGCAGGTGTACAGGTCAGATTCTTCAGTGACCGAAACTCGTCCCGACCGCGGATTCACATCCACACTGACCTGCATACGCTGGTTGTCCGAATAGCCCCAGTCTTGAAGCATCGCTACCGTGTAAGCATGTTCACCATCAACCAATAAATCACCGTAGTTCACGTTGCGGGATTCATCAGCGGGATCTGGCACGTTGAATCGGGTGACATACGGAACCGCATTGTGCGCCATCGCGTAACTCCACACACTCGAAGTGTTGTAGTCCCAGGCAAATGCGTTCGATTGATCTGGTTGGGCAAATGAACCAAGGTCATTTGCAGTGAGAATCGTGCAGACTGGGCAGTAATAGTCAGGTGAGAAGTTGCTGTAGCCAGCATTACCCCACACATTAACCGTGAAGTTTGTAACGCCCCAACCGTCCGATTGAGTGCCAATTGACACTGGACGAATTGGGAATCCTGGAAGCGTCTCCCACGTATCGATTGCATGGTTTCCATGCAATGTCGCAGCCAACTTACAACCAGTTGTTGCACCATACGTATGTCCAAAGTCATTGATGATGACCGAGAACGTTGAGTCATCATTCAACGACACATCCGAGGCAAGAACATACGGATCTAGCTGTGGATCCTGCGGTACACACACCACGTCAATGGTGTCATCAGAAGCAAGATTACTCGCGACGCCAGAGACGAAATGGTCATTGACCCCCGACTGGTAACTACCATCAGGCATTACTTCATCTACGTAGTAAGGCACCGTGCCGACGAGGTCGGTATCGGTGATTGCAACTGAGCCACCTTCGAGGCCGGTGACTGTCATCGTAATTGGTTCGGAAGCAAGTGCCAGGGCAGTTTCTGAGCCAACAGCCGAGATAACACATGGATTTGTGACACCTGTCATCACAAGGACATTTCCACCGTCACCAGTCAACTGGCAATCGCCAGAAATCTTGGTGAATGAAATACTGGCGGTCGGATCGTCACTGATAACGCTCAGGGCAAATTCGTGTCCAACGCGCAGCGACGTAAGGTTTGAAGTTTCGTGCGAGAACTCAATGACCTGATCGGCCTTTGGCAAATCGCCCCCGAGGACGTAAGCACTCGACGGCACGAGAGTGTTTACCTCGCCACCTAGTCCGCCATCCCAATACAGTTCAGCCCCAAACCCGCCGCCGCCCTGGAACATCCAGGCATCGATGGTTTGGCTTGAACCAGCTAGGAATGTAACCCCATCACTGGTAGGTCCAGCCATTCCGTGATAGTTCGGGTCGTTGATGACGTTTGTTCCGCTGATGTCAAGACGGAAACCATCATCGGCGAACGATCGGAACGCTACGGTCGATGTTGTGTGGCCATCGTAAACGCCGGGCCAGGTAATTCCACCGGACCAATGAACTAAGAAGTTGTCATTCGGGCATCCTGCCTTATCCGCAAGATTCACCGCGGCGGTTTTGCCTTCAAAGCAGACCGTACGTCCAACCTCAGACCAGTCAATGACAGCGTTTGAGAAGTCCATAACCTTCATGTTGAGCCCAGTCTCACGATGAGCCTTAGCAACGAGATACGTCTGAGTCTTATCGAGAGCGCCATCCATATGAGCGGTGATCGTGCAATTACCTCGCGCAACGTTGCTAATTGTGGCTTGAGTGGAGCCGTCACCTTGCAAAGCTGTCGAAGTTATTTCGCATACGGACGGTGTAGAGCTCGTGAATGTCAACAAGGTGCCATCATTTGCGCGCGCTGAGAGATTGCGTGATGGATACGCCATCTGAGTATTTGCTTGCTCTTGGAATCCGATTACTGGCGAATCTCCAATTGCATTGGTTGCATACACATCTGCGGTGTGATCGTAACTTGAGTCAACACCCTCGACGGTGCACTCGTAGGCCGGAGAACCGTTTGGTGTTACCTGGCAGGACTGTCCCCCAGGGGTCAGCACAGCGGTGTAGCTCAAAATTTCTGAACCGCCATCGTCAACCGACGCGAGCCAATGAACAGTTACCTCTGAGCCACTTGTATCAATCGATGTGATTTCGGGGCGTGACGGCCCAAACATTGCTTCGATATCAGTGGAGCTGAAATCCTGCGGTAAGTCTGTGACGCCGTTGCCATTACCGACGCACAACACCGAGTTGTTCGTCTTTAAAACACACGAGTTGTACCAACCGGTGTCAATCTGCAGAACCGAACCAGTCTCAACTGGGAAGTCTCGCTTGCCCCAGTCATTGTTTCCCCAACACTGGACGGAATCATCCATTTTTACTGCACAGGCAGTTCCATACTCAATAGAGACGGTCTTAACTTCCCCTAAATCAGACGGAATGTTGTCAACGCCCCATGCATTTTCACCCCAGCAGCGAACCGTGTTATCAATCAACACTGCACAGGTATCCCAACCGGATGGGCTGACACTCACGACTGGACCAAGATCTGAAGGCGGAGCATAAGAATCACCCCAACAATTGACTGCACCGGAAGTCAGAACTGCACACGTTGATCGTTCGCCAACCACAATGTGAGCAACGCCGGTAAGACCGGCGGGAACTGTGGCTTGACCGCCATTGCCCCTGTCATTTCCGTTGAAACCCCAACACACAACTGTGCCATCGGACTTCAGTGCGCAACCGTGATAACCACCTTCAGCAATTTCCACAACATCTGTAAGGCCATCAGGCACGGCAATACTGTTGTATTCACCGTTGCCCCAACAGCGCACAGTTCCATCATTGATTAACGCGCAGGCTGAACGCCAGCTGACAGCGACGCTCACTGCTGTCCCCAAGTCGTCAGGAATTCCGCTCACAATGTCACTTTGGTTACCCCAACAATTAACAGCGCCGGTAAGTGAAACAGCACAGGCAGCCTCCCCTAACACCGAGACCTCGCTTGCCAGAGTCTTGGCAGTAACAGCGCGGGAGGAACCGAGATCATTCATTGCCTGCACACCAATGTGGTAACTGATATTTTTTGTTAAACCTGTGATTGTGCAGCTCAGTGGATTACCATCAACACCGATGGTCGTTTCACAATATTGGCCACCTGGATTGGCAGTCGCGCGATACCCGATGAGTGCATGACTACCATCGGATGCCGGTGCCTGCCAGGTGACGCGAACACCACGTGGTGCACGATTTACTTCGACGCCGCGAGGAGCGCTGGGAACTGTGCCAGGATTTCCAGCCAGACTTGTCGGGTAATTTGCTCTACCGTCGTACGTGTATCCAAGACAGCTAATACTTCCGTCTCCATGAACAACACATGAGATTTCATTTTCAGTAATGGCAATTTGTGTAGTTGCACCCAGGTCCGACGGAACAGTGATGCGTCCCCAGTTGTTGTTACCCCAACAATAAAGATGGGATTGTCCATCAATTGCGCAGGCACTTTGGTTCAGTACGTAAACGCTTTGAACGTCAACAAGATTTGTTGGTCTTTGCGAAACTAGACCACTCCAGTCGTCGCCGAAACAGGTCAACGTGCGATCCAGGAGTACAGCACAGGCTTGCGGGCCATCGAAAGCAAAATCCAGAACCCGAAGGTCAGGGTCTATGACCGGAACCGATCCCCAGCATCGAACTGAGTGGTCGACGAGAATTGCGCATGCGCCCCATAAGCCAACTGTGACTTTGGTTGCTTGTGGCAGATCAGTCGGGACGTCAGATTCGCCGTAGTTATCACTTCCGAAGCAGACGACTGCCCCAGTTGACCTCAGCACGCAGATCACATAGTAACCAGCACTAATCGTCTCAACGTCAGTCAAAGTTCTGTAGGCAGAATTGTCGATGCTGTTACCCCAACAACGCACTGTGCCGGCCATCAGCACCGCACAAGCAACCATGTTTGACGAGAATGCAATGTCGGCAACTGGTCCAAGGTCCGAAGGAGTTTTGAGGAGGTTTTGCCAGCTAGTGTCAACCGACCAACACAACACTTTATGGTCAGCTTTCAAACCACAGAACGAATTGCTATGTCCCGCCACCTTGGTAAATACCAATGCCTGCCCGTCGCGCGAGCTTCCAACCGCGTTGACGGCAAAAGTCCTCACAGGATAGCTGCGGCCGTTCTCAAGTCCTGTGATTGTGCAATGCGGATCGCTGATGTCAGCGGCAGCAACGCACGAATACGAGTCGTTGATTTTTGCCATGTACGACAAAATTGGTGAACTGCCGTCCGAAGCGGGCGCACCGAAGTGAACTATCAATGCGTGATTCTTAGATTCCACATAACTATTACGCGGCGCACTTGGCACGGATGCGTACGTAACCGTATTTCCATAAAGCAGACTTGGTCCTGGAACTCGGAGTGGGTTTGTGTCTCCCCAACAACGCATACCTGAATTGGCAAGGTACTCAACACACGTGCTGTAAAAGCTCATAGAAACGCTTTGTACTTTTGCCAGATTCAGCGGGTGTTGGCTGAAGCGGCCCGAGCCATCCCAACCCCAACAGACAAGGGATCCAGTTGACGTAACTGCACAATTGCCCCAGTAGCTGGACTCAAGTTGGACAACATCGGTGAGGTCCGCCGGTACGTCGAGTTCGCCATTTCCCGGGTTACCCCAACATACGACCTTTGTGGCGACTGTAATCGCACAGGCGCTGTACGGTCCAACGGAAACTGCAGTGGCAGCAGGCAGATCAACAGGAACGTTGTTGATTCCTTCGTAGTTGTAACCCCAACATGTGACGGCTCCGGCCAATGACACGTTGCAAATATTGTTCGGGCCAACTGAAACACTCTGTGAACTTGTCACATCGCTCGGAATAGTAAATGTTGCATCGTTTGTTCCGAAGCAGTGCAGCGTATGGTCAGCAGTTGCAACGCCACAGTTAACTGCGTTGTTCCCCGACAGGCTCGACAGAGCAGGCAGGTCACTTGGCACTCTCGATCGACCGTCACCGTTATAACCCCAACATATGACCGAGCCAAGTACAGACAATGCACATGCATGATCAGATTGCGCGGAGATTGATTTCACATTGGTTAAGCCAGGTGGAACATCAGTGCGGCCATTCCTGTTATCTCCCCAGCACAATGGGCTGCCAGCCGAGTCAACAGCACATGCATAATTCTCGTCGAAGTTTTTCACGAAGAACATTCCGCGACCTGGAACCGACGGTGCGGATGGTGTCGAAGTTCCCACACCGTTTGTTGCCGTTACGGTAAATACATATCGGGTGCCTACGTGCAGGCCGGTCACAGTACACGAATACGTTGTTGCATTCGTCGCAGGAACATCGGCACAAGATCCATCATTGGGTGTTACCTGCACCGAGTACGAATCAATTGCGTAACCATTTGACGCCGGGGCGGTCCATTGAACCAAAACACCTGCGGCCGTATTTGTTGCGCCAACCAACACAGGTGAAGGTGGCGTTCCTGGCGTTGAAGTTATCTGCGTAGTCGGTGGATAAATTCGTCCGTCGCCTGCACCCCAACATTCAATTAATGCATCAGTGCGAACTGCGCAGTCTGCGCCATCCCAGCCCAATGAGATTTGTGTTGCCCCAGTGAGATCTGACGGAACTGTTGATCGACCCCAGTCGCCACTTCCCCAACAATCGACCTCACCGTTTTGTCCGAGTGCACACGCTGCATAGCGCGCAACATCAATCGCTGAATATGGTGCATGTCCAGTTGGAATGTTTGTGATGAGACCAGCGTTGTCAGCACCCCAACATTGGATTGAGCCTGACGCCAAGACTGCGCACCCTGACCAAGGATCCAATCCAAAGTCTGTAACAGGTGCAAGATCACTCGGCGGAGTCGGTGTGCTTCCCCAGCATGCAAGCTGCCCTTGGTCATTCAAGGCACATGATGCCCGATCAGTGGACTTTACCTTGACGATACTGCCAAAGTCGGAAGGTGTATTAAGCTGCCCTTCGCCGTTGTAGCCCCAGCAGGTAAACACGTTGGATTCGGAGACGACACAGAAGTGGTACCAACCAGCAGTGATTAGTTTGATATGGCTCAGTGTGGAGAGTTGTTCACGGTCTGCGACCCAACCATTTGGTGTGCCCCAACAACGAACCGTGCCGTTGGTCAACACTGCACAGGCTCGATGTTCGCCTGAAATTGCGACTGCTTTCACAGTGCCCAAATTGCCGGGAACGTTCAACACATAGTCGTCTGGATTGGATCCCCAGCACACAAGTTTGTGATCAGCCAAGATTGCGCAACTAGTCGCTCCATCCATACTGACAGAAACGCCGAGCGCTTGGATTGGCTTGGCAACAGATGACGCTCCAACGATATTTACTGCGCGCGCTTCAACCACATAAGAGCGGCCGTTGGTCAGGCCAGTGATTGTGCACTCCAGAGGTGAAGTATCTGGGCGCACCGAACACGAATTACCTGAACGCTTTTCAGTGGCACGATACGCAAAGATTTCACTGCCGCCATTTGACAACGATGGAACGAAGTGAACCGTAATGGACTTATCGCCAAGAATAGCCACAGCATCTGCCGGCGCTGATGGAGCTACTGCTGGAGTCGCCGCAGTTCCCGACTTTAAAGTACGGGAAAAGTTCGCGACGTTCGGGTCACCGGTGTACCCCCAACAGCGAATACCAAGACTATTTTCGAGTACGGCACACATCGTGTATTCCGTCATTGCCAGACTCTTCACCGGCGGTAAGGATGCTGGCACTCCAGAGACACGACCCCAAGGGTCAGAACCGAAGCATTTCAGAGCGCCTTCTGCGTCAACCAAACAAAGCGCGGCCCAACCACCAAAGATTTTGGCAATGCCTGTCAGGTTCGATACGTTGCTCAATCCGTAATAGGCGACGTTGTTTCCCCAGCAATTCACCGTTCCGGAGCTAAGTAACGCACAGGCGAATCCGTCGCCGACCGTTACCTGTATTGCATTATTGATGGCGCTGAAGCCACTTGGGTTGGAAATTTCATTTCCGTTGTCACCCCAACACGCAACTGTTCCATTGAGTCGAACTGCACACCAATCGTTTTGCCCCATGTACACGTCTTTTACTTCTGTGACGTTAGAGGGCACAGAAAGGTTTCCTTGGCTGCGATTACCGAAACACTGCAAGGCATCAGTCGTAGTAATTACACAAGTATCTTCAAAGCCGGTAATTACACGCTTGGCGAGTGGGAAAAATTGTGGCACCTGCGACCTTGCGTCTGGGTAACCCCAACATACGGTTTCGCCTGAAGTCTTAACTGCACATGCATGAGCTTCATTGTTTGCGATAGAAAGAACCGTTCCCAAGTCGGCGGGAACTGCCTCAACCCAGCCACCAAAACATTGAACTGTGGAAGCCGGAGTTATTGCACAACCATTGCGTCGATCGAGGTACGGCATTGTGATGGCAAGTGCTGGTGCCGACGAGGCTGATGCAGGCGAGGCACCAACAGAGTTAGTTGCCACGACGTTGACGTCGTACCGAACACCACGGGTAAGTCCAGTAATTTCGCAGGTGAGATTTGACGTGGTACACGAAAACCCACCAGGAGTTGTCGTTGCTGTGTAGCTATCAATTCCTAAGTTGCCACTGTCCGAAGGCGCATCCCACGCGACAGTGATTGAATCTGCATTTGGTGTCACACCCACGTTTGTGGGGGCAAGTGGCTCTAGGTAATCAATGTTGAAATTCAGTGTCGCAGTTTGCGCTGTCGCAAATGTGTCATCGCCCGCTTGGTCACCAAGCAACGAACAAGAGCCGGGTGCGATGGCCTTGACGACATTGTCAGAAACTGAACACACCACAGGTGTTTGCGACGTTACAACTACGTCGAGGCCTGAATCAGACACAGCAGTGATATCAATTGGCTGACCGCGGTGATATTCAGCCGCATTATTTGTCAGAGTGATGAACTGGTCAGTGGTACCAGTAGAAGCTGAAGCCTGACCGGGAAGTAGCACAGCAACTACAGCAAGTACTGCTGAGATTGATGCAAATCCAGCAAATTTATGCTTCAACAAAATAGCCACCCCGTGAATGTGAAAACCATTGGAAAAACGTGCGTCCAATTGGAAACTCCCAATAAAGACACATGAATTGCACTAAACGTAACTAATATTTGGCAAATAGGCGCTCAGAAAGTGCCACATACAACAGATGTATAGAATTTCTTTACTATTCATTTACTTAAGGCGACTCACAACTACCCCTTGGCAATTGCCGAACTTTATCTCTGGTCGGGGAAACTATGCTGAGGTCATGAAGTTCCGCAGATTTTTGATATCCGTTAGCGCCATGGCCACTGTGGCGACTCTTGCTATCGCACCCACATCTGCGCAGTCAACGGTCGTAAAGTACACCGAAGGCACCGATGCCGCGTCGGCTTTTTTTGATCCGTTAAAGGTCACGCGAATCGACCTAACATCCACTGCGGTGGACAACGGACGCTCGTACAACCCCGCCCAAATCACAATCACAATGGGCACCAAACGGCTGGGTCCCTACAACGTCGGCATTCACATCAAGGGTGGCTGGGGCTCAACTCGAGGACTTGACGGCAAGGCCGGCTTCAAAGTCAAAGTGGACTACGTTAATCCGAGTGCCACTGCAGCAGAAAAAGCCAAGCAAAAGAACCAGTCAATTTTGGGCCTCACAAAATTGACGCTCAACAACATGGTGCAAGATCCGTCAATGCTCCATGAGGCCGTCGCCTACCGACTCTTTCGCGCTATGGGAGTGCCGGCACCACGCGTTGGGTATGCCAACGTGTACCTCAACGGCAACAACTATGGCCTGCACGCCACTATCGAAACAATGGACAACGTTTCAATGAAGCGCTGGTTCAAGAGCACCAAACATATTTTTGAGGGTTCATATTTCCCTGATGTTTTTTCGAATGTGTGCGTCAGCAAACTCTCAGATCCAGCCAATTGCGATCACGGCATGTCGATTGACACCGGAAGTAAAACGAAGACTGAAGACCTAGACAAGCTGATTCTGATCAACCAGCTAGACGGCGCCGCGTGGTACCAACAAATGAGCACCTGGACAGACATGAAAGAACTAACCGCTTTTTGGGCTACGGAACTGTATGTCGGACATTGGGATGGGTACGTCAACAACCGCAATAACTATTACTTGCACAGTGATTCCAACGGAAAATTTGCAATGATGCCTTGGGGATCAGATCAAACTTTCGGCTGGGAAGTTGACCTGATGAACTATGGCGGCAATGGAATTATGTTCCAAAAGTGCATGCAGAGTATTCCATGCCGAAGCATGTATTCCGCTGCTGTTCTCGAGGCGTGGACCAAGGCACAAACCTTAGGGTTACCTGCAATGGTCGACAATGTGGCTGCCGCTATTGAGCCTTCGATGCAAGCAGATCCTCGCAAAGAGTACGGCGCAGATTCAGTCCACGGAACGCAGAGCCAAACCAAGCAGTTTTTGGCCAACCGAGTTAGTTACGGCATGGAATTAGCGCGGTCCTACGCACTTGTTTCGCCAACTATCAAGGCATCCGTAGCAAAAGGTGTAGTCACTGTCACTTGGGCCGGCGCAAAAGTATATGGAATCACTCAACAGCGGTACACGTTGCAAAAGTCAACGGACAATGTGAACTGGACAAATGTGACATCCGGACTGGCCCTGTCCGCAAAGGTGTCCAACATTGCTCGCGGCACAACCGTCTACTTCAGAACTTTCTTGACGACAAGCCAAGGTGACACACCTTATTCAAAAGTTATCTCTGTCCGAGTTCCATAATTTTTTACGCACTTATGTGCACGACAAAACAAGCGTTCATTACTAGTGTGAGATGAACACAAACCAGGAGTAGACAATGACCGATCCAACCGCAGTGCCCGATTTGACTGTGATTATCCCTCGCGCGCTCATTGATCTAGCCTCAATTGCTATCTTGATGCTCCCTTTGTTCTACCGCAACCACAAGCGCGCTGACCTCGTCGCCGTGTACCTCGCCTGCAACATCGGATTATTTTCGGTGCTCACAGTTTTGTCATTCAGCCCGCTGTCATCGTCAATTGGTTTTGCACTTTTCGGCGTCCTGTCCATCATTCGACTGCGCAGCGTCCAGTTTGAGACGATCGAAATTGCATACTTTTTCATCGCCCTGGCGCTGGCCTTGACGAGCGCAATTGACTTGACATCAACAAAACTTCCGATGGCACTCAACGCATTGATGATTGCCGTAATGGCGCTGGTTGACCTTAAGGCGTTCCGCGGGCGCGGAATTCACGCCGAAATGATTGTCGATCTCGTAATCACAAACGCAGATGATCTGAAGGCATACCTCGAACAAACGCGTCATCTCAACGTTGTGAAGTGCGAAATTCGAACCATCAACTACCTACAAGAAACAACACTTGCATCAGTTGTACTTCGACCAACGGATAGCTAGGCGACCGTGTCTCCTCTAGACACATCGGGTTTAGCACCAACAAGCCTGGCTCAGATAGACGAGCAATGGTTCAATGTCCAGCGATTCGATAAGAAGTTTGTTGTTGGTATTACTACTGTCAAAGCGTTTATCGATGACCATAAAGATGTGCTTACCGTCCTAGATATCGAAGGACTTCGCACTTTTCACTATGTCACTGAATATTTTGATACACCGGAACTTGCCTTTTACCGTGATCACTACATGCGACGTAAACGCAGGCTTAAAGTACGCATCCGGCACTATACGGATAGTCATCGTTCGCAGTGCGAAGTCAAGGCTCGCGACGGCAAGGCGCTGACGACAAAATTCGTACTCCCCAATACGGAAAAATTTGAAGGTCCGGCTCAAGAGTTTGTGAGCGACACTGCCGACATGCTGAACATGTCAGATAGATTCGTCGGATCGCCCTCAAACCTGATTCATTCAGCCACCACAACGTTTGACCGCGTCACCATAAACCGGACTGATTGTGCCGAAAAAATCACTATAGACATGAACTTCCAAATCACTGCTGGTTCACACACAATGTCGAGCTTTCCACACGTAGCACTTGTTGAAGTGAAATCGACGACGAGACGCACTCGCACACAATCAGACTTCGCGCTTCTGGACGTATTCCCAACAAGTTTCAGTAAGTACGCATCAGCCCTTGACATTCTCGTTTCAGCCCGACCGAGAGTTAATTCTCGACGTGTTCTTCAACGAGTGTTTGGTCCTACTTCGTCACAATTGAAATCGTGACAACTTTCGCGCCAAAAGTTCCAACAAGCTTTACTTGAATCGCTTTTGATCCAGCCTTAGCGGACAAAGACTTCACACTTCCCGACGCCGATACAGATACTCCGGGCACTGCATGGACAAGGCTGTACGTGGTCACATTCTTACCTTTGAGTACGAAGGAACAGGACTTACCTCGTGCACATTTGATAGACGCAGAGCTCACAAGTTGTGGCATTGCAGAATTGTTCGCTGCACCTTTAGTTCCGAATGTGAAACCAAAAGGACCTGTTCCACTTGGGAAGCGTCCGTAACTCGCATTTGCAGGAATCGGTGGCACAAGAACTTTGTCAACAATTGTGAATAGTGCACCAGCGCTTGGCTTGCCCAAATAAACAGTCTGGCCACCGGCACACGGAACCCCGAACGGTAAGTGAGCGTTCCCTACCCCACTTTGCTGAACTGCAACACTTCGCTTGGCGGCGAGCACAGTTCCTGTCGGAAATATGTACCGGTGGGATGCCTTGGCAAGGTTAGGTGCGTGATCGGAAAGTATCCAACCAGAAATATTGACCGGCTTCGTGGTGGTGTTCGCGACTTCTAGCCAATCGTTTCCGTGGCAGTCGATTTCGTTGATGACAACTGTGCTTGCGGCCGCATGAGCCAAAACACTGAATGACCCATTCAACAAAGTGGCAGTC
The DNA here is from genome assembly GCA_947452755.1 of Actinomycetota bacterium. Lineage (GTDB taxonomy): Bacteria > Actinomycetota > Actinomycetes > S36-B12 > UBA5976 > UBA5976. The sequence goes on from CANGDT010000009.1 coordinate 30,504, forward strand.
ATAACCACCATGAGTAATCGACGCATGTATCAAGTGTGACATACGAATCCACGGCGTCGGGCGCTATCGACCAATCGAAGTATCCGTATTTTCACTTTCGGATAGCCTGTTTGACTGTTTAATCGTCGTGCGCGAATGAACAATCAAGGAAACGACCACACCGATGACTAGCAGCACCGACACACTTGAGTGACTCAAGATTGAACTCGAGGCAAATGCAAATATCACCGTCATAGTGCCGGCAACAACGCCGACAAGGATGATACGAAACCGACCAGCATCTTCAAGTTTTCGCCATTCCGGCGGCAATGACAGCGCACTAATTGTCGACAGCGCCGTTGCGGCGACGCCCAGTGCGATACCGGCGAGCAGATCAATCATCCAGTGGGTATTGCGCAACCAGCTGCACATGATGGTGATCAGCGAAACAACAATCGTGAGGACGATGATGGGTTTTGAATACTTGCGATATTTCGACTGCGCTGAATACGCGGCGAATACTAAAAGTGTCGACGCGGCAGCAACGTTTGATGCGTGGCCGGAAGGAAATGCACCAAGTTTCCAAAAATATTGCGGAATCCCCATAAACCCAGCTGGTTGTGAACCCGCAAGAGCGAAGTTGAATGCTTCCGGTCCAGCATTTCTTGGGTAACCGCGCGCAAAAATCAACTTGAATACACCTGTGATTGCATTTGTGAAAACAAGTGCGCTCAATGTTGTCAGTACCGGCAATAAGTCATTTCGGCGTTTGGCCAAAATTGCGCTACCAATAATCGCTAGCGGATAAACATAACGACGCTGTCCTGGAGATTCCACCGCCAGGAAAAAATGATCAGTCCATGGGTGTGTAATGTAAAGCTGCACTTCAATTCCGGTGTCGAATGGATGCGTGATTCCGGTGATAACACCAATGCAAAACAGCACGTAAATGCCAATTGAAATTTTGGCGATTTTGACTAAGGCACGATGTTCGCGTCCGCGAGCAAGTAATCGTGCTGAGTGAGACATGTGCGCCGTTCTGCGAATTTAAGTGAAGTAGCCCAATTCTAACCTGCAGTTTGCTTCACTCAGCCTTGGCAATGTTCAGTTTGAGTTAATGTACCGGCCCTTTGTCGCCTTCTGGGATGAAAACCGTAGCGACACCTGCTGCAATCACCATCGCCAACCAAGCAGACGGAGGGAAGAACAACATAAAAATAACGAGTACCAATAAGGGTTTGCGCAAATTGACCACGTTAGCCGCGACATAACCTGCGCCTGTGAGAGCCAGAGTTGAAGGCGAATGGACAACGTGACCAAAGGCCAACGCGACCGCAGCGCCGGCAAACGCAACTGGGAAAATCTGGCCGCCGTACCAACCACCAGCAAGGCAAACCACAACCACGAAAACCTTGAGTGCAGCGATGCCAACGAGTTCTCCGGTCGCATAATTACCATCCAACAGGGCCTGTGTTTCGTGATGTCCCGAGAACAGAACTAACGGAGTAATCACTGCGCCAATACCTAGAACAACTCCACTGACAATTCCGATTGGAAGAACACCGCCTGGAAGTCGCGAGATTGCAAATGTACGAACAACTGGAACTAAGTCTCCAGATAGTCTGCCAACCAGCGCTGCAAGCACGGCCGCAACTGCACACCACAACAAGTTAATTGTCATGCCTGGCGGAATATCACCGACTGATTCAAACGGATGACTGCCCGATGACGGAAGAAGCTTTACGAATACAACAAGCGCCGTGGCGCCGGCCAAAATTTCCGGCCCAATCCGTTTCACTCGAGCTAACGTGGACTCGTAATCTTTTTGCATATCCTCAACACCAACAGTCGCTAACGGTGCTGCAAATAATGCGCCAAGCGCACCCGACATGGACAAGTGCACAGCTTGCGTACGTGAAATCCGAAGGACCGCCGCTAGACGGGCACTCAACTGTGTAACAGCTGCCAAGATGGGTGCCTCAGGTCCAAGTGGGCCACCAAATCCGAGCGAGACCACACCAAGCAATGCGCGACCCGCAATCACAAGCGAACTTGGCGGTGCGTTATCGGCAAGCTCAGCCGCGTCGTTCAATGCCTCATTGAAATCGTGCGCCTTCGCGCGTTTACGTTCTGCCGTGTGATTAAGAAGGCCAACTAAAAGTCCACCAGCGGTACACACACCGAAAACCAACAAAGCTTTTTCACTATGTCCGTGCTGACGCCAAATGAAATCTTTCAAAGTCAGAATGGCCCACAGAAATGCTGCTGCGACTGCACCAACTCCTGCTCCCAACACCATGGCAACTGGATAAATTTTGTACCTTGAACTTGTTGTCTGGACCGCATTTTCCATGCGCCTAGCCTACGTGCGAACTACCACTAGGCCTGCGTGAGTGCGTCAAATCACTGCCCCGATCCCCCAACTTGTTGCTTATTACTAATAGTTTTAACCCATGTTGGAAAAATGGATGTCCCGAGCCCAAAAGCCCCTGACTGTCTTGGGGTTTGTTTTCTTATTTGCCTTTGCATTACCCATCATGTTTCCAAACCTCAGCGAGTCCGTCCTTCACGTGTGCACGGTTCTTGAGTTCCTTGTGTGGCTTGCGTTCTTCGTTGATTATGTCGTGTGTGTTGTACTTGCTCCTCGGAAGTTGGAGTTCATTAAGTCGCACATTTTTGGACTTGTGGCAGTAGCGCTACCCACGTTGCAACCACTTCGTGCACTTCGCGCGTTGGCAGTAGTTGTATTCGTAGCAAAGGGCAAGAATGAAAATAAACGCAAGAGTCTGATTGCAACTACGGCAATCGTCGCTGGGGCCACTTGGTTCTTTGCTGCGTTATTAATTACCCAATCGGAACGGGACGCTGCGGAGACAACAATTCATTCATTTGGTGAAGGGCTTTGGTGGGCCATTACAACAATGGCGACAGTGGGTTATGGCGACACTCATCCGGTCACAGCTGGCGGCCGAATCATCGGTTCCGCTTTGATGATTGTCAGCGTTGCGCTTATTGGGACGATGACCGCAACAATCGCGTCATACTTCACTGAAATCTTTGGCACCGACGACGCTCACACGCCAGCCGAAACTGGGGAATTAGCGGAACTGACTCGGGAAGTTCAACTGTTGCGCGAAGAACTGAGCAAACTCATAGACCCCAAGTCATAGGGAGCCGTGCGACAAGACGCGCTAACATTGAGGCACACGGGAGTTCAGTAGGACTGGACTGAGAGGAAGGCTAAGGAGCCTTCGACCGTCGAACCTGATCTGGGTAATGCCAACGCAGGGAGACACACTCTATCCGTGCCATTTCTTGCGAAAGGGCACCACAATGCACAACCGAAATAGACAAGTGGGAATTTTTCTCGCACTAGCAGTCGCAGTTGGTGTGGCTATTTTTCAATCGCCCACTCGCCAGCATGCACACAGTTCGCATGACGTCGTTCTGGTAACGCATGACTCTTTCGTAATGAGCAAAGAACTCGTTGCAGATTTTGAGAAAACATCTGGGCTGAAACTTACACTCATAAAGGCTGGTGACGCAGGCAGCCTCACCAATCGTTTAGTTCTCACTAAGGATGCGCCAATCGCCGATGCGGTTTTCGGTATAGACAACACTTTTGCCGGACTCGCAATGAGCCATAAACTCATTGATGGTGATCTCACACCCACGGACTTTGGTGATGCGTGCTTCAACTATGACAAGGCGTGGTTTAAGAATCATCAACTTCAGGCACCTACGACCATCGCCGAGTTGGCGCTACCCCAATACCGCGGCCTGACAGTTGTTGAAAATCCAAACACGTCATCCACCGGACTTGCGTTCTTGGCTGCGTCGGTCGACAAATTTGGTGAAGCCGGATGGCACAAATACTGGCAGTCACTAAAAGACAATGGCATCAAAGTTGTTGACGGCTGGGAAACCGCCTACTACACAGAATTTTCAGGCTCGAGCGGTCACGGTAACTATCCGATTGTCTTGAGCTACGCCTCTTCCCCAGCTGACGAAATTGACGCCCAAGGACATTCGTTAACTGCAAGTATTCTCGATGGCTGCTTCCGCCAGACGGAATACGCCGGGGTACTACTCAAGGCGCAGAATCCCGAGAACGCCCGCACACTCATTAACTTTCTGGTGAGCAAGAAATTTCAGGAAACTTTTCCCACTGCGATGTACATGTACCCCATCGATACTTCGGTGCCACTGCCCGACTCGTGGACCGCAAATACACAATTAGCGGCACATACGTTTGGTGACAAGTTAGACATCAACACCAATCGCAAGATGTGGCTGACTCAATGGTCTGCAATCTTTGAATAAGAACAAGCCACTCGCTTGGGCAGCACCGCTTGTTTTCGTAGGTGTGCTGTTCTACTGGCCCCTTGGGAGAGTGCTCGCCCAAGGGCTGGGCGGCGATTGGCTCGCCACAATTTCAAACGTCCGTACAGCCCATGTTGTGTGGTTCACCGTGTGGCAGGCACTTATATCTTCGGCGCTCAGTGTGTTGCTGGCTTTACCGGTTGCGCAGATTCTCCATTGCCGAACGTTTTGGGGCAACCGAAGCGCTCGAGCGATAATAACCCTGCCTTTTATCTTGCCAACAATTGTCGTAGGCATCGCATTCACACCTTTTTATGGATTGCCGACCATTACCCGAATTGTCATAGCGCATGTATTTATGAATGTTGGAATTGCTGTGCGCATCATCGGTAGCGTGTGGCAACGAATTGATACTTCCGTCGAAGAAGCAGCAGCACTAGACGGGGCAAGCCAAATTCGCGTCTTCGTATCAGTCACACTTCCGCAATTAAAGGTTGCTATTGCATCGGCCAGTGCTTTAGTTTTCCTTTACTGCGCCTCTAGCTTTGGTGTGATCATGGTGTTAGGCGATCTGCATACACACACGCTCGAAACAGAAATCTACATTTCTGCCACACAGTTTCTAGATTTGCCGCGCACTACCGGCCTATCGTTGATTCAGACAGCGCTCACGGCAGGTGCGTTCATAACGGCCTACAAATATTCGCGTGGCTCACTATCATTGAGCGAGAATTTTGATACCCAGCAACAGACTCCAATTCAGAAACGCGACCGTATTCCTGCATTCGCGACAATTCTCATTTTTTGCACATTGATTTTCTGGCCACTCGCGCGCATTGTTGCCAAGGCCTTTACATTTAACGGAACATTAAGCCTTTCAAATTTCATGAACCTCACAGGTTACGGTGCTCGCGAGACACTCAGCATCACACTTATGCAGGCAACACTAAATTCACTTCGGAACTTGACCATTGCGACTTCATTAGCGTTAGCAATAGGAACCTACGCCAGCTACCTTTTGTCACGGCAACGCCTCAACGAATCCTCCAGACTTCCCGTCGCATTCCTTGACACAATTTTTCAAATTCCTGTTGGTACATCAGCCGTAGTTCTGGGCTTTGGCTACCTCATAACATTTAGTTCAGGATTTATGCCATTGCGCTCCAGCTGGATTGCCACTGCACTTGTCCAAGCTTTACTGGCTATTCCACTCGTAATCAGAGTTGTCTATCCTGCATTTGTCGCTATCGATATCCACGTGCACGAAGCGGCAGCTATCGATGCAGCGCGAACCGAAGACGTTGTGCGTTGGATTGAATACCCATTAATTCGTAGGTCCTTATTGACCGCCGCCGCATTTGCCGCGCTGGTGTCATTAGGCGAATTTGGTTCAACGAGCTTCCTTGCCTACGGTGACCAGGCGACTCTTCCACTTGTGCTGTTTCAACTTATTTCACATCCTGGTCCGCAGAACTACGGAATGGCCATGGCAACGAGTTTTCTTTTGCTAATAACTGCTTTCGTCATTGTGTATAGCGTCAGTGCAAACACGCAAAGCAGGCAAACACCTACTTACCGAGCAAATAGTGATCCGCAGACCTAGGCTCACGGTATGAACAACATCGCTCGCCGCTCCCAAATCTCATCACTTCTGGCACCAATCATCTTGATAGGTGGCTGGACAATTGCTGAAGCGAGTTGGCATAGCTACGAACCAATGCGCCAGACCATAAGCGAGTTGGCGGCTGGTGACGCACCTACCCGCACATTTATGACAATCGTTTTTATCTTGACTGGTGTTTGTCACATCGTGACAGCAAGTGGATTAAACATCGCACACAAACGTGGGCGAATCATGCTGGCTATCGGCGGTGCGGCAACAATCGCAGTAGCTTTTGCTCCGCTGCCTAGCGTGCTTGAACATTCACCGGCTCACACAACGTTTGCAACTATCTCATTCGGTGCAATGTCACTGTGGCCTGCACTTGCAATGCGCACCGACATCACAGGTTCGTGGATGGTCAGCCAACGTGGCGCAATAATTGGCACGTTGATCCTTGGTGCACTGTCCTTGGTGTTCCTGGCGACATGGTTGACTGAATCGAATTATGCAGGCCTTGCTGAACGTATGCTCGCCGGATCTCAAGCATTTTGGCCATGGGGGCTAGTCCGAGACGTTACAAAGAACATCAAGGACTAGCGCGACCTAATTCCTGCCAAGCGCCTAGGAGATTTGTTCGACGACAACTGCAGTACCGTACGCAAGGATTTCTTGGTAGGTGCCCTGTAATTCGTTGGAATCAAATCGCATCGCAAGTACTGCATTAGCGCCCAGCGACGTGGCATTTTCAATCATGCGGGTCATTGCTTCTTCGCGCGATTGCTGAAGCTGCAGAGTCATACCTTTAAGTTCTCCGCCACCAATGGCCTTGAATGCAGCACCAATTTGTGCACCCACGTGCCGAGTGCGCACTGTCAGCCCGCTCACCTCGCCGATGACTTTCGTTACTCGGTGTCCTGGCAAATCGTTTGTGGTCACAATAATCATGTTGTCCTCAACTTTCTGCCGCATGCGCGGCTACATTTCCAGAGTAAACCTTTTCTCGATGCTCAAAGTAGACTTTCACTTCACTACTGAAAGAGTTTTGGGAGCAAACGTTGAGTAAGCGAGAATTCGAGCTGGAAATAAACAGCACAAATGTCATCGCCGAAAATGAACGAGGCGGTACGCCGCGTGACCTTTTCTGGCCATGGTGCGGCGCCAACGTTTCCCTGCTCGCCCTGGCATACGGAAGCTACATTTTGGGGTTCGGCGTGTCCTTTAGTCAGGCAACAATTGCTGCCGTAATTGGCACGGTGTTGTCATTCGGACTCGTCGGCGTAAGTTCACTTGCAGGTAAGAAATCCAACGCACCTACGATGGTTCTCTCCAGGGCTGCTTTTGGCGTGCGTGGCAACATCCTTCCAAGCATTTTGTCGTACGCGACCTTCGTGGGTTGGGAAACTGTTCTAGTTTCGCTAGCAACGCTCGCCACTGGAACAATTCTTGATCGCCTAGGTCACGTGCCGCACAATCTTGCACTCATTCTTGGATTTGTCATTTCGGTTTCACTGACTGTTTTTGGTGGCGTGCTTGGGTTCAACACCATCATGCGCATGCAAAAATGGCTCACGATTATCACCGCAGTAATGACGCTGGGTTACATCGCCTTAACCGCGTCGCACATCAACTGGAGCGCCGTTCAGGCGATTCCGAATGGCTCAGTGCAAGCGGTCATTGGAGCTACCATCTTCGCCATTACTGGCATTGGGTTGGGTTGGGTCAATTCTGCTGCTGACTATTCCAGGTATCTGCCGCGCAATTCATCTAGCTCAGGCGTTGTGGGCTGGACTGTTTTTGGTGCCTCGCTGGTTCCCATCATCTTGGTAATTTTCGGTGCCCTGCTTGCCGGAAGCAGTAAGGACTTGAACGACGCCATTGCTGCCGATCCAATTGGTGCCCTGACCGACCTTCTACCTACGTGGTACTTAATCCCATTTGCCCTAGTGGCAATTCTGGGTCTTATCGGTGGCGCAATTCTCGATCTCTATTCGTCCGGCCTAGTACTGGTCACAATGGGTGTCCCAATTAAGCGGCACGTTGCCGCGGGAATTGACGCGCTCATCATGCTCGTTGGCACCATCTACATCGTGTGGTTTGCGGACAACTTCTTTGGACCTTTCCAGGGATTCTTGATCACGCTCGGCGTCCCTGTCGCTGCATGGTCAGCAATCTTTATCGCCGACGTTGTAGCGCGCAAACTCCCATACGACGAAGATGATTTGTTCGTATGTACTGGTCGATATGGTTCTTGGAATGTCCGCTCTACTGTCGTGCTAGTCACTGCCACAATCGTCGGCTGGGGTTTTGTGACCAATACGTTTGCAGGGTGGCTTTCGTGGCAGGGCTACTTCCTTGGTGCCATTGGTGGCAAATCAGGTGCGTGGGCCTACACAAATGTTGGCGTTATTTTCGCGTTGCTCATTGGTTTCATCGGCCATCTCTTGCTCAACAAGGCAAGAGTCAGGTCACAAGAGTCCAATTAGTCACCTAGAGTGACGATTAATGGTCAATCAATCACCGCGCACTTTTGAACAGCGCAAAAACCTTCATCCAAAGTGGTACCGCAAACTCGGTCCTGGGTTGATTACTGGCGCGGCCGATGATGACCCATCCGGCATTGCAACGTATTCGCAAGCCGGCGCCGCATTTGGTTACGGACAATTATGGACTTTGACATTGTGTCTGCCACTGATGATTGCTGTTCAAGAGGCATGTGCTCGCATCGGCGCCGTTACGGGTCATGGTCTTGCTCGCGTGACTGCCGATAATTACTCACGCAAAGTGCTTTATGCAGCTGTGAGTCTCGTCGTGGTCGCCAACACACTTAATATCGGTGCCGACATTGCTGCCGTTGGTTCAGCCATCCAATTGATTTTTCCCGCACCGGTGTTGCTGACTCCAACACTTTTCACCGCTTGCATTTTGCTCTTAGAAATCTTTATTGGGTACCACAAGTATGCGAAGTTCTTAAAGCTCCTCTCACTTGCGCTGTTGGCATACGTCGCAACGGCACTCATCGTGTCGGAGCCTTGGGGAGAAATTCTTAAAGCAACAATCATTCCTCAGATTCAGAACACTCGTGAATATTGGTACGTCATTGTTGGCATCTTGGGAACAACGATTAGTCCGTACATGTTCTTTTGGCAGGCTGCCGAAGAAGTTGAAGAGCTTGAGTACGCAGATCGCGAACATATCGCTCGGCGTACGCTTTCAGACATTCGTTCGGATACCGCATCCGGCATGCTGATTTCTCAATTAGGTAGCTGGTTCATGATGTTGACCACGGCCACTGTTTTGCATGCAAATGGTGTCACGAACATTGCAACAGCATCCGATGCTGCGGCTGCACTCGAACCACTCGTTCACAGCTTTCCCCATTCGGGCGAAATCGCGAAAGTCATTTTTGCTATTGGCGTGATTGGAATGGGCATGCTGGGCATCCCGGTGCTTGCAGGTAGCGCGTCATACGCGGTCAGCGAGGCTGCCCACTGGCCAGGCGGGCTGGAGAAGAAAGCTCGGGAAGCACGTGGGTTCTATGGAGTCCTCGTCGCATCAACCATCGTTGGTCTCTTGATGACCTTCCTTGGAATTGACCCCATGCAAGGTCTCCTGTTCGCCGCAGTTGTTAACGGAATCGTGGCAGTTCCGCTTATCTTCCTAATTTTGAGCATTTCGCGTGACGCGGGAATTATGGGGACTCTTAAGAGCGGCATGCTTTCACGTGTCATGTTGAGCGCTGCATTTGTTGTGATGTTTTCGTGCGCATGTGCTTTGTTGCTGACCTTTGTTCATTAGGATTTCATCATGACAACGCCCGCCGAATTACTGGCCTTACAAACAAGAAAAGTATTTGGCGTGAGCACTGCGTTATTGCTCGCGATTTGGATTGGTGCAATCACTTCAATTTCAAGTGCACGCAGTTACCAAGATCAACTTGATCGAGGCATTAAGCCAGCGGATATAGTGACACTTTCGGGTGCCATTGGACTCATTGTTGTTTTTGCCATGGGTGCGGCCTGGATAGTCACTTCCAAATGGCTACGCATGTTGCATGACGAAAGTGTTGATCGCAAACCAGGTTCAATCCGACTTAACCGTCGCTGGACACTCTGGGGTTGGGTGGTTCCCATAGTTTCTTTTTGGTTCCCCAAGACCATCATTGATGACCTTCTGATTGAACGAGGAGTTGATCCACGCAGCGGATCAACTCGCACGACTGTGTGGTGGTTGAGTTGGGTGGGTTTCAATGTTCTTTTCAATGCATCGACCAGCCTGGGTTTCAACGTCGACCCAAATGTGGTGCCCATAAACCCAAGTGTAGAAATTGCTGCAGCCTGCATGTTGACTGCGGGTTTTCAGCAATGGCGTTCGCTTGTGCAAATTCTTGGAACACCAGCCCAGTCTCATATTTCCATTTAAGCAACATTCACGTTGCTTAAATGACCCGAAAAATGGGCACTTTTTGTGACTCAGTAAACAAGTCGTTTGGACACGAACGAATATTCTGAGGAGTACCTTGGAGGTGTAACCAACCTCTTAGGAGTTGACATGAACGCCCTCGATCTAGCGAGATGGCAATTTGGTATCACGACCGTGTACCACTTTTTATTCGTCCCAATCACACTCGGATTGGGATTTCTCGTTGCCGGGCTACAAACAGCCTGGTACCGCACCAATAAGGACGAATATCTTCGGGCAACGAAGTTCTTCGGAAAACTCTTCCTTATTAACTTTGCAATGGGTGTAGTCACCGGCATTGTTCAGGAATTCCAGTTCGGCATGAACTGGTCGAGCTACTCACGATTCGTCGGAGACATCTTCGGCGCTCCCCTCGCCATTGAAGGTCTGCTTGCATTCTTCCTCGAGTCCACATTCCTAGGCATGTGGATCTTTGGTTGGGACCGCCTACCAAAGAAGATTCACTTGGCCTCAATCTGGCTCGCTGCTATCGGCACCATGTTGTCGGCCTACTTCATCCTTGCTGCAAACTCGTTTATGCAACATCCAGTGGGCTACGTTTACAACCCTGAAACTGGTCGTGCGGAATTGACGAGCATCGTGGCAGTCCTCACGCAAAAGACGGCCACAACTACGTTCTTCCACACCATGAGCTCGGGCTTCCTGGTCTCCGGTGCACTCGTTGCTGGTGTCTCAGCCTGGTTGCTGATGCGCGGTAATAGCGTTGAAGTCGTCCGTCCAACACTGAAACTCGGTCTGGTTACAACCTTGGTTGCTAGTGTCTTGGTATTCATCAGTGGCGACATGCAATCCCGTGTAATGGTTCAGCAACAACCTATGAAGATGGCTGCTGCTGAAGCACAATTCGACACCACAACGAATGCATCGTTTAGCATCTTCACAATCGGTTCCCTAGACGGCTCTAAGCCACTCGTTCAGATTCGTATTCCTAACTTGTTGTCGATTATGGCTACGGGCTCGGCAAGCGGATCAGTGGAAGGCATCAACGACATTCAAGCCCAATACGAACAGAAATACGGACCTGGTTCATACAAGCCAGTGATTCCAGTTGCTTACTGGACCTTCCGCCTCATGATCGGATTTGGCGCACTTGCCGGTGTATTCGCACTGTGGGCATTGTGGGCTACACGCAAGGGACGCACACCCAAAAGCAAGTGGTTTACCCGCGCCGCTCTGGTAATCCCACTGTTCCCACTCGTTGGAATCAGCATGGGTTGGCTCTTCACCGAGCTTGCTCGTCAACCATGGATCGTCTTCGGATTGATGCGCACTGAATCTGGTGTTTCACCGGCCGTCAGTAGCACTGAAGTACTGATCTCACTAGTTGTTCTCACCTTGCTCTATGCAGTGCTTGCTGTCGTAGAAGTTGGCTTGCTTGCAAAAGCAATCAAGCTTGGCCCACCAGAGAATGTTGTTGTCCACGATGACGCTGCACCTGGCAATGAACGTGTTCTCACGTTCTCGTATTAGAAGTAATTGAGGTAAATCTAATGTCTCACGAAACACTTCAACTCATCTGGTTCGTACTCATCGCAGTACTCTGGATCGGCTACTTCGTGCTCGAAGGCTTTGACTTCGGCGTCGGAATGCTCCTACGCATTGTCGGTAAGAACGAAGCAGAACGTCGTGCAATCATCACAACACTTGGCCCACTATGGGATGGCAACGAAGTGTGGCTACTAGTCGCCGGTGGTGCAACATTCGCTGCGTTCCCAGAGTGGTACGCAACATTGTTCAGTGGTTTCTATTTGCCGCTATTGCTCATCCTCGTTGCACTCATCATTCGTGGTGTTGCATTCGAGTACCGCAGCAAGCACGGAAACGCTACCTGGCGTGGTCGCTGGGACTGGGCCATTGCAATCGGCTCGTTCCTGCCGGCACTGCTGTGGGGCGTTGCATTCGCCAACATCGTTCGTGGCGTTCCGCTAGCCAAGAGCTCAGCTGGACATATCGAATACGTCGGCGGTTTCTTTAACCTGTTGAACCCTTACGCACTTCTCGGTGGCGTTGTCACCTTGACGCTGTTCCTCACGCATGGCGCTATCTTCCTGTCACTCAAAACAGATGGCGTCATTCGGGAACGTGCTCACGCACTTGTAGGCAAGATTGGTCTAGTTGCTGCAGTTGCCGCTGTGGCGTTCCTCCTCTGGACCCAACTTGCCTACAGCGAGAAGGCGTGGACCTGGATCCCAATTCTGTTGGCAGCTGCTGCCTGGTTGAGCGGCTTGGCCGCAGACCGCGCGGGTCGCGACGGATGGGCATTCGTGTTCTCGTCAATCACGATGGGCTTGGCAGTTATTTCACTCTTTGGAGTTTTGTACCCAAATGTGATGCCAAACATTGACCGTGCACTTGTGGGTCTAGATATTCACAACGCATCGTCAACGGAATACACCTTGAAGGTCATGACTATTGTGGCCGTCATCTTCACGCCAATCGTTTTGGTTTACCAAACGTGGACTTATTGGATTTTCCGCAAGCGCATGACCGCGGAGCAGATCCCCAGTCCAGAGTCTGGAACACTAGGACTACCAGAATCCGCAAAGGAAACTGCCGGCTAGGAGAATCGTGCGACCGCTTGACCCCAGACTGCTGAGGCACGCCAGCGCAGCGAAGACATTTATGGTCTTCACCACTGCACTAGGAATCATCACAGCCGGACTGGTAATAGTTCAAGCGATCATATTGGGTGAGCTGCTTGCCTCCGTGTTTATGGATGGCAAGCAGCTCTCTTCTGTTCGCGGGCAAATTGTTGGCCTTGCGCTCATTGTGATTGTCCGAACCGCATTGAGTTGGCTCAATGATGTCGTTGCCACTCGGTCAAGTGCACTAGCAAAGAATCAGTTGCGTACAGCCGTCATGGACAAGGTAGCCGACCTTGGACCAGTTTGGGTAAGTTCCCAGCGCTCAGCGGAATTGGCGACAGTGGCTACTCGAGGCTTAGACGCACTTGATGTTTACTTTGCTCGCTACCTCCCCCAATTGATCCTTGCGGCGGTCATTCCGCTTTCGGTTGGTGTCGTGATATTGACGCAGGATGTGCTCAGCGCAGTAATCGTTGCGCTGACAGTTCCACTCATCCCCTTCTTTATGGCACTAATCGGCAAATTCACCCAAGACAAAGTCGATAGTCAATGGAACACACTCGCCACGCTTTCGGGGCACTTTCTTGACCTGATTGCTGGCTTGCCCACCTTGAAAGCTTTTAATCGCTCGAAGAATCAAGCCCGTGCCATCCGTGAAGTAGGCGATGACTACCGCAGCGCCACCATGGGAGTCCTACGCATTTCATTCCTATCGGCTTTTGTTCTTGAACTCATTGCCACACTCTCGGTGGCACTTGTTGCAGTCTCGATTGGGTTGCGGCTCGTCAATGGGTCCTTCCACTTACGCGAAGGGCTCATCATCTTGATCTTGGTCCCTGAGGCCTACATCCCACTTCGCCAACTCGGCACCCATTTTCACGCCGTTCAAGAAGGCATGGGCGCGGCGGTACGACTCTTTGAAGTTCTCGATACCGAGTCTCCGCAAGAGGTCTCGTTGGGTCAGCAGGCGCCCACGGAACCACAAACTGTGAATTTTCAAGGAGTGCACTTCACCTACCCGGGATACGATGTCGAAGCTCTCAGCGACTTCACTGCAACATTCACTTCTGGAACATTCACAGCAGTGACCGGACCAAGCGGGGCTGGCAAATCAACTGCGCTAAATGTGTTGCTCAAATTTGTAGACCCCACAAAGGGCACAGTTACTGTCGATGGACACCCACTGACCGAACTGGATACTGCAAGCTGGCGCGAGAAAATCAGCCTTGTCTCTCAGCACCCGTGGATACCCAACGGCACAATACGTGAAGCCATCGCCATGGCGAAACCTTGGGCAACCGACAGTCACATCGCTCAAGCCTGCGCTCAAGCCGGGTTGAACGTCACTGACACACATGAATTTGCCGCGGGACTTGATACTCACATCAGCCCATCTAGTGGTGTGTCTGTTGGTCAGCGCCGACGCATCGCACTTGCCCGCGCATTCCTACGCGACGCACCGATCGTTGTACTCGATGAACCGACGGCTTCTTTAGATGGCGCCACGGAAGATCTGATTACACAATCAATCGCTGACCTGAAGGCGCGTGGGAAAATTGTTATTTCGGTGACGCACCGCGAATCACTCATTGCTATTGCCGATCAGGTGGTTGCGCTATGAACCCCACCAGACGCATGTGGGCTTTTTTTGCGCCGGTGCGTGGAACTCTCTACTGGTCTACCCTGCTGAGTTCGCTGACATTCATCAGCTCAATCGGACTTTTGGCTACGAGTGGGTGGCTGATTTCCAATGCAGCGCTACGTCCTCCAGTTCTCACACTTGAAGTGGCGATTGTTGCTGTCCGTACCTTTGCATTGAGCCGCGGGATTGCCAGGTACTTCGAGCGACTCATTTCCCACAATGCAACCTTGGCTTCACTCACAGACATTCGAGCTGCACTGTATACAAAATTGGAAGAACTGGCGCCAGCTCGAATTGGAATTTTCCGTCGCGGCGACATGATGGCCAGACTTGTCAGCGACGTTGATGACATTCAGAATCTGCCACTTCGTGTTTTCATCCCAATTGTTTCTGCGACGCTGACCTCCATTGTCGCCAGTGTTCTCGCCATCGTCATTTTGCCAACGGCTGGAATTATTCTTGCAATTTCACTTCTCATTGCAGGGCTACTCAGCGCACAGGCAGCGTGGCGATCTGCAGCCAGCAGCGAAAAGCAGAGTGCGGCCTTGCAAGGTGAGTTGACTGATTCGATGATCGAATTTTTTGCCGGCGCAGCAGACCTGGCCATGCTTGATCACACCCAACAATCCCTAAGTGCAATCAAGGCAACGGACGAATCGTTAACTCAAGCAAGCTTGAGTCGTGCGTTCGCGCAAGGACTTGGCGCTGCAATCATCACCGCAGCCCAAGGCGTTGCCCTTGTCGCAGCAACCTATCTTGGTGTGGCAGCAGTCAACAGCGGCAACCTCGTTGGCGTCAATCTCGCAGTGATTGTCTTCATCCCACTTGCTGCCTTTGAGTCCATCACCGCCATACCCAACGCGGTGCTGGCACTTGCACGAGTCCGTGGCAGCGCTGAGCGAATTTGTGAAATTCTCGATACGCAGTCCACCAGCTCCGCGCCTGAAACTACTAGTGCCGTGATTGATTCGCGGGTTCAACTAGCTGACGTGACGGCGCGCTGGCCCAACGCCCTCGACACAACCTTGTCGAACATTTCCATCGATGTGCCACACCACACTCGAATCGCCCTCGTTGGGCGCAGCGGGTCAGGAAAGTCAACGGTCGCAGCAATCCTTGCAAAGTTCATTGAACTTGAATCTGGTCTGTATTCACTTGGCGCAATCGATACAGCAACGTTGAGCGACGAAGCGGTCAGGTCGCATGTCGTTGTATCAGCACAAGACGCACACATCTTTGCCACATCGGTAGCAGAAAATCTTAAAATTGCTTCACCATCTGCAACTGAAACGATCGATGACGAGGTGCTTTGGAACGCGCTTGAACTCGTTGAACTCGATGATGTCGTTCGCGCGCTGCCCGAGGGATTGAACACAGTTCTTGGTGATCGCGGACAAACACTCTCAGGAGGTCAACGCCAGCGACTCATTTTGGCGCGCATGTTGCTAGCACGCGCCGACGTATGGGTTCTGGACGAGCCAACGGAACACCTCGATGCTGAGCAAGCCGATCGCATGATTACTCGCATTAACGAAGCAACAGAACACTCATCATTGGTACTACTCACCCACCGTATTTTGGATACCGTAACCATGAGTCATATCTACGTGATGGACAATGGCCAGATTCGTGAAGCGGGCACACCTACCCAACTTGAATCAGCAGGTAAGACATACTCGACGTTGTTAAATCGTGAACGCCAGGCTCAACATAAATTGGGATAGAAGTGAACAGACAAGAACCTGAATACATCGGCACAGAACGTCTCGACCTGTATCTGATTTCTCCAGAAGACTTAATTCAACTCTTCGAAGATCCAGAAAACATGCAGCTTCCTGACGGTGCACCGTATAAGAATTCCTATCGAGTACTTGTGGATGAATCCGGTCCTCTCCAATGGCGCGTCCCACATGTAAAGCGCGACGTGACGCTGAATAAATGGTTCATTCGCTTCGTAGTACTTCGAGAAATTCAAGAAGTTATTGGCAGCATCAGTTTCCATGGCCAACCTGATGAAAATGGAATGATTGAAATCGGACTTGGCATCGAAGAGCCATTCCACAACAAGGGCTTTGCCACGGAGGCACTGCTTGGCATGTGGCGCTGGGTGTGCACACAACCTGGTGTACAGACTTTGCGCTACACCGTCAGTCCAGACAATGCGCCATCACAAAAAATAATCGCGAACTTCGGCTTTACGCATAAAGGAGTCCAGATTGATGAGGAAGATGGACCCGAAGACATTTACGAAATGTCCGTTGAAGAATTTCGCAATCGCTATTCGAATTAGACATCACTTCTCAGTGGGTGACTAAATCTGAAAGACGGTCTGTCCCCCAACGACTGTGCGCAGAATCGGTAGTGACACAACATCATCAGGGTTGACCTTCGACGGATCCTCTTGCCACATGACGAGGTCTGCTTTCATGCCTGGTCGCAGCATCCCGCGGACATCCTGTGCACCAACTGCCTGAGCGGCATTCCGGGTATAGCCCGCCAAGGTCTCAAAACCAGTCATGACGCGGGCTGAGC
>CANGDT010000010.1 GCA_947452755.1 Actinomycetota bacterium
AATAACTGCAATTGGTTTATTGAAGCCAGAACTTTCGAACACATCTTTAAGTGCTTGCCAGCCCACTCCGTGCATCGCGGTGTACACACTCGTCACGCCAGCACGATTCGCGCTAGTTACAGGTCCATCCAAAACAAGTTGTGCAACAGTTGATACGTACGTTTGTTCAATACCCTCAGGCAAAATCTGGATGTTTGTTCCACGTACGAGTGTGCGGACATCGTGAACCTCACGGATACGTGCAGAAATTTCAATATCCGAAGGCGAGACAATTTGTCGGCCATCACCCAAATAGACCTTGTATCCGTTGTCTTGCGGAGGATTGTGACTGGCTGTCACCATCACTCCTGCGCACGCGTCTAGTTGCCGAATGGAATTTGCCAACACTGGTGTAGCCACAACGTGCGGAAAAATTAATGGCAAGAAACCGGCACCAGCAAGAATCTCAGCGGTGTCCTGCGCAAAAATTTCACTGTTGTAGCGTGCATCAAAACCAATTGTGACCTTCTGACCGGCGTACCCTGCATCGTTCAGATAATTTGCCAGACCCGCGGCAGCCTGCAATACGACAACGCGATTCATCCGATTCGGACCAGCACCAAGCTTTCCGCGCAAACCCGCAGTACCAAATTCCAAAGGTGCCCGAAATGCGTCACGAAGTTCAATCAGTGCAGCGCCGCCTTGCTTTGCCGCTTCACTAAGTTCTTCGAGTTCTTTGCGGGTTACCTCGTCGGGATCTTGCGCCAACCAAGAGAGCACTTCCGCCTTCAATGAAGCATCCATACTTTTCAATCCGCTCACTCGTCGATGACTTGAAGTGACAGGAATGTGAGAACACATCCACATAACTACTCACCTAAGTCTAATTCGCGCGCTAATGTGAAACTTCCAAGTTCTTCACGCCAGACAGATAAGAGGCCCCAAGTGGAATCAGACAAGAAACTTGAACTCGTATGGAGCCAAGAGTTTGATGAGACTGCCGGTACAACCCCCGATTCAACATTCTGGAATTACGACATCGGCACCGGTCATGACGGCTGGGGCAATCAGGAACACGAATTCTACGTAGACACCCAAGCGGTCACCGATGGCAACGGAAACCTCATCATTACCGCAGATCGCATCACAGCAGATCGCGCACATGAATTTACAGATCCGCGAGTTGAGTTTGTAAGTTCCCGACTACTCACTCACAAAAAAGTTAGTTTTCAGTACGGACGTATCGAAGCAAGTATTAAGACACCACTAGGTCAAGGAACCTGGCCTGCTCTGTGGATGCTGGGCAACCAATTTGAAAGCATCGGCTGGCCACAGTGCGGTGAGATCGACATTCTCGAAGTCGGTGACCAAAAAGACTTGATGCACTTCACCCTTCACGGTCCGGGCTACTTTGGAAACGATGGGCTGACCAAGACGCATATCGATGCCACACATTCTTTGAATGAAGGTTTCCACGAATACGCAATCGAATGGTTACCGGGACAAATTGATTGGTTCTTTGACGGCAAACATATTTCGCGTCAGACGTCAGCTGATGCGCAAGCGCGAGGTTCTGAATGGGTTTTTGATCAAGAGTTTTTCCTCATCACTAACTTGGCAATGGGTGGAATGTTTGTTCCGCTTGGAATTGACCCTTCTTTGAACTCCGCGCAGCTGACTATCGACTACATCCGCCACTATTCAATTGATGGTGTCGGTTCAGCACGCATACACAACTAAGGCTTGGAGTTTAAAAATGAGCACAATTCCCGGACGCAGTGAGTCCGCACTTATTGTTATCGACGTTCAAAACGGTGTCGTTGCCAATGCATTCAAGAGAGACGAGATTGTGGGCAATATGCGCACACTGGTTAAGAAAGCACGTGAAACGAATGTTCCAGTTGTTTGGGTACAGCACTCAGACGGTGGCCTGATCCGCGATTCTGCGCAGTGGCAGATTGTCCCTGAACTGGTTCCGAACGACGATGAACAAATCGTTCACAAAAATTACCGAAGCTCGTTTGAAGAAACTAACCTTGAAGAAATTTTGGCAGGCGAGAATATTGCTCATCTCATTGTGTGCGGCGCACAAACGAATTATTGTGTGCGACATACGATTGCTGCCGCGCTAGAACGCGGTTACGACGTGACACTCGTCGATGATGCACACACGACGGATGACGAACTTTGGGGCAAGGTGGATGTGTTCGCCGAGCAAATCATCGAAGAACAAAATCACGTGTGCACTGAGTACAGGCTTCCTGGTCGCATGTGCAACACTGCTGCAACATCAAGTGTGTTTAATTAACCCTGTTGTTCCCACGGCCATAATGCGCCTTGGTCATGATCTCGGTTAAGTCGTCGCAGAAACCATGCAATAAAAACACTGGTGGCGGCTGCCCATAAACACCACAGCGACGGCAAGTCGTTGCGTGCGCGCAGCATCAGCACAGCGATGGCTGCCGTATTCAAAAAAGCCCAGTAAATCAAAATGCGTTGTGCGGACAAAAACATTGCGCCGCATGTAGCCAGCATGTAGAACACACCAACATATGTGGGTGTTCCACTTATGTGGAAGTCCAATAGTGAATTGTTTTGTTCCACAACGGAACCGGAGCCATTCATCAAATAGAACATTGATTCCATGCCAGAAATCAGACCAAGTCCTGCAAATGTGAAGAGTGCAGTTCGGCGCCATCCCATCGGCTCGATCAAAAGAACGGCGAGCGGAACATAAATTGGTAGCAAGACGAAGGCAATGAAGAGATATAGCCAGGTACTGAGATTTGCGGCGCCAGTGCCAACAATGTCCATTTCACTCAGCCACACGACTGCGGATGCATAGCTGTGAATGGCGAAGATTGCGGGGATGAGTGCCATGCCGAGTGTTCGACTGTGGGTGCTGTGCCGTAGCGAATCAACGGTGACAGCGGTCAGCGCGAGGCCGACAGCGAGATCAACTTCCGGTGACAGGCACATGAGGTTCTCACCGTAGCGCACTTCTGAATAGCCATTTCCTGGCAAAATACGTCAATATAAGGCAAAAACCCCCGAAAAACGGGGGTTTTCGTGCGCGAGAGGGGAGTTGAACCCCTACACCCTTTCGGGCACTGGCACCTGAAGCCAGCGCGTCTGCCTATTCCGCCACTCGCGCGCGCGCACCACTCTACCCCCATAGTTTCGGCCCACAAAACCCTCATTTTCTGGGTGGATACGGGCTTTTCTTGACCCAAGTAACATGGATAAGTAGGTTTCGCCGAGTAGTTAAGGGTTTGGGAGCATGGGACTTTTGCACAACCTCGAGGCGCGCCTCAACCAAATTGTGAACGGCTCCTTTTCCAAGGCATTCAAGGCAGAGGTGCAGCCGGTTGAACTCGGTGCCGCACTTCAGCAGGAACTCGATAATCATGCTGCGCTCGTCAATGGCCAAGTCGTTGTTCCCAACGTTTTTTCCATTGAACTAAGCCCAACCGACTTTGGACGACTCAATAAATACTTCGGGACATTGAGCACCGAACTGTCGGTTGTTGTTTCAAATTACGGTGCCGAGCAAAGGTACAGCGCTCTTGGTCGTCCTGATATCAGCTTTGGTCGTGGTGACAATTTGGATACTGGCGTCTTTCGAATTCGTAGCGAATCTAAAGAAGTCGCGGCACAGGCCGTTCCAGCCTTCGTCAATCCTGATTTAACGTCACAGATTCCAGTTGCTGTTTTTACTCAGTCTGTTACGCCAACGTTGACATCTGTTGATGGCCAAGAGTTTAGATTGACAAACTCGGTAACAAATATTGGCCGTGGTGAAGAGGCAGACATTCGCGTTGACGACAACAGCGTGAGTCGTATTCATTGTGCTGTGATTCTTGGCACCGATGTTCTTGTGCGCGATCTCGGTTCGACTAACGGAACAATGGTCGACGGCGTAATTGCATCTGAAAGCGCCTTGCGTGATGGTTCGATTATCAAAATTGGAAACACGACATTGACATACGCAAAGCGGTGATGTGAATGTCTGATTTTCTACTCACAGTCTTTCGTCTCGGTTTTCTAGTCGCACTCTGGTGGTTTGTGCTCCGTATCGTTGCAGTGTTGCGACGCGACCTACAGGCTCCACGCGATGCAAAGCCCCTGACACCGGCACGCACGTCGAAGGCACCAAGTCCGCGGCCAACTTTACGTACGCGTAAGGCGTCAACAAGTTTGGTGATTACTGAGGGCACACTGGAAGGCACTGTCGTTCCACTCGGAACGACGCCAATCATCATTGGACGCGCCGCTGATGCCACAGTCGTCCTTGAAGATGATTTTGTGAGTACACAACATGCGTCACTGACACCCAACGGAAACCATTGGGTTGTTGAAGATCTTGGTTCAACTAACGGCACTTACATCGATCGATCACGTGTCACAAAGCCAACAGTTCTTCATCCTGGGTCCACTTTGCGTATTGGTCGAACCGGTATGGAACTTCGCTCATGACGCAATTGTCGCTTCGATTTGCGGCACGCTCTGAAATTGGTCGAGTACGACGTAACAACGAAGATTCCGGCTACGCTTCAACAAATTTGCTCGTCGTTGCCGACGGAATGGGCGGACATGAAGCAGGCGAACTTGCTAGTGCCGCAACAGTTGCTGCAATCGTCGATGCCGCATCGGCCTCGGCTGTCGCTGATGAAGTTCTTAACTTGCTGGCTAACGCAGTGATCACTTCAGGTGAATACATCGCTGATGTTGTTGCTGGAAATCGCGAGCTAACTGGGATGGGTACCACTCTTACTTCACTGGCTGTTCGCGGTGATCGCATTGCGATTGCACACGTCGGTGACTCACGCGCATATCTTTACCGCGACGGTGAGTTGTCACAAATGACAAAGGATCACACTTTTGTTCAGTCACTTGTCGATGCAGGAGAAATCACAAAGGAAGAAGCTGCAGTACACCCGCGTCGAAATTTGATGATGCGTGCCATCGATGGGATCCATGCTGTTGAAGTAGATCTCTCCGTACGTGAGGCGCGCGCGGGTGATCGATTCATGTTGTGTAGTGATGGGCTGTGCGGTGTTATCGATGACGATGCAATCATCGCAGCACTTGCAAGTGATGACATCGTGAATGCAGTGACGCAACTTATCGATAGCGCAATGGAACATGGTGGTCCTGACAACATCACGGTAGTTGTTGCGGACTTGACCGACGATGAGCTTGTTGCTGATCCTGTATTGATTGGCGCAGCCGCTGATCCTTCAAATCAAAACCGTTTACCTACGGTCAACTTTCCAGAAGAATCCGAAGCCGAAGTCACTTCCGACTATTTTGTGTATGCACCTGCGACGAAACGTGGATGGGTTGCGCCGATTCTTGTGACCCTAGGCGTACTCGCCGCGAGTTTGGGTATCGCATCATGGTGGTTAAGTAACCAGTGGTTTGTTGGTGTGTTTCCGCAAACAAATGTGGTCAGCGTGTACCAAGGTGTACCCGTCGGCGGATTGAATCGGCTCGTCAGTATGTCTGACTTGGACGTAGCAAAGTTGCCGGCATTCGAACGTGCGCAGGTTGTTGCGACAATTAACCAGCCCTCACGTGATGTCGCACTCAGTACCGTTGAACGCTTACAAGTTCGTGCTGCCGCCTGCATCACGAAACCAACAAGTGGCTGTCCGGGAGTCACACCATGAGTGAAGTGCTGCGTAAGTACACCGTGTCAACGCGACGGTCAGCCGAACTTGCTCTTCTAATTGGCGCCTGGCTCCTTGGCGTTTTCGCCTGGATTCTTGTTGACGCGGCAACATCCACCACAACTGCTGGTGGGTGGGTCTCTCTCATAGGTTCCGGTGTCATTCTGCTTATGGCACACGGTGTTGTTCGTCGGTATACGCCCTATGCAGACCCAATTTTGTTACCAGCGGTAGCCACCCTAAATTTGCTGGGTCTTGCAATGATTCATCGACTCGACGCAGCCAACGCGGCCCGCGCTTTAGCTAATGGAACTAAAGTTCCCACACCCGATGTGTACTTCCAAGTTGCGTGGATGTTCATTGGGCTAATCCTTTTCATGGGCGTACTCATAGTCGTTAACGACCACCGCAGGCTCCAAAGATTCACGTACACAAGTGGAGTCTTGGGTATCGTCATGCTGTTTCTCCCGCTCTTGCCTGGGATTGGATACGAAGTGAACGGCGCGAAACTGTGGATCAGTGTTGCAGGGTTTACTTTCCAGCCAGGCGAGCTCGCGAAGATTTTATTGACGGTCTTCTTTGCTGGTTTCCTCGTCACACGTCGACACACACTTGCGCTCGTGCAATCAAAATTCCTCGGCGTCGGTTTTCCGCGTATCAAAGACGCGGGACCACTCGTCGTCATGTGGCTTTTTGCGCTGATGGTTTTGGTGCTTGAACGCGATCTTGGAACTTCTCTGCTGATTTTTGGAATCTTTATTGTGTTGCTCTACGTGGCAACTGGACGACGTTCCTGGGTAATCATCGGATCACTCTTACTTATGGTCGGCGCTGTTGCAGCTTACAAAATGTTTGGGCATGTACGGATTCGTTTCGATGTGTGGCTACATCCATTTGCTGACGCACAAGGAACAGGCTTTCAAATCGTTCAGTCACTTTACGGTTTCGCGAATGGCGGTCTCTTTGGAACAGGTTGGGGTCAGGGCTACCCACAGCTAGTGCCGTTCGCCAAAACCGATTTCATCACCTCTGCACTTGGTGAAGAGTTGGGTCTCGTTGGACTCACTGCTATTTTGCTCATGTACGCAATCATTGTTGAACGTGGTGCACGTGCATCAGTTGCAACTCGCGATCCTTTTGGAAACCTTCTCGCTATTGGTTTGACCGCAGCATTAGGTTTGCAAACTTTCATCGTGGTCGGCGGCGTGACCAAACTAATTCCATTGACAGGACTGACAACGCCATTTTTGTCATACGGCGGATCGTCCCTGGTCGCGAACTACATTTTGATTGCGCTGCTGATTCGTATTTCGAATGCGGCGCGCTCACCAGAGCACGATCAGAGCGCCGAACTCGTATCTGAGGTCAACGCATGATCAGACAAATCAATCGAGTAACCGCAGGTCTAATTTTTCTCCTGATTGCGCTCATCATCAACATCAGCTACATCCAGGTGTTCCAGGCGAAATCCCTTCGTTCCCAAGGGGGAAATCAGCGCGGATTGTTGGCGGAATACACCAGACAACGCGGACCGATTTTGGTGGGGTCTCAATCACTTGCTGAATCAGTTGCCACCAAAGATTCTTTGACGTACCTCCGGAAGTACGCCCAAGGAACAGATTTTGCAGCCGTGACTGGTTACTACTCGTTGGTTTATGGTGCAACAGGCATCGAAGCTAGGGAAAACGACGTGCTCGCCGGAAATGACAGTCGGTTCTTTGTGGATCGACTTCAGCAACTGATTGCGAACCGTAAGCCAAAGGGTGGCGCCGTTCGACTCACGTTGAATGCTGCCGCCCAAACCGCCGCAATGAACGGTTTAGCTGGTCGCACAGGCGCAGTTGTGGCAATCAATGCAAGTACGGGAGAAATCCTTGCCCTAGCAAGTAGCCCAAGCTTTGATCCCAACTTGCTTTCAAGTCACGACCCTGCGTCCATCAAGAAGACCTACGACGCACTCACAGCTGACCCCAAAGAGCCGATGCTTAATCGGCCTCTTGCCCTTACCTTGCCGCCGGGATCAACATTTAAATTGATTACCGCTGCCGCAGCGCTCGAATCTGGCAAATACACCATGAACAGTGTCATCCCAGCACCTGCTTCAATTCCTTTGCCCGGTTCAAATAAAACTTTAGGAAACTGGAATCACAAGTCATGTGGGCCTGGTGACAAAACGACACTGAAACATGCACTTGCTATTTCTTGTAACACAGCATTTGCATTGTTAGGAATGAAGCTTGGCGAACAGGCGCTCTACGATGAATCAAAGAAATTTGGTTTCGAAAGTTCATTCGATACACCGCTGATTAGCGCGACTAGCCACTTTCCAACCGGGCTTGATCAAGCACAAATCGCGATGAGTGCAATTGGGCAGTTTGATGTGCGCGCCACAACTTTACAAATGGCACTCGTTGCCGCCGGGATTGCCAACGACGGCATTGTGATGAAACCTTATTTGGTCAGTCAGGTAATGGCCCCTAATTTGACTGTCCTGCAGAACTCCGTTCCACAAGCGTTTGGTCGAGTCATGACCACAGACAATGCGCAAGCATTGCAAAAAATGATGGTTGACGTCGTCAACACGGGAACAGGTTCCAATGGGCGTATCTCTGGCGTCGTCGTCGGAGGCAAAACAGGAACCGCAGAAAATTCACCAGGCGAAGCCGCGCACGCGTGGTTTGTGGCTTTCGCACAGACTGCTAACGGTCCCATAGCCGTGGCAGTCATGCTTCAGCACGGTGGTGGCGCGACAGAAGTAAGTGGAAATGGTTTGGCAGCCCCTATTGCAAATGCGGTATTGCGCGCCGCCATGAAGCAATAGGGAACAATAGAGTTACGCAAGCTCACAAGCAACGCAGGAGAACGAATGAGTGAACTATCACAACTAGGTGATCGCTATGACCTCGGTGAGGTCATCGGTCGTGGTGGAATGGCTGAAGTCTATGAAGGCTCAGACCGTCGCCTCAATCGCCGCGTCGCCATCAAAATGTTGCGGCCTGATCTTGCGCGTGACCCCATGTTCCAAGAGCGATTCCGCCGTGAAGCACAATCAGCTGCAGGCCTGAATCATCCGAACATCGTGGCTATCTATGACACTGGTGAAGATATCTTTGGTGAACCAGGACACGAGACACACGTTCCTTACATCGTGATGGAATACGTCGACGGTGTGACTTTGCGTCAAATGGTAATCAATGGCCCTCGAATTTTGCCAGAACGTAGCCTGGAAATTACTGCCGGTGTACTCGCAGCTCTTGACTATGCACACCGTCATGGAATTGTGCACCGCGACATCAAGCCTGCCAACGTCATGATCAATGCACATGGCGATGCAAAGGTCATGGACTTTGGAATTGCACGAGCAATGAGCGATGCGGCAACCGCAGTAACAGTGACAAGCGCTGTCAT
Source organism: Actinomycetota bacterium (assembly GCA_947452755.1). GTDB lineage: Bacteria > Actinomycetota > Actinomycetes > S36-B12 > UBA5976 > UBA5976. The sequence continues at coordinate 9,060 of CANGDT010000010.1, forward strand.
GGGCACTGCACAGTACCTTTCACCTGAACAAGCTCGAGGCGAATCCGTCGACGCGCGAAGTGATATTTATTCAACAGGTTGCGTACTGTACGAATTGTTGACAGGTCGTCCGCCATTTAATGCGGAATCGCCAGTTGCCATTGCCTACCAACACGTTAACGAGCCACCACAGGCACCATCATCAATCGATCCGTCTATTCCTTCGACACTCGACGCAATCGTTTTGCACTCGCTTGAAAAGCAGCCCAGCAACCGTTACCAAAGCGCTGCCGAAATGCGCGCAGATGTTGAACGCGCAATCGCCGGAATGCCAATCATGGCAAACACTGTTGCGCTCACACCAGCTGGCTATGCGGATACTCAGGCGATGCCCATCATTAACGAGGTGGCGGAAGTTTCCGAGGGTCGCAAAAAGCGCGGCATTGGCAAATGGATTGCGACCACAGTTGCCGTAGCACTAGCCGTAGGCGCAATGTTTTTCCTAGGAAACAAAATTTTTGGAAACAACATACCGACAGTCACTATTCCAAACCTCAGTGGCAAAACAGTTGGCGAAGCTGAAACAGTTCTCACAGACGCAGGTCTGGTCCTTGGAACGCAAACACCACAAAACGACAACAACACACCCAAAGGCGAAATCATCACGCAAGACCCAGCCTCCGGGGAAACCATCGCGCAAGGTTCAAAAATCAACATCACTGTGTCCAATGGAAAATTGCAAACAGCAGTTCCCGATTTGATTGACCTTGCCACCCAAGACGATGCGCGCGCTGCCCTCATCGCAGTCCAATTGACCCTGGGCAAAGTGACCTCCAAAGACAGCGATAAGCCAGAAGGTAGCGTCATCGAACAATCAGTCGTACCAAACACACAAGCTGACGTAGGTTCCGCAATTGACATTGTTGTATCAAGCGGAAAAATTGCTATCCCTAACGAAGTCAACAAAACTCAGGTTCAGGCCATGAATGATCTGGTCAACCTGGGCTTCCAAGTCCAAGTGCTACAACAAGAAGCAGTCGGCCAAGTCCCAGGAACTGTACTGGCACAAACACCGGTCGGCGGAACCATGGCACTCAAGGGCACCACTGTCACACTGGTCATCGCAAAGGCGGCAAGCGTCGCGCCTTCAACATCACCATCAACGACAACACCATAAATAGTTAACAAACACTGTGGCCGAACCGTACCCAAAACGGTTCGGCCACAGTGTTCTAGACTGAACAAATGACCAGAATCCTAGTTGTCGATAACTACGACAGCTTCGTGTTCAACATCGTTCAATACCTTGCACAACTCGGGGCAAAAGTCGATGTTGTGCGCAACGACGAAGTCACCCTGGAAATGGCACGCGAATACGACGGAGTACTACTCAGCCCCGGCCCAGGAACTCCAGCCGAAGCAGGCATGTGCATCCCCATCGTTAAAGAACTCGGCGGCCAAATCCCAATCTTCGGAGTATGCCTCGGCCATCAAGCAATCGCAGAAGCATTCGGAGCAACCGTGTCCCGCGCAGACGAACTCGTCCACGGGAAAACATCACTGGTCTACCACGAACACCAAGGCGTACTCAAAGCACAACCCTCACCATTCACCGCAACGCGCTACCACTCACTAGCCGTAGAACGCGACACAGTACCCGACGAACTAGAAATCACCGGAGCAACTGAAAACGGTGTCATCATGGCAATCCGACACAAAACAAAAGACATCGAAGGCGTGCAATTCCACCCAGAATCAGTACTCACCGAAGGCGGGCACAAAATGCTCGCCGAATGGTTAGTGCGCTGTGGAGATTTATCCGCGCCAGAAAAAGCAATCGGACTAGACCCCATCATCGGAAAACGCAACTAACACAGCCACCCACTTACCCATTCGGGTTCAACCAACTAGTTGCTCAACACCCCTGCAGTATTCATTGGGTCGGGTTCAATCAACTAGTTACTCAAAACCCCTGCAGTATTCATTGGGTCGGGTTCAATCAACTAGTTGATTGAACCCTCCCATGCCGGCACGGTGGTTGAATTAAGAATTGACTCTTTCCACCCAAGACCAAGACGATCAACATATTCTTTATAAACCTGAACACCCGGCTCACTATTTACGGCCGTCTGCAAATCAGTCACATTACCCACGCCAATAATTTTGAACGGTGGGCTATACACACGACCCTGCAGAAGCAAAGTATTGCCAACACATCGAATCGCTGACGTAGTAATCAGACGTTGATCCATCACCTGAATTGCCGTAGCACCACCACGCCACATTGCATTGACAACTGCCTGGACATCCTGCTGATGGACCACAACATCATCGGGTGCAACACCGTCAGGGAGCGGCTGACCAGCTGTGTGCGGTGCATCGTTAAGAACAACTTGCAAAGCACTACCCGTGACAGGCGTAAGCCCAGCTTGGTTTTCTAAAACAGTAAGTTTTGCCGAAAGAGCCGGTTCGATTTTCGTGGCAGATAATTCGTTAACTTTGATTTGCAGCGTGTTGGTTTTCGCCTGTAATTGGGCCACGTGGGTCGCTCGACCAAGAACCAAACTGCGCAAATCATCAACTCCACCGTTGCGAAGGTTCGTGCCCGCAGCAGTGATTCCGCTGGCAACAAAAAGTAGCCCAGCAAGCCCAGCAACCACACCCGTAACAATTTGGCGTGAAGTCACGCCATGACGTCTCTTAACCATGAGTTATCCACATAGTTATCCACCGCTGTGGGCAAATTACAACCATGTGATTTAAATTCTTAGCGCCAGCGCGTAGCTAGGGCAAAACCCACACCGATAAAGCCGAATCCGACTGCCACGTTTTGCAAATTTGAAAGGTCCTTCATTACTGGCACGCTCGATCCAGCCAAATAGAACACCACAATCCACAGGAGTCCCAGGATGAACAATGTCACCATTGTCGGAACCAACCAGCCTGGGTTTCCGAACTTCACTGCTGCCGGAACCGGTCCAGCTGGAGGTGTGTAAACCGGCTTTGATGATTTGCGAATCTTTGACTTAGGCATGTCCCCACTTTACCTTTCGATTGTCGAAAATATTCACCCGTTCGGACTTCCCCTCGGAATGTTAGCTCCTCGGAATTTTAGCCCCCGAAGTAGTGCAGAATTTGGGAGTTTCGCGCCACAACTGCCATGACTAGAACTGCGGTTACACCAATCAGGACAATGTATTGCTCCGCAGAACGTTTGAGATTGGGACTGCGTGAATAAGCCCAAGCGATGATTGCACCAACTGCCGCGCCACCAAAGTGTCCTCGCCAATCAACTCCTGAGGCCATGAATCCGATGATGACATTCACTACAAGTAGGGCAACAATTTGCGACATGTCATGTCCGCGTCGGCGTCCAAAGACCAGCGTGGCGGTCATCAGTCCAAAAATTGCTCCGCTTGCGCCAATCGACAGAGTGCGGATGTCGGAAAAATAGTATGACGCAACCGATCCACCAAGTGCGGCAAGCAGATACAGCGCTAAAAATCGCCCCTTACCCAAAACGAATTCAAGGCTTGGACCAAGTTGAAACAACAACAACATGTTGAAACCAATATGCAAGAGATTGGCATGAAGAAAAGCGGACGTCAACAGTCGATACCACTCGCCTTGTGCGATACCGATTGGCCACATTCCAAAGTTACTTTGCAGCGATGATGCCTGGTGGAAAATAACTCCATAAAGAAACAATGCGACATTGATTCCAATAATCGAATTTGTAATTTGTGGCTTTTGATCTGCCACATTAATGATTCGACCTGGGCCCTGACGTGCATCAGCAACGCAAGCTGGACAGTGAAATCCAACTGAGGCACTAATCATGCAGTCAGGGCATATCGTTGTTCCGCAGCGCGCGCACTGAATGTGACTTTCACGCGTGGGATGGCGATAACAGGTCGAGGACATTAGTCGCGAGAAACCGAAACGCTATTGATAACAACGTCGTTGACTGGACGATCTTGACCACCAGTTGGAACGCTTGCAATTGCATTCACAACGTCGCGGCTTTCCTGGTCAGCAACCTCACCAAAGATGGTGTGCTTGAAGTTCAACCATGTTGTGGGTGCAACAGTGATGAAGAACTGTGAGCCATTTGTGTTAGGACCAGAGTTTGCCATTGCAAGTAGGTAAGGGCGATCAAACGTAAGTTCTGGATGTGGTTCGTCAGCAAAGCTGAACCCTGGACCACCTGTGCCACGACCGAGTGGGTCGCCACCTTGAATCATGAACCCAGGAATAATGCGGTGGAAGATTGTTCCGTCGTACAACGGTGCAGTGACTGCAGCGCGCGTATTTGGATCAGTCCATTCCAGTGTTCCTTCGGCAAGGCCAAGGATTGTGCGGGCGGTTTTTGGTGCTTGATCAGCAAAAATGTTGATGTGCACGTCGCCATGATTTGTATGAAGTGTCATTAATGTTCCCATGCGCTAATTCTCGCATAAGTCCAAGTCTTCGCTTGTCGTAATGGTCGGTCCTCACAAAATAAGACGAGCCCCACATGCGTGAAGCATGCGGGGCTCGTCTTAAAGAGAAGTATTTACTTCTTGCCGCGAACGTCAAGGACTACTTCAGCAACAACTTCTGGATGCAAACGCACATTGATTGTGTGCTTGCCAGCAGTCTTAATTGGTGCTGAAACAGTGATCTTTCGCTTGTCAACATCTACAGTGCGGATTGCTTCAGCAATGTCGCTTACTGTGATTGAGCCGAACAAACGACCTTCGCTGCCTGCACGTGCACTGAGAACAACTGGACCAGATTCAAGGGTTGCCTTGATTTCAAGTGCGTGCTCACGGTCACGAACTTCACGCTTTGAACGTGCGCGCTTGATCTGAATGACCTGCTTTTCGCCGCCCTTGGTCCATGCTGTTGCAAGGCCCTGAGGTACGAGATAGTTACGGCCAAAGCCGTCCTTCACGTCTACAACATCGCCTGGCGCACCAAGGCCATTAACTTCTTGAGTCAAAATGAGCTTCATTAGTCATGCCTCCTTATCGCGCTGTTGATGTGTAAGGCAGCAATGCGATTTCGCGAGCGTTCTTGACTGCTGTTGCGATGTCGCGCTGATGCTGTGTGCAGTTACCGGTCACACGACGAGCACGGATCTTCCCGCGATCAGAGATGTGCTTACGGAGAAGAGCAACGTCTTTGTAATCAATTGACGTTACTTCTTCACGGCAGAAGGAACATGCCTTCGGCTTGAATTTCTTAATTGGTGGCTTTGCCATTGTGGTGCTCCCTTTAGAGCCCGGTATTACCCGGAATGGTTGTCAACAATTCGTTTAACCAAACTGTTGGACGGTTGGATGAATGATTTAGAACGGAGGCTCGTCGCCACCGGATACAGGTGCGGCCCATGGATCATCAGAAGGAGCACTGCTGCCCCCACCACTGAAACCACTATCGCCGCGTGCTACGCGTGAAACCTTGGCGGTTGCGTTCTTCAATGCTGGACCAACGTCATCGACGTCCATCTCAACAACCGTACGCTTTTCGCCTTCTTTGGTTTCGTATGAACGCTGCTTCAAACGGCCGGTAACGATTACGCGAGTTCCCTTTGTAAGAGATTCGGCAACGTTCTCGGCGTATTGACGCCACACACTGCAACGCAAGAACAGGGTGTCCCCGTCCTTCCATTCGTTTGAGTTGCGATCAAGGACACGTGTAGTCGAAGCAACAGTAAATGATGCGACAGCTTGCCCATTAGGTGTGAACCGAAGTTCAGGGTCACCTGTGAGGTTGCCAACGACAGTTACTACGACGTCACCTTGTGCCATTGCGAACTCCTACTTCTTATCGAGTCGCATGACCTTGGTACGAAGTACCGATTCATTAAGACTCAATTGACGATCTAACTCGGCAACTGCTGCTGGTGAGCAATTGACGTCAAGCAGGGCGTAGATTCCGTCGCCCTTCTTGTCGATTTCATATGCCAAACGGCGACGACCCCAGATATCGACTTTGCCCACTGTTCCGCCTTCATTCTTAACAACGTTCAAAAACGTGTCGAGTGAAGGAGCAACCGTGCGCTCTTCGAGCTCAGGATCAAGGATTACGACCACTTCGTAGTGACGCATACTGATACCCACCTCCTATGGACTAATCGGCCACGGTCTTTCCGTGACAGGAGGGATCAAGAACCCTCAGTCTAAAGGAGATTCAGTCACTTGCGAAATCGCTTATCCACAGCGATGGGTCCTTAGTCCGGCGAACTGGGCGATAGCCTTAACCCCATGAGTAAATTGGCAATTGGCGCCCATGTTGGCCAAGAAAACCCTATAGAACAAGCAATTTCGCTGGGTTTGGACCATATTCAGCTCTTTGTCGGAGACCCCCAGGGATGGAAAGCATCAGTTATTCCTCACCCAGAGGGGGCTGAAGGCCTTAAAGCACAAGCTGAAGCGGCCGGTATTGGTATCTATGTTCACGCCCGCTACCTCATCAACGTGGCTACCTCTAATAACAAGGTACGCATCCCGAGCCGCAAAATGCTCCAATCTGATGTGGATGCGGCAGCTTCCATTGGGGCTAAGGGCGTCATTGTTCACGGCGGACACGTGACCGCCGATGACGACGCGCAGCTTGGGTTTGATAACTGGGCCAAAGCTTTGGCCCAGTTAGATATGAAGGTTCCTGTATTCATCGAGAACACCGCCGGTGGTCAACATGCCATGGCACGTCGGGCTGATGCAATTAAGAAGCTCTGGGATGCCGTCGGCGACACCGAAGTTGGATTCTGTCTCGACACGTGCCACGCACACGCTGGTGGAATTCCAATTGAAAGCGCAGCAGAGACAATTTTGGGTATCACCGGCCGGATCGATTTAGTTCATTGCAACAACAGTCGCGATGAATTTGATTCGGGTGCTGATCGACACGCAAACCTTGCTGTCGGAAAAATTGACATGGACGCGTTGATTGCATGTTTAGCAAAAGCGAATGCGCCTATCGTGCTGGAAACACCGCATGATGCAGTCGCAGATGACATCACAGCTTTGCGTTCAGCTTTTTAGTCGCGCGCTTCAGGCATCACAACACAATCACTAGATAGGTTTAAGTCGTGCAGGTCCGTCCAATAAGTGCTGAGCAACACTTGGCCTACATTGCCACGCGACCATCAGTTTCATTTCTACAGACGCCTGCGTGGGGTAGAGCCAAATCAGGTTGGATTAGCGAGTCTCTCGGTTGGTTTGAAGACGAGCAACTTGTCGGAGCCGGACTTGTCTTGATGCGCAAAGTACCTCGGGTAAATAAATATCTAGCCTATTTACCTGAAGGTCCTGACTTAGATTGGGCAGACGAAGCACTCGTCAGCCGTGCCTTGACGGCACTTGTTGACTACGCAAAGTCACGTGGAGTTTTTCAAATCAAAATGGGACCACATGTGTGGGTACGTCGTTGGTTTTCCGAGACACTTAAAGATGCAATTGCACAAGAAAGTGCAACATCGATTGGTGCGTTGGTTCCAGACGAAGAAAATACTTCCGGTCTTGCATTGCTGGATCAACTTTCTGCACACGGTTGGCGCAAGCCGACGACAACGGAATCTGGCTTTGGTGACTATCAGCCGCGATTTGTTTTTCAAGTCGCACTCGAAGGTAAATCCGAGGAGGAATTGCTTTCCTCGTTCAATCAACTGTGGCGACGTAACATCAAAAAAGCCGACAAGGAAGGTGTCACGGTTCGCACTGGAACTAAAGATGACTTGAGCGCCTTTCACGAATGCTACGTAGAAACTGCCAAACGCGATCACTTCACAGCGCGACCCCTGCCGTATTTCAACACGATGTGGGATGCAATGCGCTCTGAGGATTCAAAGCGTATTGCGGTTTATCTCGCTGAACATCCGGATCATTCTGGTGCGATTGCGTCGACAACAATGACGGAAGTCGGAAATCATGCGTGGTATTCATACGGTGCATCAACTACTGCAGCGCGTGATCTTCGCCCAAGTAATGCAATCCAGTGGGCCATGATGCGACAGGCTGCTGCGGATGGTTGCAGTGTTTATGACATGCGCGGCATTTCGGACACGCTTGACCCTGCAAATCATCTTTTCGGTTTGATTCAATTCAAGCTGGGAACGGGTGGATACGCCCAGGAATATGTGGGTGAATGGGACTATGTCATTTCGCCGTTGTGGGCTAAAGCCTTTGACCTGTATATGGCTCGGAGGTAACGAGCATGACGTTCACTTTGCATGTTGACGGGAATCTGTTTCGCGAGCACGTTGGCAACGTAATTTCTGACTTTGTTCAGGTCGACACAACTGTTGTTCCGGTTGTTAAAGGTAACGGCTACGGTTTTGGTCGCAAAATTCTGGCTCAAGAGGTTTCGCGCACGTCACTGAGCAAAATCGCAGTTGGATCTGTTTGGGAATTGCGCGAAGCGCTGAATGATTTTTCCGGAAGCGTCCAAGTTCTTGAACCATTCAATCCTTCCGACCAGATTGCTCTCGTGGAATGGCGTGAGGCGCTCAGGTTTGGTGCTGATCGAATTCTGGTGACCATTTCATCTGCAAATGTTGCTTCACTTGCTGAGCTTGGTGTGCGACACATTTATCTCGAAGGTGCGACGTCGATGCAACGGTTTGGTTTGACTCGGCAGCAAATGATTGAGTTGATTGCCGATTCGCACATGAAGTCGCTAGTGCGAGGGCTGAGTATTCACCTTCCGATTGCGGAACCAACAGTGACGGGATTTGCAGTATTCGAGACCACTGCTGACATCAATGCCCGTAAATCATCCGGGTGGGCGCTGGAAGCTGCATCGTGGTGTACTACATGGACTGCTCTGGCAAAAGAGTTCGGTTTACCTGCGCATGTGAGCGTGTCACACACATCACGCGAAGATTTGGCCGTTGTGCGCACTGTTGCTCCCGAAGTTCATCTTGATATTCGTATCGGCACTCGGCTCTGGCTCGGCGCTCCAAAATCATTGCGTGTGACTGGTCAGGTATTAGCCATCCATGAAATGGGAATGGGCCATACGGCATTTGGTTATTCGCAAGGAGATAGTCACGGCAATAAACGGCTACTTATCGTCAGCGGAGGTACCTCACACGGTGTTGCGTTAGCCGCACCTGCGACTACGTCAACAATGCGAAAGCGCGGAATCGCAATTGCTGAAGGATTTAGTCAAGCTCTTGGCAAAGTTCGGTCACCATTTATGTTCAAAGGTAAGAATCTCGTTTTTGCTGAACCACCACACATGCACGTGTCTATGTTGTGGTCTGAAGATTCAACCATTGCTGTTGGTGACGAACTTGAATGTACCGTTCGCAACACAACTACTCACTTTGATGCGATTACTGGTTTGAGTTAAGCGCCTAGCACGGTGTTTCTGAAGGATCTGGCGTAGGCGTAGTCGTTTCTCCATTGACATCAACTACTGGCGTTGGTGTCACTGAACACAATGCAGATGAGCTTGCCGAAGCGCTTGATGATGCAGAGGCCGATTTGCTTGCTGACTTTGACGGCACAGGCACCGCAGATGGGCTTGGCGTTTCGGTCGGCTTCACACCGTTTGGTTGACCCTTGGGCAGCGGTGCGAACTGTGAAGTTGGTGTATCAGCCAAAGCCGCCTTGTTGTACGCAGTCCAAATTCTTGTTGGGAACGAGGCACCGAATACGCGATACATGCCACCCACACCGTGCAGTGTCATTGGGTTGCCATTTGCATCATCCTTGATCAACATCACTGAGGTCACAAGGTCCGGGGTAAATCCAGTGAACCAAGCCGACTTGTTGTCATCTGTGGTTCCTGTTTTTCCTGCAGCTGGACGACCTAGATTCGAGGCATATCCACCGGTTCCATGACGCACTACTTGCTGGAGTGCATAGTTCACGGTGTCGGCGACGTCTGTGCTGAACGCTTGAACTGGATGTCCTTGGTATTCATAAACCACATTGTTGTTTCGCGTGACGACCTTGGTGATGTAATGCGGACTTGCTTGCACACCACGTGCAGCAAATGTTGCGTACGCACCTGCGACATCAACAACGTGTGGGCTTGCCGTACCGAGCGTGAACGCCAAGTTCGGTTCAAGACCAGCCGTCGTGGATGGGATGCCGGCGCGAAGTGCGGACTGATACGCGGTCTGTAACCCGATGCGATCAGCAATTTGAATAAACACTGAGTTCACTGATTGTTCGATACCTAACAGCACAGTGATTTTCTCGCCATAGGACTGACCCATGTCGTTGATGACATCGAAACCTTGGACCTTGGTGTGATTCTTTCCGCTGAACGTTGTTGCAAGCGAAATATTGTTTTCGACAGCTGCTGCCAAAGTGAAAGTTTTGAATGTTGAGCCAGCTTGACCAATCGCTTGCGTTGCGTTGTTGACTTGATTCTTTAAGAAGTCAGCGCCGCCATACATCGCAACCACATCACCGGTGCCTGGTCGCACAGAAGCAAGACCGATTCGCAAACCTTCAGTTCCTGTTTTTGGACCTTCTTGTTCGACCGCAGCCACTGCGGCATCTTGTGCCTTCTTATTGAACGTTGTTGTTACGCGGTAACCGGCACGGTTGATTTCATCTTCACTGATGCCGGCATCGATAAGCGACTTACGAACTTGTTCGACGAGGTAACCGGTTGTGCCACCGTAAGTATTTGGTGGAGTGAACTTTTTGATTTTTGGGAACTCCATAGTCGCGCGGGTTCCAGCATCAAGCCAGCCTGCATTCACCATTCCGTCAAGCACATAGTTCCAGCGCTCAGTCAATCCAGTTAGGTTTTTCTCTGGTGCTAAACCATTTGGTGCCTGAATGATTGCGGCTAGCAATGCGGATTCTGACACCGTCAAATTCGAAACTGGTTTTGCAAAGTACTGGCGTGATGCGGTTTGAATACCGTAGGCACCGCGACCAAAATAAATCGTGTTTAAGTAATCGGCAAGAATTTGATCTTTACTTGTCACAGTCTCAAGCTTCATCGACAAAATGAGTTCTTTCACTTTGCGCTTGTATGTGCGATCCGCAGTGAGGTACGCATTCTTTGCGTACTGCTGTGTGATTGTCGACCCGCCTTGAGTTGAACGCTTAAAAACCGTGCTGTAAAAAGCTCGCACTAATCCCTTCGGTGAAAAGCCACCATGTTCATAAAAAGTTCGGTCTTCTGCAGCTAACACTGCATGTTGTGTGTCTAACGGTATTTGTTGAAAATCAACGGCTTCACGATTGGCTTCGCCTAAACGACCAATTTCTGTTTTCCCGTCGTCGTAATAAATGATTGTGGACTGTGCGCGCGACAATGCGCTTGCTGTCGGAACACTGGCAACACGGACGGCAACTACGAGAGCCAAAACCCCAAAGATGATGCCTGCGACACCAAGGGCCAAAATCTGAACAAACGAAGGTACCCATCGTCGCCAGCCGACTCGGTTCTTTCTGGGAAAGTTAAACACAACCTATTCCAACACATCTCGGGGCTTGCGTGGTGGAGTGCGGGGCGTGCCGTCTCCAAGTACATAAGAAATATGTAGGTGATTCCAGCCACAGCCACTGCACACCTCAACGACGTATACCCGGAAATGTCCATACTCAAACGCCATTACAGGCAGATCCGATGAGGAATGTATGCGTCCGGACATGAATCCCAGGTCATCACCGTATGTATATGTGACATGGACGAGTTCGTTTTTGGCGCAAATAGGGCACAGACGCTCAGTCTGTTCACCATGGTGCTTAGCGGCACGCAATAAGTAGGGGTCGGCGTCACACATCTGTTCGCGCACTAAGGCGTCAGTTTTCGCGTGTTCTAGAACAGATCTACGGGCCAGGGCATAGTCCAACACGTGTCTTGGGCGTGCTGGATCTGCCACATCTTCTTGAGGATGTGGGACTTGGCGTGGTGGTTCTTGGCTCATTGTGCTCACACGGGAGCCTCGAATGCCCTGATTTCGCGGGGTTACGGCCATGTATCCACCTTAAGGCTTGAGAAACCGCACGAAATCAAGCAACTTGGTGACTTAGCACTATTTGATGTATCATTTTGATACATCACCAAACCATACTTTGGTGACATACCCACGACCAGATCAAGGACTTTCCATGGCCAAGCGCTCTGCTGCTCTCGAGCTAGCAATTCTTGGTGTGCTTTCCGAAAGTCCACTTCATGGTTACGAACTTCGTAAGCGCCTCATTTCTGTACTTGGTTTATTCAGCACAATTTCCTACGGTGCGCTCTACCCGACCTTGAAGGGCCTGGTATCTCGCGGACTTCTCGTTGAACAAGATGAGAACCCAAGCGCCAAATATCCAAAACGCACGCGCATTGTGTACGCACTGACTCCTGCCGGCAAGGATCACTTCTCGGCGCTCGTTGCTGATAGCGGTCCAGGCGCGTGGGACGACGATGCATTTGCAGTACGCATGTCGCTGTTTGGCCAAACCGAAGTTGATACTCGTATACACATTTTGCAAGGTCGTCGTAGCCGTCTGGAAGAACGTCTCGACACATTACAAACAAATCTTGCCAAGGGCCGCGAACGTCTCGACTCGTACACCCTTGAACTTCAGCAACACGGACTTGATGCACTTGAACGTGAAGTGCGCTGGCTCAACGAACTCATTTCACGCGAAGAAGCTGGTGGCATGGCAACGCGCACTGCTCCAGCAAAAACAGATCTACAGACACAAAACAAATAGCTAACAATCACGACAAGAAATATTCAAGTAGAAATATTCACTGACGAAACAAGGAGGCTCCACAGTGAAGCAAATTAGAGTAGCCATCGTTGGCGTAGGTAACTGCGCCTCCTCACTCGTCCAGGGTGTTGAGTACTACAAGAACGCAGATCCAACCGCACAGGTTCCAGGTCTGATGCACGTACAGTTCGGCGAATACCACGTTAATTCCGTGAAGTTCGTTGCAGCATTTGATGTTGATGCCAAGAAGGTTGGCCAGGATCTTTCTGCCGCAATCTTTGCTAGCGAAAACAACACCATCAAGTTCTCTGATGTTCCACCAACAGGTGTAACTGTTCAGCGCGGTCATACCTATGACGGCCTAGGCAAGTACTACCGTGAAATGGTTGTTGAATCAGACGATCAGCCAGTGGACATGATCAAGGCACTTAAGGACGCAGAAGTAGACGTACTCGTCTGCTACTTGCCAGTTGGTTCCGAGCAGGCTGCAAAGTTCTACGCACAGGTTGCAATCGATGCAGGCGTTGGATTTGTTAATGCACTTCCAGTCTTCATTGCAAGCACCAAGGAATGGGCAGACAAGTTCACCGCTGCTGGTGTTCCAATTGTTGGCGATGACATCAAGAGCCAGGTTGGTGCCACAATCACTCACCGCGTTCTTGCAAAGCTGTTCGAAGATCGTGGCGTTATCGTTGACCGCACCTACCAACTGAATGTTGGCGGCAACATGGACTTCATGAACATGCTCGAACGTGACCGTCTTGAATCAAAGAAGATTTCAAAGACCCAGTCCGTCACTTCACAGTTGTCGCATGACATCGGTGAACGCAACGTACACATTGGACCAAGTGACTACGTAGCTTGGCTCGATGACCGCAAGTGGGCATTTGTTCGTCTTGAAGGACGCGCTTTCGGTGACGCTCCATTGAACCTGGAATACAAGCTTGAAGTTTGGGATTCACCAAACTCCGCTGGTGTCATCATCGATGCTATCCGTGCATGCAAGATTGCTCTTGATCGCGGAATTGGTGGACCAATCTTGTCCGCATCAAGCTACTTCATGAAGAGCCCACCAGTTCAATATGACGATGCTAAGTGCAAGCAAGAGGTTGAAGACTTCATCGCTGGCAAGTAACAGCTAATAAAAACAGGGTCTCCGGTTGGAGGCCCTGTTTTTTGTTTGCCCCAAATTGGGGCGCTTTTCATCAAATACTTTTCGCTCGGGATACTCTTAAAAACGTGGGAGTTGAACTTAAACGCGTTCGTCACATTTTTGTTCACGCCAATGCGCGCCGCCTTCTTTATGTCAGACTTTTTGGACAAGCTGGCGATGGCTTACTGCAAACTGCCTTGGCGACGTTCGTATTGTTTTCTCCGCAACGCGAAGCTGACCCGAGTCGCATTGCATTGTCATTTGCAATCCTCCTGATTCCGTACTCGGTGGTTGGGCCATTTGTTGGAGTGTTCATAGATCGATGGCCACGCCGACAAATTTTGATATTTGCCAATTCGCTTCGCGTCTTCACAATGGTCATGATTGCGTTCATCATCACGCAACATTCAGCAAATGGGTACCTGGCAATATTTGTGCTCGTTAGTTTGGGAATTAATCGTTTTGTTCAAGCTGCTCTCGCTGCCTCTTTGCCCCATGTGATTGGCAATGATGAACTCATCACAGCAAATTCACTTTTCCCAACTCTTGGAACAACTGCAGCATCACTTGCGGCAGCAAGCGGTCTAGCAATTCAACACCTCATTGGCAACACCGACTTTATCAATGCTGCTCTTGTCCTCGTTGGTGCAGTTGGAGCCGGTACTGCTGTTTTTGTTGCAACGTCTATTCGCCAACGTTTTGCACTCGGTCCGAGTCATAACGAAGGTGGCCGCGAAGATATTCGCAATGTCTTTTTCGGACTTGCCCAAGGGGTACAGCGTGTGCGACTTAGTCCCCTCGTGCAAGTAAGCATGAGTGCGGTACTTCTGCAGAGATTTGCGTTCGGTGCAATTACAGTAAACACTCTGATTTTCTCACGGACACTTTGGTACGCGTCTAATGACGCAAATGCATCAGTCACTGCATTCGGTATGTGCGCAGGTGCTGCTGCAGCTGGTGCGTTTGCCGCAGCGATGCTCAGTGCACTGGTCCTCAGCGGCCATAGTCATATAGAGGGTCGCGACACCACTCGACCCTTGAAACTTATTCGTGTAATCGTTCTCAGTGGTTTTCTTTCAACTCTCGCTGTTGTGTGGGCCGCTTCAGCGCGCACGCTTGTTGCAACGTTGATTGCGGCGGCCACCCTTGGCTTCATTGGTCAAGTTTTAAAAATCAATGCAGACACAAACATTCAACAACAAATAGATGATGAGCATCGCGGTCGAGTATTTTCTCTTTTCGACATGGGTATCAATTTCTCGCTCGTCCTTGGCATCTGCGCATTTGCGCTGACAAGTGATCTGCGGACCATCGCTTGGCTTGACGCCTGTTTCATGGCTGTACCGCTCATTGCTGTTATCGGTTTGGCTATCGTGCAATACCGCAAGGCAGTGGCCCCGCGCTAATTATGAATTTTGGTCAGCCCACCAGGTGCGCAATCGTTCAATGGCGACTTCACGGCTGAGTGGACCTTCGTCTAGCCGCACATCTAACATATGTTTATAAGCCTTGCCCACCAGAGGGCCTGCCGGCAAGTTAAGAATTTCCATAATTTCATTGCCATCAAGATCGGGTCGAACAGACTTTAATTCTTCAAGTTCAGAGAGCGCAGCGATACGCGACTCTAGGTCGTCGTAGGTTGCTGACAGAATCATTGCTCGACGTTGATTGCGCGTCGTGCAATCAGCACGCGTCAATTTGTGAAGTCGGTCAAGTTGATCATCGGCATCTCGTACGTAGCGTCGGACTGCCGAGTCAGTCCATTGACCTTGGCCGTAACCGTGGAAACGCAAATGTAATTCAATCAGTTTGGTGACTGCATCAATCACATCAGTTGAGAATCGTAGGGCCACTAATCGCTTACGGGCAATCTTGGCACCAACAACTTCGTGGTGATGGAAACTCACACCGCCACCAGTTTCAAAGCGTCGTGTTTTCGGTTTTCCAACATCGTGCAACAGCGCAGCTAAGCGCAGGATGAGGTCTGGTTCCATATGTGGTTCGTGAGTTTTTTCTAAATCAATTGCTTGCTGCAACACAATCAGGCTGTGTTCATAAACATCTTTATGGCGATGATGTTCATCGATTTCAAGTTGCAGAGCTGGGAGTTCGGGCAAAATGATGTCGGCGATTTTTGTGCCTTCTAAAATTTCAAGACCACGAGTTGGGAAATCGCCAAGCAGTAACTTGCACAGCTCATCGCGCACGCGTTCCGCCGAAACAATTTCAATGCGCTCAGCCATTTCAGTTGCAGCAATCACAACATCTGCAACAACATTAAATCCAAGCTGGCTGGCGAATCGGGCCGCTCGCATCATGCGCAATGGATCATCACTGAATGAAAGTTCAGCTGCTCGCGGCGTACGAATCAATTGACGTAACAAATCCTCAACGCCGCCATGTAAGTCAACAAACTCAAGTTGCGGGAGACGAATTGCCATTGCATTGATTGTGAAATCGCGTCGCACTAAATCTTCAGCAAGGTCAGAACCAAATGTGACGGCAGGCTTGCGGCTATCAGCGTCGTAATCTTCAGCGCGATAGGTAGTGATTTCGCATTCCATGTTCCCGCGCCGGGCGCCAACGGTTCCAAAAGCAATCCCGACGTCCCAAGTTGTATCGGCCCAGCCAGATATGACATTCAGTATCTGTTCAGGGAGTGCATTTGTAGTGAAATCAAGGTCAGATATTGGCCGACCCAAGATCATGTCCCGAACAGGTCCACCTACCAATGCCAATTCGTAGCCCGCATCAGCAAATAACTGGCCCAGTTCAACAACACCTTTAATGGTGCCCACTGCAGCAATTGCGACTGCTTCGGCTACTGCTGAAGGTGACTCTGGGCTACTCATGACGTACCTAGCCTAGATGTAATGAGAACTGTGCTTGTGGATGCGCAAGTATCCTTATTCAGTGAGGTGGAATCGGGAGCGCAAGCAATCGCGCATAGTCGGTTTAATTTCAGCACTTTGTCTATTAGTGGTGCCAGTACTGAACGGCTCAAGTGCATCCGCTGGAACTACCCAGGACCAATCACTCACAATTACCGGACTTCAGGTTCGAGCCGTCGGTGTCGGAACTCCTGCACATGAAGTGACTCTCTCGGGAATTTTGCGAAACGATTCCAGCAAGGATCTGAAGTCACCCACAATCAACCTGACCACCTTTGGTCCGTTGTATAGCCGCACTCAGGTTGCGCAGGTTAATGCTGGCGAACTCGATACTCAGGGTTACGTCCAAGCTGTCTCGAAAGTTCTCCCTGACGTTCCAGGTAATAGCACTTCACGTTGGTCGCTTGTCTTTATCGGAGATGACATTGTTGGCCACAATGCGGCTGGCGTCTTCTCGTTTGGTGCCAGGCTAAGTGATGCTCCACGTGTTGCTGATGCAATTTCGGTTCCATGGTTTTATAACTCAACGAAATTGTCACCGACTAATGTCGTCTTTTCTATTCCGCTTTCGGCTTTAGAAGTTGCATCGTTTGGTTCAACAACAAGCCCAACGCAAGACGTTGTCCAGGACATTGCGCAAATCGCGGAGCTCACTTCAGCAACATTGGCCAGTCGCGTGAATTGGATTGTTGATCCTGAGATTCAACACGTTCTTACCGAGACAACGATGAGTGATGCACACTCTGCACAGGTAGCAATGGTTTCGGCACAGCTTAAAGAACTTGCCACATCTTCTGTCGCGAGTCCCTACGGCTATGCAGACATCGGAGCTATGTACCGCGCAAAGATGCAATCCGATCTTTCCGCAAGTATTTCGTCATCACCCAATGGAATTCCTGTTGTCTATCAGCCGACTAATAGTGCAATCGATAAAGTCACGCTGCGAGCGCTGACTCGAAAGAATGTCACGGCCCTAGTGGGAAACGATTCACTCTCAAACAGCGGACTCAACACTATTAATGCTGCAGTTCGGCTTCATGGCAACAAGGCCCTCGTGTTTGATGCTGCGGCCTCGGGATGTCTCACAAATTCAAATACCACTATGGACATTTTTAACGAGCAAGTTTGTCTCTCGAGCCAAATTTCCATGATGACTGCAGAGTCACCGACGCAATCTCGTTCAGTAATAGTTCTCGCACCACTGAACTGGAATGTGAACGCCGCTCACTTGGACCAATTGATATCTTTTCTTTCCACACAAAATTGGGTAACTCTGGGTAACTGGAACACAGTTTTCAATCAATCACTTTCTGCACCTACTGTCACAACTCATGCACAGAATTATTCAAAGCTTCCAGTTGCACTGATCAACAATGTGATTAAGGTGGACACCTATACGCGTCGATTAAGTCAAGCTATCGATGATCCACTAGTTCAAGGCGAATTAAACCGTGTCCGGCTCAATGGATATTCAACCCGTTGGCAAAACTATTCGCTGGCATCACGATATGTTGATGCAAATGTGAAGATTCTGCGCGAAATAAATAGTTCCATTGTTATCCAGGCGACAAATCGCATTACGACCTCGAATGCGCAATCGTCAATTCCCATCACAGTCGCTAATCACACTCCATACGACATTAATGTGCGTGTTCATCTCGTTTCCAAGGCAAGTGAGCGCATCACATCTGATGGCTCAGACCTAACTAATATTCCAGGCGGAAAGCGAGTGACCGTCTCGGTACCAATCACGCTCAATGGAACTGGTGTTGTCAACGTAACTGCGGTACTTCGCACTGCAGACGGCATGGGCATTGGCACCGGTGCTCGCCTTGAAATCGCCTCATCAACATTCGAACGCCTAGCCCGCGCTTTGGTAGTTGGGGCCTTTGTTCTACTAATTATTTTGGCTGTAAGTAACTTCGTTCGCCGTAAATCTCGTGATGGCGAGGCACACTTAAGTAACGAGAGTGTGGGTGAGTGATGTCAACGTTAGCTAACCAAACCAGCGGCATGGCAGTTGGAACATTACTGAGTCGCATCACAGGTATTGTGCGCGACATAGCTTTGGTTGCTGCAATTGGAACCGGCGTCTTTTCTGACTCATACTCGGTGGCCAACAGTGTTCCCAACATTATTTACATCTTGATCGCGGGCGGAGCAATTAACGCTGTATTCGTTCCTGCGCTCGTACGGCACATGAATGATGACGAAGACGCCGGCGCACGTTTTGCAGATGCCCTGCTCACGATTGTCAGTGCCGTGTTGTTTATTGTCGTGTTGATAACGATGGCGGTGGCACCCTTTATTGCCCACCTTTACGGCACCTCGCAGTGGAGCACTCAAGATTTCGATGTCGCAACATATTTTGCACGCTGGTGTTTGCCGCAAATATTTTTCTACGGACTTTACACACTTGCATCTCAAGTCTTGAACGCGCGCGGAGTCTTCAAGTTGCCAATGTATGCACCGATTGTCAACAACGTTGTTGTGATTGCTACCGCTGGACTTTTCATCGCGATTTCAACGGGCGAACCAACCTCAGCAACAGTGCTGCATAAAGAGTTGTTCCTGCTTGGATTCGGTACAACACTCGGCGTTGTCGTGCAGGCACTTATTCTTTTGCCCGCGTTAGGTAAAGCGGGATATAACTTCCGACCAAATTTCAGTGTGCGTGGTTCAGGTCTCGGCAAGGTCGGTGATTTAGCAATCTGGACAATTGGTTTTGTTTTCGTTAATCAATTGTCTTTCTTGGTTATCTCACGTTTGACCACGTATGCAAATGTTGTTTCTACAAATGCAGCCCTGACACCGGTTGGCTTCACTTCTTATCAAAAAGCCCAATTAATGATGATGTTGCCACATTCAATCATCACAGTGTCACTGATAACTGCAGTTTTGCCGAGGTTAAGTCGGCAAGCACACGCTCATGATGAGCAAGCATTTGATGCCGAACTTACACATGCCGTACGGCTTGTCATGGCGCTCATGGTGCCAAGTGCAGCATTACTTGTTATCGCCGGTCCCCGCATTGGCCAATTTCTTTATGGTCATGGGGCTTCAACCCTGGCACAAGGCAATGCCGTTGGGTTTGTGTCATCAATGTTTGCCATCGGGCTACCCGCGTTCTCGCTTTTCTATGTGTTGCTGAGAAGTTTCTATGCGCGCGAAAATACGAAGACACCATTTTTTATCAACCTGGCATTCAACATGATCCATGTTGGCGTAGGAACAATTTTGTTTTTCTTTGTTGCTGATAAATACAAAGTTGCATCGCTAGCTTTTGCTTATTCCATTGGCTACACAGTTGTCTGCCTCTACACCTGGAATTTACTCAGCCGCAAGCAACCTGGACTTCGTCGCGGCGGACATCTACAGCTTTTGGTTCGGCTTTCGGTCGCCACGCTTGTTGCAACATTTGTTGCAGAAATTATTATGAAGGTGCTCCCGTCTGCAAGCGCACATACAACAATCGCTTTACTCGAACAACTAGTCATCATGGCGACATCTTTTATCGGTTCGTTTTTCGTCATTGCTCGCGCGATGCATATTGATGAAGTAGGAACAGTTCTTACGTCATTGATGAGCCGCAAGGGCAACTAGAATTTTTCTATGGCTCATCAAAACGATCGCGTATTCGTTGATCGTTATGTTCTTGACGTTCAAGTGTCATCAACAACAGGCGCTCCAGTTTGGCGCGCATTTGATAACGTCCTGCAACGTTGGGTCAGCATTCTGTTCGTTCAAGATTCAGATCCTCGATCTTCTGGGCTAAGCCGCGCAGCACGACAGGCAGCAGCTAACGACAGTCGAAATGTGTTAGCAGTCCTTGACGTTATTGAAGGTGCCTATATTCAGGAAGTAGATGCCAAGCCCGTTGGACCGGTAACAGGCATCATCAGCGAGTGGACGGACAGTCCAACAATCAACGAGCTGTTGATTTCACAGGCTGAACCATTTTCAATTGAACACGCAGTGGACATTATTCATTCAATTGCACAAACACTCGTTGATGCCCATTCGTTGGGGCTCACTCATGGTCGCTTACGTCCACACAGCATCCATCTTCTAGATGACTCGAATACCCAAATCTCGGGGTTTGGAATTGATAGTTCACTTTTGGGCTCAGATTCCAAAGATGGAATTGACGAAGATATTCGCGGTTTGGGGAACTTACTGTTCGCGCTCGTAACGGGGGTATGGCCACATAGCTCGGTTGATGGGCTTCCTGGAGCAAAGATGCTCACTGGTCAAGAGTTTTCTTTACCGAGTGCCATCCACAACGCAGTCTCTGAGCAGATCGATGCGCTCTATGTCGAGTCGCAAAACGGCGCATTTCGAAGTGTTCGAGGTTTTATTGAGGCGCTGGCCGTCACAACCGCCAATCAAGAACTCGATACCTTAGCCAAATTGCAGCAATTAACCACGCATACGGTGCATTGGAGAGGCGGCCGCAGCAATCAAGCCACCAGGGCCCGCGGGGTATTGATCGCTAGTGCGGTTGTTGTGGCAATGGGCTGGTTCGGCTGGCAGCTCATGACGAGGAATTACTTCAACTCAGAAGCCCCACCGGGTGTGCTTTCACCCAATTCCAGCGCTGCACTCATCAGCGGACTTCCCGCCTTAACTGGAGCGCCGAGCGAAATTGCTTCCGCAACAGACTTCGACCCCTTCGGTGACCTCACTGAAAACCCACAAAAAGTGCACTTTGCCTATGATGCGGACAAAAAGACCGCTTGGCGGACTGTTCAGTACAAACAATCAAGCTTGGGCGGCAAACAAGGGGTTGGCATCCTTTTGGATCTTGGCAAGTCCCAACGTGTCATCAGCACCGAGATTCTCTTCACCGAAGTTGGTAATTCCGTCGAAATATACGTGTCGGACACCAAAACCCCCGATTTTGCGACCTCAACCAAACTCGGGAGTAAGACTGCAGGTTCGATAGTCACAATTGTGAAAAATCCCGACGGTGTCACTGGACGCTACGTGTTGGTTTGGCTTACCGGAATCACGAAAACAAGTAACGGCACCTTCCAGGCAGGAATAGCAAACGTTCGCGTGCTGTTGTAACTGGGGTAAGCCCACTCAACTAAACTTGGTTTTTATCGCCACCTATTAAGGAATTCACATGTCACAAGACGTTGCTGACGTCATCATCGTCGGTTCAGGTCCAGCCGGATATACGGCTGCCGTGTACACCGCACGTGCACAACTTTCACCGATTCTTTTTGAAGGTGCCGTAACAGCTGGTGGTGCCTTGATGAATACCACCGAAGTAGAAAATTTCCCTGGTTTCCCTGAAGGAGTCATGGGTCCAGCACTGATGGAAAACATGCGTGCACAGGCTGAAAAATTTGGTGCCAAGTTGATCACTGACGACGTCACTGCGATGGAATTGACTGGCGCTATTAAGTCAGTGACCGATGGCGAAGGCAATGTTCACAAAGCACATGCAGTTATTTTGGCCACTGGCTCGGGTTACCGTGAACTTGGTGTGCCACGCGAAAAGGAACTTTCAGGGCATGGTGTGTCTTGGTGTGCCACGTGCGATGGTTTTTTCTTCCGCGATCAAGACATTGCCGTAGTTGGTGGCGGTGACTCTGCTGTTGAAGAAGCAACATTTCTAACGCGTTTTGCTCGTTCGGTTACTTTGATCCACAGACGCGATCAACTTCGAGCAAGCAAGATCATGATCACCCGTGCAGAAAATGATCCAAAAATTAATTTTTCGTGGAATAGCGAAGTTACTGAACTTCATGGCGAGGCCAAACTGTCCGGTGTTACTCTTCGCGACACCGTGACCAACGAGACTCGCGAGCTTTCAATCACTGGACTATTTGTCGCAATTGGTCACGACCCTCGCTCGGAGCTCTTGCGCGGGCAGGTCGAGCTTGATGCTCAGGGCTACGTTCTTACCGGACACGGAACCCAGACAAACTTGGACGGCGTCTTTGCTTGCGGTGACCTCGTAGACCACACATACCGCCAAGCAATCACTGCAGCGGGTTCCGGATGTGCGGCAGCTTTGGATGCTGAACGTTTCCTTGCTAACTTGCACTCCAACTAGCACCACCGCACGACAACTCAATCTATGCTTAAACAAAGAAATTAGGAGAAATCATGGGCGCAACAATCGCAGTAACGGATGCCAGCTTTAGTGCTGATGTTCTTGGTAGCAGCAAGCCAGTTCTTGTTGATTTTTGGGCTGAATGGTGTGGTCCATGCAAGATGGTGGCTCCAATTCTTGACGAAATTGCTGCCGCACACGGCGACAAGCTCACCATTGCAAAGTTAAATGTTGATGAGAACCCGGCCACCTCAGCCAATGCTGGTGTGACTTCAATTCCAACACTTAACGTTTATGTCAATGGTGAAGTTGTTAAGCAGATCATTGGAGCAAAGCCAAAGGCTGCTCTTCTTGCCGATCTCGCTGAGTACCTATAAGTCTTCATGACTGCCGTGATTCTTAAACACGGCGATTCTGGACCTGGTGTTATCGAGGTAAAGGATCGACTTTCTCGCCTTGCTTTACTGAACATTCCGGCCGAAGGCGCATCTGAATTATTTGACGATGCGCTTCGTGCTGCCGTTTTGGTTTTTCAGCAGAGCCGAGGTTTGACTGTCGATGGCATTGTTGGTCCTCGAACGTTACGTCGATTAGAAGAAGCGCGCTGGTCCCTTGGGGACAGAGTATTGAGTTTCACTCCAGGGCATGTAGCCAGCGGCGATGATGTTGCCGAATTACAACGTCGGCTTCATGAGTTGGGATTTGTGCTCGACCGAGTTGATGGAATTTTTGGAAAGCAGACGCATGCTGCAGTTCGTGAATTTCAACGCAACGTTGGAATTGATGTTGATGGAATTTGTGGGCCGGAAGTTTTTCGTGCGCTCGCTCGTCTGGCACGCACAGTAGCTGGCGGCAATCAATATCACTTGCGTGAACTTGCTGCGCTAGATACTCATGTGCGATCACGCTCAGTCGAAGCATCCGTAATTGTTCTTGATCCAAGTTTTTCTGGTGCAACTCTTACTGGAAGTGAACTCACCGAAGCAGATGTGTGCTGGGACATAGCCTCACGCCTTGAAGGACGGCTTTCGGCTGTTGGGGCATTTGTTATTTTGACACGTGCTCGCACTGGTGAATCATTGGGCGAACGAGCCAATGCGAACTTAGCCAATGAGCAGAACGCGGACATGACCATAAGCATCAGCATGGATCGCAACTCCAATGCCCAAGCGCAAGGCTGCGCCACGTATTACTTTGGGCACCAATTTTCGCGTTCGGCTACGGGAATGCGTCTGGCCGAGCTCATTCAAGAGGAAATTTGCGGCACCGGCTTACTTGATTGTCACGCCCATCCAAAAACGTGGGATTTGCTTCGGCTCACGCGCATGCCCGCTGTCCGCGTTGAAATGGGTTATTCAACAAACGAGCATGATTCTGGGTACTTCTCGAATCCGCAGAACCGGGACCACGTTGCTGAACAACTTATGTCGGCGGTCTGTCGATTGTTTGCACCAATAATTGGCTAATGTGACTTGAGTCACAATATAGGCACACAGGTTATCCCCAGGCCTAAACCTTTGGTTTACCCTTTACTTTAAAGGCTCCCCGAACATTCCAACGCGTGGCGGATCAATGATTTCCACAATGCGTCGAAGGTCCTCGAGGGTAGCAAATTCAATCTGCACTGTGCCTTTCTTTTGACCAAGAATGACCTTGACCCGAGTATCCAGACGATCTGACATCCGATCGCCCAATTCAGCCAAGCCAGGAGCACTAATTGATCCGGACTTCTTAGTTGACTTCTTAGGCGGCGCACTGACGTCACCTATCGACACCAGCTCTTCAACAGTGCGCACTGAAAGACCTTCAGCCACAATGCGCTTTGCCAAATGTTCGATTGCTTCGGCATCCTTAAGCCCTAGCAAGGCGCGTGCGTGACCGGCAGACAGAATGCCTGCTGCAACGCGGCGTTGAACACTGGGCGGCAAATTCAACAGGCGCAGAGTGTTCGTGATTTGTGGACGTGAACGTCCCAAACGCTTTGCAAGCACTTCCTGAGTGCAGCCAAAGTCCTCGAGCAGTTGTTGGTAGGCGGCAGCTTCTTCAAGTGGAGTCAGTGCGGCGCGATGGAGGTTCTCAAGAAGTGCGTCGCGAAGCATGTCGTCGTCAGCGGTCTCGCGAATCAGAGCCGGAATGCTCTTGAGTCCGGCTTTCTTTGAAGCACGCAATCGGCGTTCACCGGCAATAAGTTCATAACCCTTGTCAGCTTTACGCACCACAATCGGCTGTAATAGGCCGATTTCCTTAATCGAATGGACCAGTTCAGCCAAGGCTTCTTCATCGAAAACTGTGCGTGGTTGTTGAGCATTTGGGGCAATGCTGTTAATCGGTAGGTCTGCGAAAATCAGACCGGCAATTGGTTCTGGCGATTGTGTTGAATTCGGTGCAGTTGATTTTGCTGGTGTCTGTGAGGGTGCTTTCGAGGCTGTCTTTGCTGGGGTCTTACTTGGCGTTTTGGCGGGAGCAGGCTTCTTCGCGGCAGGAGCAGCTTTCTTAACACCTGATGTTCCACGTGAAACATCTTTCTCAGGAATGATTGCGCCGAGTCCTCTGCCTAGTCCCCTACGAGTTGCCATTTACTTGCCTCCATTGTTTTTGCCACGTTCAGCAATTTCGCGGGCTGCAGCCAAGTAGGCAACTGCTCCGGTTGATCCTGGGTCGTACGTCATGACTGACTGTCCGTGTGATGGTGCTTCAGCCACATAAATATTGCGAGGGATTACGGCTTCAAGGACTTTCTCGCCGAAGAACGCCCGAACCTCTTGCGCAACTTGAGCCGAAAGGTTTGTGCTTCCCTGGAACATGGTTAACAGAATTGTTGAGATTTCCAAGTGTGGATTGAGGTTGGTGCGCACCAAGTCCACAGTTTGCATGAGTTGCTGAACGCCCTCAAGGGCATAGAACTCGCACTGAATGGGCACAAGGACTTCAGAAACAGCAACAAGAGCATTAACCGTAAGGCGACCAAGACTTGGTGGGCAATCAATAAAGATGTAATCGACATCGTTGCCCGCTACATAAGATTCAATCGCGTTCTTTAATAGGTAGGGCCATTCGGAATCATTTTCACCGCCAAGTTCACGTTCGGCGCCCGCTAAATCAATGGTTGCGGGAAGACATTTCAATGTTTCGAAGCCTTCAGCGCTCACGACTAAGTCGGCGATGTCGGCACCTTCAATTAGTACGTCGTATGTGCCTGGGGTGCCTTCTTCGTGCTCGATACCTAAGGCCGTAGAAGCGTTTCCTTGCATATCAAGATCAATGAGCAAAACGTTGAGCCCAGAAAGTGCCATTGTTGCAGCGATATTGACTGCAGTTGTTGTTTTACCTACGCCGCCCTTTTGATTCACAATGGTCATCACTCGAGTGCGGGCCGGCGCTGGAAAAGTGCCCATTAGTCCAGTACGCACATAAACGGCTGCTTTGGCGGCTGCCGCCAAAGGAGTGTCATCATCCAATGAAAAGGACATGTGACCTCCAGGTTTCACGTGAAACATTCCGAATGAATGTTGCCGTCATTCCCCAAGATTAGGGGAACTACCCAAAGATTAAACAACCACCCTGACAACTGTGGTTAATGGGTCAACGATGCCCTCGCCACACTGCACAATCTGCGCAGTGCGATTCTTCAATACTTTTGCCGCTTCATCGATTTCCCGTTGAGCCGACGAGCCCTTCATCGCCAGAATTTCCCCACCATTTTTCACCAGCGGCATCGACCAACTTATGAGCTTGGTCATCGGTGCAACAGCTCGCGAGGTCACTACCCAGGCAGTGAGGCCTTTCATTTCATCAGCCCGACCTCGTCGTACATCAACGCGCTCGGACAAATTAAGGTCAGCAACGACTTCGCTAAGGAACTCACAGCGGCGCAAGAGTGGTTCAACCAAAGTCATGTGGATGTCGGGTCGCACAATCGCAAGAACCAATCCGGGCAATCCAGCGCCACTTCCGATATCGATGACACTTGTTTCAGGTTTGATGAGTTCCTGAACAACAGCGCAGTTAGCAATATGCCGATCCCAAATTTTGTCAGCTTCGCGTGGACCCATTAGTCCTCGCTCGATGCCAGCGGTTTCAAGCCAATGCGCATACTTTTCCAACCCAGGACCTGCCTCTGGAAAGGCGTTGAGGAGGGCTTCGTGTTTCACGTGAAACATTCCAATCTGGCGGGTGGTGTGGAAATTAGTGCCTGGGGCTATGTGAATACTAATGAATTGGGCCTGCTAGAAAAGTCTCTAGCAGGGCCAATTTTTCTTTATTAAGAGGGTTTCACGACGATGCGGCGCTTTGGCTCTTCGCCCTGCGACACACTAACTGCGCCGGCTTCGCCAACTGCATCGTGAACAATCTTTCGCTCAAAGGCGCTCATTGGCTTAAGTTCTACAGGTTCACCTGTTTCAAGTGCGGTCTTCGCTGCATCTTGGGCAACAATGATGAGGCGTTCGCGTACCGCAGCACGGTGGCCAGAAATATCGAGCATGAGCCGTGAGCGTTCGCCGGATTCCCGAGTGACAGCCAGACGAGTGAGTTCCTGAATTGCGTCCAGAACCTCACCCTTCGCGCCAACTAGCTGGGCCAGATCAGCGCCAACGATGCTGACCATTGCGCGGTCGTTTTCGACGTCCATTTCGATGTCACCATCGAGTTCGGCGATATCAAGTAGTGCCTCTAAATAGTCCGCAGCGATGTCGCCTTCTGCGACGAGTTGCTTTTGACGTTCACTCATAGTGTTACCTTTCCAGGCTTAAAAGTATGTGTTGGATTGTGGATGATTAGGTTAGGAGCGCTTCTTCTTTGGCTGCTTCTTTGGCTGTTGGCGGGTCGCCTTCTCTGGCTCAACATCGTTTTGTTCTGTTGATTCAATTGGAGCTTGGCCCTTGCGAATAGCCTTTGTTTCTTGGCGTTTGAGGTACGCCTCATGAGCCGGAGTTCCCGCTTGCGGGCTATTTCGGATCACATAGAACTGCTGGCCCATTGTCCAGACGTTGGTGGTGAACCAGTAAAGCAATACACCAACAGGAAAGTTAATACCTGAAATCGCGAAGATGACAGGGAAGATGTACAGCAAAATTTTCTGCTGTTGGACCATGGGGTTGTCTGGCGCGGAGTTCTTCACGATCAGCTGGCGCTGGGTAAGGAACGTTGTCACGGTCATGAGCAGAATCAAAATTGAGGTCACCCATAATGTCGCCGTTGGGTTTTCCGTTTCGGCACGGTGGGTGAATGTTCCATAAATTGGTGCGCCGAAGATCTTGGCGTTACGGGCTTGTTCGACAAGCTGATCTGTCATCACACCGTATGGCTTACTTGACGCAATCCCCTGAAGAACGTGGAAGAGCGCGAAGAAAATAGGCGCCTGAGCGATGATTGGTAAGCAGCTCGACAGTGGGTTTGTGCCTGTCTCTTTATAGAGAGCCTGAAGTTCCTTGGCTTGGCGTTCCCGGTCCCCTGCATGCTTCTTTTGAATTTCCTTCACCTTGGGCTGAAGGATCTGCATATTTCGCTGACTCTTGATCTGCTTTACGAATAGCGGGATCAGCATGATACGAATCAGGATTACGAGGAAGACAATTGCTAGGCCCCAGGCCCAACCACTGTCAGCAGGGAAGATGTTTGACCACAACGCGTGGAAGGTAACAAGTACCCAACTCACTGCATATTCAAGCCATGTCAACGGATTAAGTGTCATGCGGCGCTATCCTGCCTGTTCTCGTTAATTGAAATTTCAACTACTTCTTGGGTTTCGAAAATCTTGTCTTTTGAGCGAGCTGGCCAGGTGCCCACACTTGGTACTTGATCAATTCCACCGTCTGACCAGGGGTTACAACGTAAAACTCGATATCCAGTCAACACTGTTCCCTTAAAAGCTCCATGGACAGTGATTGCTTGCGCACCATAATGCGAACACGAAGGGTAATACCGGCACACTTGGCCTAGCCGCGGGCTCAAAGTTAGTTGGTAGATGCGAATCAGGCCAACTAAGGTCAGCACCAAAACTCGCCCAATTGTGCGGTTCCATAGTGTTTTCAAAGCCCTCAACAGCGCTAAAGCCGTGTTTTTCATACCGCGACTGCCTTATTTACCGCGTAATCAACGTTTTCCAGTAAATCGGCATAGGTTGCAGACCCGGCCTTGGGCAGTGCGCGCACAACTACATCGGTTCCGGCCTGGAACTTTGGCAGTTCATTAATCATGATGTGGCGCAGTCTACGAGTGGTTTGGTGGCGGACAACGGAATTGCCGACGGACTTCCCAACTGAAAAAGCCACTCGAACATGGGTATTTGGCTGGGTTCGCACGTGCAAAACCACTAAATGTGAGGTGAACTTCTTACCAAAACGCATAGTTTCGGAGATTTCCGAGGACTTACGCAGCCGTGCCGAAGCCGGAAGCATTTGCGTTGGACGTTATGCCGAGATGCGGGCGCGGCCCTTGGCGCGGCGTGACGAAAGGATGCCACGACCAGCGCGGGTGCTCATACGCTCGCGGAAACCGTGAGTCTTTGCGCGACGACGGTTATTTGGCTGGAAAGTACGCTTTGTCATTTGGGACACTCCGAAAGAATTATTGGCGACCGATTCGCCATCGGACATCCACGACACGAGTTCGTGAACATTCGACTAGTGCATATCGATCATGTAGCTAGCCGTATAAAGATACGCGTTAATGGCTACTTAGGTCAAACGCAGATTCTGAGCTAAAAATCCTTGCAATAACTACATAGATGTAGTTTGTCCACCTTGTGGATAAGAACTTGTCAGCGACTATCCACAGGCCGTAGTCTCACTAATCCAACCTGTGGACAACTAGGAGAACTTCATGAGCGACGCACCGGATACAAGCGCAGCCCCTGTTGATGGAGTCGACCTCAATGGTGTGTGGGCACAAGCTCTAGATTCGTTGACCGCAGGAATTCTCACACAACAACAGCGCTCGTTTGTTGCGCTCACTCGCCCACTTGGTCTCATTGGTGACACTGCGTTAGTTGCTGCGCCAAATGCATTTACAAAAGACTTTCTTGAAGCGCGATTGAATCCAGTTCTATGTGACGCCTTAACTCAAATTCTTGGCCGGGAAATACGTCTGGCAGTAACTGTCGATGAAAGTATCGCGCCGTACCTCGACGAAGAAGCTACCGACGATGTGGCTGACTCAACTTTTGCGAGTTCGCAAGTTGCTGAAAATCATTCCGATCCCCGACCAGCACTTCCACCACAAGGAAGTCGCGGTCCGGCGCCAGCACCGCGAACCGCAGAAGAAGGTAGTCGCCTGAACCCGAAGTACACCTTCGACACTTTCGTACCTGGTTCATCAAATCGTTTCGCACACGCGGCTGCTCGCGCAGTTGCCGAAGCGCCTGCTAAGGCTTACAACCCACTTTTTGTTTACGGTGAATCCGGGCTTGGTAAGACTCACTTGTTGCACGCGATTGGCCACTACACCCGGACCTTGTATGCGGGCACAAAAGTTCGTTATGTGAGTAGTGAAGAATTCACTAACGAATTCATTAACTCAATTCGTGACGACAAGGCAAAAGAATTCCAACGTCGCTACCGTGATATCGACGTGCTACTTGTGGATGATATCCAGTTTCTGTCTGGCAAAGTTCAGACGCAGGAAGAGTTTTTCCATACATTCAATACGTTGTACAACGCGAATAAGCAGATTGTTGTTACTTCTGACCTTCCGCCGAAACAACTACAAGGCTTCGAAGATCGCATGAGTTCGCGATTCGAGTGGGGCCTGATGACCGACGTTCAACCACCCGACTTAGAAACACGTATTGCAATTTTGCGAAAGAAGTCTGCTCAAGAAGGGCTCAGCACTCCCCCTGAAGTTTTGGAATTTATTGCATCGAAGATGTCAACAAATATTCGTGAACTTGAAGGTGCGCTCATTCGTATCACTGCGTTTGCGAATTTGAATCGTGCGCCAGTCGATTTGGATTTGGCCGAAGTTGTGTTGAAAGACTTGGTCACTGACGCTGCAGGTCCGGAAATCACATCCAGTTTGATCATGGTTCAAACAGCTGCATATTTTGGTGTATCGCTCGACGATCTCACTGGCGCTAGCCGTAGCCGTGTTCTTGTGACTGCACGTCAGATTGCCATGTACTTGTGCCGCGAACTCACTGACTTGTCGCTTCCAAAGATTGGCCAGCAGTTCGGTGGTCGCGACCATACAACAGTCATGCACGCCGATCGCAAGGTTCGCCAGTTGATTGCTGAGCGTCGCAGCTTGTACAACCAGGTTGCTGATCTCACTGCTCGTATTAAGGCTCAATCTCGTCAGGCATAGCCCAAGAATTCTGATCAAGTTAAGTAATTGCACTTATGTCATATTCGAACCATGAGTGTTCAATATGCACAGTGTGGACAAGTTGGGGATATCTTTCCTCAATAAATAAGGGTATTTATGCGGTTATGTGCACAAACCCTGCATAACCCTGTCCATATCCACACAGAACTGTGGATAACTGTGGATAACTTATTGAGAGTTGCGGAATAGCTACTTTATGGGTGTTTTTTCCACTTACTTATACACAGCAAGAACCCTTGTTATTAAAGGGATTTATTGGGTTATCCACAGTATCCACACATGCTACTACGACTACTAAAGATATATCTGGCTAAGGCCATTGACCTATGAACGGGCTAAACCTATGGATAACTTGCAGCCAGGTAATTAAATCTAGGCAGCTTGTGTCTAATCACTAGAAAGACGTCATACGCCAATGGCACTATAAGTTGACCGCACTACAAGTTGACCGCACTTTAAAGAG
This sequence comes from Actinomycetota bacterium, assembly GCA_947452755.1. Lineage (GTDB taxonomy): Bacteria > Actinomycetota > Actinomycetes > S36-B12 > UBA5976 > UBA5976. The sequence continues at coordinate 40,606 of CANGDT010000010.1, forward strand.
ACCGCACTGTGGCTTCGCACGGCATAACAAGATAAGTTTCAGGTCAGCACGTTGATAAAACTAAGGCACTAGAGGGTGAGTTTTCATGAAGTTCCAAGTCGACCGTGATCTGATGGCTGATGCGGTGTCATGGGCTTCGCGTACTTTGCCAAGTAAATCAACACAGCCACTCTTAACTGGGTTACACATTGTTGCCTCAACTGACGGACTCACATTGTCTGGATCAGATGCAGATGTAAGTGCGCGCGCACATGTTGATGCAACTGTGATTGAAACAGGAACAGTTTTAGTACCGGGTCGACTACTCGCAGATATCACCAAGTCATTGCCAAGCTCTTCAACAATCGACATTGCAGTTGAAGGATCGCGAGCAAAAATTACCTGCGGCCGTTCCTCTTTCACAATCCCAACAATGCCAGTTGCTGAATATCCACCGTTGCCGACAATGCCAGATGCAAGCGGAACTGTTTCAGGTTCGGTACTTGCAAACGCGGTATCACAGGTTGTCATTGCAGCATCACGCGATGAAACTCTGCCTGCTTTCACAGGAATTAAAGTCGACGTCGATGGTTCAACAATCACACTTGCTGCAACAGATCGTTATCGACTTGCTGTTCGTGAATTGCAATGGAGTCCAGCAAGTCCATCGCTTGAAACACATGCACTCGTTCCAGCGAAGTTTCTGTCTGAATCAGCAAAGTCTTTAGCAACCGGAGAGCAAGTCACTTTAGCTCTTACTGGTAATGAAAGCCTTGTTGGTATCGAAGGACAAGGACGTCAAACAACAAGCAGAATGCTTGCCGCAGATTTTCCAAAATATCGAACACTTCTTCCAACCGAATCCACATCCATCGCACAAATTAATACACATGCATTAATTGATGCCGTGAAGCGCGTGGCCCTCGTACTAGAGCGTGAGATTCCGGTACGCGTTCAATTTACAAAAAATGAAGCAATTGTTCGTGGTGGAGGCTCTACCGGTGAACTGGCCGAAGCTGAAGCGTTTGTTGAATGTGCTCTTACTGGTGACGACATCACGATCGCGTTTAACCATCAATACCTCTTAGACGGTCTTAGTGCTATCGATGCATCAACCGCTGTTATCTCAATGACGACAGCAATTCGCCCAGCAGTAATCACTGGTGCTGCAGATGTTGATGCAACTCCAGACGACACGTTTAAATACTTGCTTATGCCAATTCGTCAATAGCGTTCAAGAAACCCGAGCGTTACAGGATGCGAATTACTTCACTTGTACTTAACGACTTTCGCAATCACGCACACCTGCAACTCGAATTTTCCCCAGGAACCACCACAATCATTGGGCGAAACGGTCTAGGTAAAACAAACATTGTTGAAGCCGTGAACTACCTAGCTGTTCTTGGTAGCCACCGTGTTTCGCAGGACATCCCAATGATCAGGTCCGGCGTGCAACGCGCACAAATCGCTGCACAGATTTCGAAACATGATCGTTCGGCAACAATTGACATCACCATTAACTCAGTGGGAACGAATCAAGTCATTCTTAATGGCAGTTCACTTACTCGCCCTAGAGATTTATTAGGTCTTGTGCACACAATTGTTTTTGCACCAGAAGATCTTGAGCTTGTTAAGGGCGACCCAAGTGCAAGACGAAAATACATTGATGACTTTAGTGTTCAACTCACTCCACGGTATGCCGGAGTTAAGCAGGAATTTGAACGCGTTCTTAAGCAGCGAAATAGTTTGTTGAAATCAAACGGGCGCCGGGGTTTATCTGATGCTGCAAAAACCACATTAGAAACTTGGAACGAACTTTATGTATCCGCTGCAGCAGATGTTGTTGAACAGCGACTAGCTTCACTGCAACTTCTCAGCGACTTAGTTTCTGAACACGGCCAAATGCTCAGTGGAAATACCGAGCCATTGATTGTGGAGTACTCATCAACGTGGTTACTTGATACCAGTAAATCGCGAGAAGAAATTATTAATGATTTAAGAAACGAACTTGCGCTGCGACTGAATGATGAAGTTGAACGTGCGATGACGCTCGTTGGTCCTCACCGCGACGATCTCAAGGTGTCGTTAAGTGACATGCCGGCAAAAGGTTATGCATCACATGGGCAGTCGTGGTCTATTGCACTTGCGATGAGGCTGGCAACATTTGATGTGTTGCGTCAGCACGACGATGATCCAATTCTTATTCTTGATGACGTGTTTGCTGAACTGGATGAAAAACGACGTGCACGTCTGGCCGGTGCTGTCACCGGGGTAGAACAAACTTTGATTACTGCCGCGGTGCAAGACGATGTACCCGCCGACCTAGACGCTGCCGTTTTGTTGTTAGAGAATGTTTCACATGGCGCTCAATAGGGAACAGCAAGAATTTCTTGCCTCACTTCTTGCCCGCGCCCGCACTCGCGTTGCAGCGGCCCCATCAGTGCGTCGCCGAAGTGTGAACTATTTCGATGAAGCCCGAAGCGGTGCTGGACCTGATGAACGCGACCCAGCGACTCTGGCGGGACTGATCAATCGATTTGTTATCAACAAAGGTTGGGACCTGAGCATCGCGGCGGGCCGACTGCGTTCAAGCTGGCCCACTTTGGTTGGCACGGAGATAGCCGACCATGTCGGAATTGAGAGTTTTGAACTCGACCCCAGCGGAAATTCTGGGGTTTTGGTCCTACGCGCGGATTCAACAGCCTGGGCAACCCAAATTCGGCTATTACTACCCACAATTTCCGAACGCCTAGATCAGGAAATGGGCGTGGGACGGGTCAGCGAAATCAAGGTTCTTGGGCCTACCGCCCCAAGCTGGAAACATGGCTCGCGCAGCGTCCCAGGACGGGGTCCACGAGACACGTACGGGTAGCACCCGACCCCCTATAAGTCGCATCAACAGGGTAGGATTGGAAGCAATCCAACAGTGCAAAAAACACCGATATTTCTGTGTATTTCGCTGATATTTACACCCTCACAGGGGAGGCCAATAAGTGTCGTATGACGCCAGTGCGATCCAAGTCCTAGAGGGCCTAGACGCGGTTCGTAAACGACCCGGAATGTACATCGGATCTACCGGTGAACGAGGCCTGCACCACTTGGTTTACGAAGTTGTAGATAACTCAGTTGATGAGGCTCTTGCGGGCTACTGCACCGAGATTGATGTGACGATTCTTGCTGATGGCGGCGTACGTGTTATCGATAACGGTCGCGGTATTCCCGTGGACATTGTGCCGTCCGAAGGTAAGCCTGCTGTTGAAGTTGTTCTTACCGTCTTGCACGCGGGTGGAAAGTTTGGCGGCGGCGGCTACTCGGTTTCCGGTGGTTTGCATGGTGTGGGTGTCTCTGTCGTTAACGCGCTGTCAACAAATGTCGACGTTGAAGTTCGCCGCGATGGTGCGCTGTACAACCAGTCATACAAATATGGTGTTCCAGTAGCACCACTTGCTAAATCAGGTAAGTCAGATGCAACAGGAACATCCGTAACGTTTTGGGCAGACGGCGAAATTTTCGAAACTACAACTTACGATTTCGAAACACTTTCACGCCGCTTCCAGGAAATGGCGTTTCTGAATCGTGGTCTCACGCTTAACCTGACCGATGAACGTGCTGTTGTTATTCCAACGGACGACGAAGGTAATCCCACCGACGAAGCTCCAGCGCGACGATCAGTCTCGTACAAGTACGACGGTGGCATTGCGGATTTTGTTCGTCACATCAATTCACGAAAGTCACCCATCCACGGTGACGTCATCGAATTTTTTGCCGAAGACGAAGCACGTGGACTAAGTCTTGAAGTTGCGATGCAATGGAACGACACATACTCAGAATCAGTTTTCACTTTCGCTAACACCATCAACACTATTGAAGGTGGAACGCACGAAGAAGGTTTCCGTGCTGCGTTGACGACCTTGGTCAACAAGTTTGCTCGCGACTGGAACATCCTGAAAGAAAAAGACACGAATCTTTCCGGTGAAGATGTGCGCGAAGGTCTCACGGCAATTGTTTCTGTGAAACTTCGTGAGCCGCAATTTGAAGGTCAAACAAAAACAAAGCTTGGAAACACCGAAGCAAAAACTTTCGTTCAAAAAGTTGTCAATGAACAACTAGCGGAATGGCTTGAAAAGAATCCTGCTCAAGGCAAAGACATTGCGCGTAAGTCAGTAAACGCAGCATCTGCTCGTATGGCTGCACGCAAGGCCCGTGACCTAGCCCGAAATCGCAAGGGATTGCTGGGTAGCAGTGGTTTACCCGGCAAGCTCAAGGACTGTTCAAGTAGCGAACCTGAAGAGTGCGAAGTATTTATTGTGGAAGGTGACTCGGCTGGTGGTTCAGCTGGCCAAGGCCGCGATCCTCGCATTCAAGCAATCTTGCCTATCCGTGGAAAAATTCTTAACGTAGAAAAAACTCGTCTGGACAAAGTGCTAGCTAACACCGAAGTACAGTCTTTGATTTCTGCGTTTGGTACTGGCATCCAGGATGAATACGACATCAACAAGCTTCGGTATCACAAAGTTGTGTTGATGGCCGATGCTGACGTTGATGGTCAGCACATTCGAACACTGCTTTTAACATTCCTGTTCCGCTACATGCGACCACTTGTCGATGGTGGGTTTGTGTATCTTGCGCAACCACCGTTGTACAAAATCAAATGGTCCCGCGAGGCACCCGACTACGCATACAGCGATCGCCAGCGTGACGAAATTGTTGAGGCCGGACTAGCCGCAGGCAAGAAGCTTCGCCAAGAAGACATCCAACGCTACAAGGGCCTTGGTGAAATGAATGCCGAAGAGTTGTGGGAGACCACGATGGATCCGGCACGCCGAGTTTTGTTGCAGGTGTCCGTTGAAGATGCACTGCTCGCGGACGAAATGTTTACAACACTCATGGGCGAAGACGTAGAGAGTCGCCGTAACTTTATTCAGCGCAACGCGCACGACGTACGTTTCTTGGACATCTAATGACTGACATGCAAAACGACCATATTGAAGTTGTCGATCTCAATGTAGAGATGCAACGCTCGTACCTCGATTACGCAATGAGCGTCATCGTGTCGCGAGCATTGCCAGATGTGCGAGATGGACTCAAGCCAGTGCATCGCCGCGTACTTTACGCAATGTACGACGGTGGATATCGTCCAGATCGCGCGTTCAACAAGAGTGCCCGCGTTGTCGGTGAAGTGATGGGTCAGTATCACCCGCATGGTGACAGTGCAATCTATGACACTTTGGTGCGTTTGACCCAGCGTTGGTCCTTGCGTTATCCGTTGGCTCAAGGCCAAGGAAACTTTGGTTCGCCAGGTAACGACTCACCGGCTGCCGCTCGATACACCGAAGTGCGCATGTCACCCCTGTCGATGGAAATGGTTCGAGACATTGACCAGGACACTGTCGACTTCGTCCCTAACTATGACGGCAAGAATTTAGAACCCACAGTTCTGCCAAGTCGTTTCCCTAACTTGTTGGTTAACGGTTCGTCGGGCATCGCCGTTGGTATGGCAACGAACATCCCGCCACACAACCTCACTGAGGTTGCTGCAGGTGTGCAGTGGGCGCTCGCAAATCCCGACGCAGCACGCGATGAACTTCTTGAAGCGTTAATGGAACGAATTTCGGGACCTGACTTCCCAACAGGAGCGCTCATTGTTGGGCGACGAGGAATTCAGGATGCCTACCGCACCGGTCGAGGCTCAATCACGATGCGTGCGGTCACGGAAATCACAGAAGATAAGCGCGGCCGCACAGTAATTGTGATTACTGAACTTCCTTACCAAGTTAACCCAGACAATTTGGTTGCACGTATCGCGGAGTTGCATGACCAGGGCAAGATCACGGGCATCGCAGACATTGTTGATGAGAGTTCCTCACGCACAGGTATGCGCCTTGTCATTGTGTTGAAGCGTGACGCCGTTGCCAAGGTCGTCTTGAATAACTTGTTCAAGTACACCCAGATGCAAGACAACTTCGGTGCGAACATGCTCGCACTTGTTGATGGTGTTCCGCGCACTCTTACTTTGGATGCGTTTGTCACCAATTGGATCGCACATCAAATTGAAGTAATCCAACGTCGTACTGCGTACCGCCTGCGTATCGCCGAAGAGCGCGTACACATTTTGATCGGTCTACTTAAAGCAATTGATCGCATCGATGACGTTATTGCATTGATTCGAGCTTCGGAATCTGCCTCAGTTGCACAGTCTGGCTTGATGACATTACTCGACATTGATGAAATTCAAGCGCAGGCAATTCTTGATATGCAGCTTCGTAAGCTCGCTGCACTCGAGCGTAATGAGTTGCAGTCCCAGCACGATAAATTGATGGCTGAAATTGCTGACTACAAAGATATTTTGGCGAACCCAACACGCCAACGTCAGATTGTTAGTGACGAGCTAACTGAAGTCGTGAATAAATTTGGTGATGAGCGTGTCAGCACAATCATCGCCGACGAACACGATGTGAACAACGAAGATTTGATTGCAGAAGAAGCAATCGTCGTCACACTGACTGCTGATGGTTACGCCAAGCGCACCAAGGCTGCGCTATACCGCGCTCAACATCGCGGCGGCCGTGGCGTTAAGGGCGCAGCATTGAAGCAAGATGACGTAGTAGCGCACTTCTTCGTCACCACTACGCATCATTGGATTCTGTTCTTCACCAGCAAGGGACGAGTATTCCGCGTCAAGGGTTACGAACTACCTGATGCCGGCCGAGATGCACGTGGACAACACGTCGCAAACTTGCTGCAACTGGGTCCCGACGAATCGGTAACCCAGGTGCTTGACCTGCGCGACTACGAGCAATCGCCTTACCTGGTTCTAGCTACAAAGAATGGCGTGGTGAAGAAGACTCGCTTAACTGAATATGATTCACCGCGAAGCACCGGACTCATTGCAATCAATTTACGTGACGACGATTCACTA
>CANGDT010000011.1 GCA_947452755.1 Actinomycetota bacterium
TATAACGTGACTTTTGATTCGCAGGGCGGTTCGGCTGCGTCGGGTTCAACGTATTCCACTGGTGGCTCGGTGACACTGCCGGTAGATCCCACACGTTCGGGGTATTCGTTTGCTGGTTGGTTTGCGGCATCGAGTGGTGGTTCAGCATTGACCTCACCGTATTCACCGTCGGGTTCTGGTGACATCACGTTGTACGCGCATTGGACAGCAAACACATATGCAGTCCATTACGACTCGCGTGGGGGTGCAGTGGTTGGTGACGGAAGCTATCTGTTTAGCCAATCCTTTACAGTGGCTGCTGGACCTTTGCGCAGCGGTTACAACTTTGTGAACTGGTACGACGCGATTTCTGGGGGCAACGCCTACGTTGGCACGGTCACGCCTGGAACACCGGGCGATATTTCTTTGTACGCGCATTGGACGGCCAATGCATATAACGTGACGTTTGATTCGCAGGGCGGTTCGGCTGCGTCGGGTTCAACGTATTCCACTGGTGGCTCGCTGACACTGCCGGTAGATCCCACACGTTCGGGGTATTCGTTTGCTGGTTGGTTTGCGGCAGCTACTGGCGGTTCGTCGTTATCGTCACCGTATTCACCTTCAGGCTCTGGTGACATCACGTTGTACGCGCATTGGACAGCAAACACATATAACGTGACTTTTGATTCGCAGGGCGGTTCGGCTGCGTCGGGTTCAACGTATTCCACTGGTGGCTCGGTGACGTTGCCGTCAAACCCAACGCGTAGTGGTTATTCCTTTGCTGGTTGGTTTGCGGCAGCTACTGGCGGTTCGTCGTTATCGTCACCGTATTCACCATCGGGTTCTGGTGACATCACGTTGTATGCACATTGGACGGCCAATACATATAACGTGACGTTTGATTCGCAGGGCGGTTCAGCTGCGTCTGGTTCAACGTATTCCACTGGTGGTTCGGTGACGTTGCCGTCAAACCCAACGCGTAGTGGTTATTCCTTTGCCGGTTGGTTTGCGGCATCTACTGGCGGCTCGTCGTTATCGTCACCGTATTCACCGTCGGGTTCTGGTCACATTACGTTGTATGCACATTGGACGGCCAATACATATAACGTGACGTTCGATTCGCAGGGCGGTTCGGCTGCGTCTGGTTCAACGTATTTCACGGGTGGCTCGGTGGCGCTTCCTTCAGATCCGACACAGTCTGGCTATTCGTTTGCTGGTTGGTTTGCGGCATCTACTGGTGGGGCGGCGTTAGCATCTCCATATTCACCTGCTGGCTATGGCGACATCACGCTCTATGCACAGTGGACCGTATTGGTCGGCGATTTAGTTCACTTTAATTCACAGGGTGGAACGCCAGTGGCTGATGATTCCTACTCGGCTGGTGGCTCAATAGCTTTGACAGACGTCCCCACTCGAGTGGGCTATGCCTTTGCAGGTTGGTATGAAACCTCCACAGGCGGCACTGCATTGTCCTCACCGTATTCACCACCAGGTTCAGGCGACATTACTTTGTATGCGCAATGGACGGCGAACACATACAACGTGACGTTTGATTCGCAGGGCGGTTCAGCTGTCACCAGCTCAACGTATTCCACGGGTGGTTCGTTTGCGTTGCCAACGGGGCCAACACGTTCGGGTTATTCATTTGCAGGATGGTTTGCTGCTTCCGCTGGCGGCTTAGCCCTAACGTCTCCACATTCTCCGTCAGGCACAGGAGACCTTAATCTGTACGCACATTGGACGGCGAATTCATATGTGGTTCAGTACGATTCCCAGGGCGGAGCATCGGTAGGCGATGGAAGCTACATATTCGGCCAAGGGTTCTCTGTTGCAGGTGCGACAACGCGAAGTGGTTATAACTTTGTCAATTGGTTTGATGCACTGAGCGGTGGAACTTCGTTTTCCGGAACAGTAATACCGGGTTCTCCTGGCGATATTTCGTTGTATGCGCACTGGACTGCTAAAAGCTACAACGTGACTTTTGATTCGCAGGGCGGTTCAGCTGTTTCTAGCTCGACGTATTCCACCGGTGGGTCGGTGGCGTTGCCGTCGAATCCAACGCGTTCGGGATATTCCTTTGCGGGCTGGTTTGCGGCAGCTTCGGGCGGTGCAGCATTGTCGACACCGTATTCGCCGACAGGCGTTGGCGATATCACGCTGTATGCACATTGGACCGCGGGTAACTACATCGTTCATTTTGATAGTGCATCCGGTTCGGCTGTGGCGGATCGGGCTTATCGCACCGGAGGCACGGTTTCATTGCCTTCAGCTCCGACGCGTCTGGGTTACTCATTTGCGGGTTGGTTTGCAGCGTCATCTGGCGGAGCGGCTCTGGCATCGCCATATTCACCTTCAGGTTCTGGTGACATCACTCTGTATGCACATTGGACTGCCACGACTTACAACGTGACGTTCAATTCACAAGGCGGTTCAGCAGTTGCCGGATCAACGTATTCCACCGGTGGGTCGGTGCCTTTGCCGTCGAGTCCAACTCGGTCCGGTTATACCTTTGCTGGCTGGTTTGCGGGTTCAACTAGCGGTTCATCGTTGACGTCACCTTATGCACCATCTGCCACGGGCGACATCACTATTTATGCACAGTGGACAGCGAATACGTACACAGTTCGATACGACTCTCGTGGTGGCTCGTTTGTCGGCGATGGTAGTTACCTGTTTGGCCAATCGTTTACGGTAGCCGGCGGAGCAACTCGTAGTGGCTTCAATTTTGTTAATTGGTTTGACGCAGTAACGGGTGGCACAGCATTTGTCGGAACGGTTACGCCGGGCTCGGCTGGAGATATTTCGTTGTATGCGCACTGGTCAGCATTGAGCTACAACGTGACGTTTGATTCTCAGGGTGGATCAACTGTTTCGAATTTGCAGTATTCGACCGGTGGTTCGCTTGCGCTTCCAGCTGCTCCAACACGGTCCGGTTTTATATTTGCCGGTTGGTTTGCCGCGCCGAGTGGTGGCTCTGCTCTGGCCTCACCATTTTCACCGCAGGGGACGGGCGATATCACGCTCTACGCGCAGTGGACGCTCGCGAGATTGCCACAAACAATTTCAATGCCGCGCATTGGTAACCAACTCTTAGCCGTGCGCAGTTTAGAAGTTCATCCAACAGCCAGTTCAGGGCTGGATGTAGTTCTCGTGTCAATGACCCCTAATGAATGTGGTGTCGACGAATTTATAGTCAACCTCGACGCTGTCGGCACGTGTCGGTTGAAAGCGTCCCAAGCTGGAGATTCCACATATTTGCCTGAGGTAGTTATTTCAACATTCCTCATCCTCGCGCCATCGATTTCCGGTTCGCCAATTCCGACACCAACCCCTACGGTCGTCAGCAGTCCTACGCCGTCGAGCACGCCGTCGGTATCACAAACGCCAACTCCTTCGCCGAGTCCAACGACGCCGTCCAACGGTTCGGGAGTGCGACGTGTGACATTTGATGAGTTGCCGCAAGATGTAACCGCAGGCTTTGAGCCATCAGCTATGCTGCACATCGAAGTCACTGGCGCCCGCACTGCCGGTCAGTTCGTGCTCACACCTGGTGGCGTCGCGGATGCAGTTGGCATTGCGGCTGCACTGCGTGATTCAGCACCAAACAATGCGGCAGATTTTGCGTCCGTGACAACTGTCCAAGTGGTTTCGCAAGTACCTAGCAGTTACCAAATTTTTCACGCATCAATTTCATCAGACATCGACAAGGTATTTGCAGAGTCCGGGCTGGAAAATCCGCGGTCCGTTTCCGACATCGCCGTCGGATCGACGTCATGGCTTAATGTGAAAGGCCGAGTTACCGGTTACGTACCAGGTTCAGTCGTGTACATGATTGTGACAACGCGCCCAACGATCCTTCAAGCCGTTGTGGTGGGTGTGAATGGCATGGCGACGCTGTCAGGATTTGTTCCACTGGATGGTTTGCCTTCGGGTCCACATAACATTCGCATCGTGGGTACGCGCCAGCTTCAAGGTGCCACTGCCACAGCAAGTGGCACTCAGAAACTTGACGCACATGCGGTGCATGAAGTTGGTCGATTCGATCCAGGAACACAAGCAACGGTTGTAGTCCGCGGTACAAGCAGTTCTGGTGGGCAATTTACCGCCATCCGAGAAGTGCTTTTGGATAAGAAAATCGCCTGGTGGACTTTGTTGCTCGCATTACTTTTCTCGCTCGCCGGCCTTATCACGGTAGCTTTACGTCGACCAGCCTCAAGGCGCTTCACCTATGCGGTAGCGCTCCTGTCGGTTGCGAGTGCGCTACCGGCCGCCGTGATTGGTTGGAACACATCGTCGTACGTTTTGTGGTGGGCTATTCCGATTGCGCTTGTCGCTGCTGTTTTGCAGGTCTTAACTGGAGTCCGCAAGAACAAGGGTTAGGTCACGACTCAAATGGTTTGAAATCTGACGTGTATTCGTTCTGGCATTCTCAGTTATGTGAATACAAGCAGTGGACTGGGCAACAACTTTGTTCATGGTGCTTTCGTTAGCGCCGGCACCATCTATGCAGCTACGCGCGGCGGACTAAGTATTTCAAGCGGTGGAAGTACTGCCACTACGAAACCTACGAAGTCTCTTGAGTTTACTGTTTCTTTTGCCGCTGGATCATCGAAGCTCTCAGACGTAGAAAAGAAAAAACTTCTTGGCGCGATTGCCAAAATAAAAAGTAAAGTCATCAAGGGTGAGGTTGTCGGTTACGTTCAGCAGTATGGAGATAGTTCCAATAGCTACAAGTTGTCATTAGCTCGTGCCCGCGTCGTTGCCGCATTCCTGAGCGATCATGGAATAAAGATTCGACTCGTTGCTTCAGGAAAAGGTGAACTCGATTCCAAGGCAAAGTCACGTAAGGCAACTGTTCAATTGTGGTACACAAAGTAGTTAGCGCTTTTAGAGTGCACTCGTGCTCATTACTTAACTCAAGAATTCCACTTCGACAAACGACGCCATTCCTTGGCCTACAAAGCGCACATTGTGATGTACCCCAGCCGAACGCTGGTAAGGGTTGCCCGCAATTTGCTTGACTTCCGTCTCTTCGCCTGATTCAAGTGTGGCCGTAAATGCACCGCCGGAAATTGGGATCGCAATGTAGTCATATTCGTGAATATGCATCCCGGTGGCTTGCCCAGATTCAAATGTCCAACGCCACACCTTAGTGCGTTCATCCTCGGACAAGAGTTCACATTTTGCTTGATCGGTCATACGTTCACTTTATTGGTGGGGCGGGTGGGGCTCGAACCCACGACCCACGGATTATGAGTCCGATGCTCTGACCGACTGAGCTACCGCCCCTGAAAGTTAAACAATCGCACTGCGAAAATGCTTAACAAAACATTAGGAATAGATTACCAAGCCTGGATCAGATTCACACTTGCACCCATTGAACGTATGGTCTTTGATGTGCGAGCCAATGCTTTCTGCAGGCGAGGTTTTGTAGTGCTAACCCACGTGCCTGTGTGCAGAGCCTTGTTCACATCCAAAACCCGCACGGGAACATCGTCTGTGATGAGTGTTGGTGCAAATTCGACCTTTGTGATTCCAAAGGTGTGGTCAGCATTCTCGGCAAACGTCCAGCGAGTAATAACACCCTCAGACTTAATCGTTTCAGGTTCACGTTGAGCCGCATCCAGGTTGCCGTGGCTATAGATAACCCACATTTTTCCAATTTTCTGAATTGGCTGAACGGAATGAGTGTGGTCGCCATCAATCAAATTGATCAGGCCGCTCGCGGCTAACTTCTTTGCGATTCCAGTCTGATAGCTATTGGGGTAATTGGTGTATTCCGAACCCCAGTGCAGTTTTGCAATGACAACTTCAGCGCCAGCAGCGCGTACTTGGCGCGCAGCTGCTTCAATCTTTGGAACACTGATCTGATTCGCCAACCATTTTTTGCCACCGGGGTAAGGGATGCCGTTGAAACCGTAAGTGAAAGCGATAATTCCAACCTTGACATCACCCTGTGCAGTATGAACTGTCATGACGAGTGGCACTTTTGATTCCGCCGGTGTCCGGTAACTACCAGTGTGTGCGATGCTGGCCGCATCAAGGTAATCCAACGTGCGCTTGATACCAGCAGAACCGGCATCAAATGTGTGATTCGAAGTTTGGTCACACATGTCAAAACCAAGTTTCTTTACCGCAGCCACAATTTGTGGTGGCGAGTTAAAGACTGGGTAGCCCGTGTAATGTCCACCTAAAGTTGCAAGCGGTGTTTCCAGGTGACACAGCGCTAAATCGGCAGGTTTTGTGATTGGCGCAATGTCAGCGAGCTGCGGATAAAAATCCCACTTACTTTTCTTTCCGTCGCGAATTGCCTGGTTCCACAGTCGTTCATGAAGCAGTAAGTCACCAGACGATACGACCGTGAAGGTTCGTGGAGAGGTAACAGCCTGGGCAACAACAGGGGAAGCTGATGTGATGTCCTGGGCCGGTTTTGCTGCAGGTGTTGATTGTCCACATCCTGTGAGCAGCGCAACTGCTGCAAGACCTACGACAGCACGGCGAACGGAAGGTGCCATGACGATTTAGATGAAAGCTTCGTCGAGTGGTACCTGCAGGCCAATCGCAAGGCGATTTGTGCGGCTTGCTGCAGCAATCACGGCCTGCAATTCCTTTAAATGTTCGTCAGTTGCACCCTTTGTACGTGCCGACGCAGTGTGAGAGCGAATGCAGTATGTGCAGTTGTTGGCAACTGATACCGCAACGTAAATCAAGTCCTTTGTCATCGAATCGATAGCACCTGGAGCCATGACATGCTTTAACTCAGCCCATGTCTGCTCGAGATTGTCAGGGTCGTTGGCAATCACTCGCCAGAAGTTATTAATGAAATCTGTTTTGCGGGTTTCGCGAATGTCAGCAAACACTGCGGCAACCCGAGGGCTTGCCTCGTCATCAGAAATAATAGGGAAAAGGGGCGAAAGATCAGCGGCCATCAGGATCTCCAGATTCGATAAGTGGATAAATGCAGTCTATGCAATAGAAGTGCGTGAAGTTAAGGGCGGTAACATCGACTTATGAGCGAACTTCCAGCCTGCCCAGAGTGTTCTTCACCATATACATATGAAATGGGCGCCCTGCTGGTGTGCCCAGAATGTGCCCATGAATGGTCTGGGGCTGACGAGTCCGACTTACCAACAGATCCGATAATCAAGGATTCGGTGGGAAATGTGCTCGTTGATGGGGATAACGTCACCATAGTTAAAGACCTCAAAGTTAAAGGAAGTCCCACGTCAATCAAGGTGGGAACAAAAGTCAGCAATATTCGGCTGGTTTACGGCAATGGTGATCATGACATTGACGCCAAGGTTGATGGCTTTGGGCCGATGATGTTGAAGTCCAGCGTCGTCAAAAAGGCCTAAGGTTCAGACAAGGCTGGGATAGTAAGCACATGAAGCTCTGCGAAGTGATGGTTGTCGACAATGACGCATTTACCCGAGCAACTGTGTCCCAAGCCTTAGAGCGTTTCAACATCCATGTTGCCATTAATGCAGCCAGTGCAGCAGACGCACTAGAACAACTGAACGATATTCCAGTCGAGGTCGCACTCTTAGATTTAGATCTTGGGATTGGTCCTTCCGGCATCGATCTCGCTCATGCTTTGCGAGCTCGACAAGAAGACATCGGAATCGTCATGCTCACGAGTTACCGCGACCCACGCCTTGCCGCAGCAGGTTCACGCCAGCTGCCAGTTGGAACGAGTTACCTGTCAAAGCGTGACGTGAATGACATGCAAATTGTTGTGGAAGAAATTTTGTCAGTTCGCAGGATGCCTTTGCAGCGCAGAATGTCGACAGTTGACCCTGAAAAAACACTTGAGAAATTCACGCCAACACAAATCGAAATTTTGCGCATGGTAGGTGAGGGATTGTCAACGGCAGAAATATCCACGCGCCGCGGAGTGAGTGAAAAAGCTGTCGAGCAAAGCATTTCCAGGATTTACGATTTATTAGACCTTTCGAAAGACAAATCAATGAACCAGCGCGTCCAACTCGTGCAGGCGTTCTATTTGCACACGGGCAAACTTGACTCAAATGGCTAAGTCGCGGCTGGAAAAGTATTTCTCGGCGGAATCAGCGTCGTGGATGGCTTTCAGTGTTTTCGCTCCCGTCAGTGTCCTCGGTGTTCCACTCACAATTGCCAACGACTCGAGTAAGCCAGATGCCTTCCTGCAATGGGTCGGCATTGGCTTTATCGCCACGATTGTGGCGAGTCTGCCGCTACTTATGTTTCAAATCTTTATTCGCCGGCACGAATCAAAAATCTCATTGCATGTGCCGGCGTTTATCGCAGTAGTTGCTACCGGTGCACTCCGAGGTTTGGTCATTGCAGGGCTGTCCGAACCTTCGGGATTGCATGACGAAGTTTTGCCGCTCGTGCGCGTGCTCAATTCCATGCTGACCACAACAATTTGGCTCTCAATTGCAGGACTTACGATTGCATCGCGCAGACGATATGTGTTTGATTACCAAAATCTGTTTGCCAAGGCAGTGTCTGCACGAGCCGTGCAAATTGCTGATGCAGATTCCATTGAAGCGTTGTCCGTATTGGAAAAGACCTCACGTGAACTCTTGTCAGTGGGCAGTAAATTGCGTTCAACATTTGAAGCGGTTTCACCGATGAACGCTCCTGAGGGAAAACTTGATCGGGATGCTCTGCGTGCAATAGCGCGTTATGTGCATGAGGCGGTCGAAAAAGAAATTCGGCCGCTCAGTCATAGATTGTGGTTCAAAGATCCGTACCTGCCGCCGCGCGTTCGTATTGCCACGCTGATAAGTGACGCGGCAATGAAACTCCCATTTCCGATTCGGCAGGTCAGTTGGCTTGTTCTCCCCGGGCTCTTTATCGGATTTCCTGTTCGATTGGGACTACGCAATGGCCTAATTCTGGCGGTAGTGAGCAGTGCCGCAGTATATGCGATTCTTGCGATTGCGAATCGACTGGCCACCCGTGCTCTCGCGCGAGTTGCCGCACTCGCGGCTCTTTTCATGCTGACTTTTTTGCCAGCCTCGATTGCCGTATCCCTTCAAGAGTTAGTGCCAACCTTGCACGTGAAGGAACTCTATATATTTCTGTCGATGTTTGGACTTGTCGCGCTCATTGTGATGTTGCAGATGGTCATTATGGCGCGCAGTGACCGTGAACTCGTGTTGCACGAGCTTTCGCAAATGTCGCAACGGGTGTCGGAGGATGCCTCTGCAGATGCAGCGTCTGGTGAGCGTGCACGCATCGCTAGTTTTTTGCACAATACAGTGCAGTCCGAATTGACTTCGGTTGCACTCCAACTTGAGAATGCTGCGGACTCTCACGACCTTGATTCTGCAAGAAGCACGCTTGTGCGTGCCGAGCAGATTCTTAATCGTTCATTCGTCGATGACTTCAACGCGTTTTATGCAAGCCCACTTGAACGTGTTTCCGCGTTGCCTTTGGCCTGGCAGGGAATTGCCGAGATAAAGATTGGTGTTGAAGATTTTGCACACCTTCCTCGTGAAGTTCAAGTGGCGGCATCGCAACTTATTGAAGAGGGCATTGCCAATGCAGTTCGAAGCGGCGGGGCGACAAGTGTTGACGTTGACATATCTATAAGGGATGCACAGATTCGAATTTGCGTCGCTGACAACGGGACTCTGCAGGTAGGGTCTGAACCCGGAATGGGCACATCCTGGTTGAATTCGGTGGCTGGATCGCACTGGTCGCGGACTTCAGATAACGGCCTTACAACCCTTGAGGTTTACATTTCCGTCACACAAATCGCCGAAGACAACACTCCAGAGTTGTTTTCTTAATGGCTATCCATTAACCATCTGCGTTGCTATGACGCATTGAAGTTACAGTTAAAGGGAATCCAAGGCTTTTTTGCGCGCCTATACACCGTTTGCAAGACCATATTCTCTTTTGAGGGGCACCATGAAGATCAAAGTTGCACTAATGTCCGCTGCGTCAGTACTACTCACTGCGCTTATCGGAGCCGTTGCACCAGCCACACCAGCACTCGCTGCCGGTGCTGATGCTGTTATCAACGGATTGGTTGTGACAAACCAGACTCAAGAGCTGTACCCAGTATCGCTCTGGCCAGAGTTTTCATCATCAAACCCCAATTACACAACCATTACCGGCACTAGAGATCTGCATTTCGAAGCAGACCTCTCCAGCGGCGAAACCCTTGATATTTCAGTTGACGGTGCAACTGCTACTCAAGGTGCTTCACAGGATGTGACAGTTCCACAGGGCATTTCAGATGTCACCCTAACGGTGCACAATGGTGCTGCATCAAAGGCTTACAACGTACACATTGCTAGCAAGTCAGCGCCAGATCCTGAATTAGTGTCTATCGCCCCGAACACCGGCACGGTCAACGGCGGCGATGAAATTCAAATGCGCTTCAAGAATTTTCCAACACAAGGTGCAAACTACAACAATGCAAGGGCCTCTAACTGTTCATTTGACAACTATTTCGTGTCCTCGGATGGAAATACCTATACGTGGGCTGGCCAAACTCGTGTCACATTCGACGAGGCAAAGAACGAAACGGTGGCAACAATCGTTGTTCCGGCTGCAGAGCACGGAAAAGTAGCTGTAGTTAATGACGAAGCTAGTTTCCGTTGCGATTTATACATGGATTCCGGTAACCGTTACCAATCAACGCGTTACAACATCAAGGTTTTAAAGAAAGCTGCGTATACCTACACAACAATGACCGGTACGGCGACCGTCAAAGCCCCTGCCGAAGTGACCTTTGGCTCCGGTCTTCAGATTGCAGGAAATGGTATTAACTTCCATGCGTTGATGGACGAAGAAACCAGTCGTAGCTTGGCGGCATACATTGTTGATCCTGCAAATCCTTATTCACAGACAGTTGATGCTGCAACAGGAGACTGGACAACTCGAGGAAGTTACGTGTCGGTGAGTAGCTGGACATACACCTCGAACGATTCTGCAAACATGTACATCCGGACATCTCCGGACTATGGATGTTATGACCAAAACGGTTCATGGATTAATTGCAACGATTTCCTCAATGTGCCTGGGCCGCGCGACTTTGTTGTCGTTCAATGTATTGCGCAGGGTTACGACGTACATGTTGATGGCAGTTACCCATGTGACTTTGCGCACCCAGTTATCAAGAGCACCATTAACTGGGTTTCACCCGCGCCGCGAAACGTATCGTTCACTCCTAATGCATCCGGTCTTGAAGGTCGTGGTTCTTGGGTAAATAATCACATCGTTAAGGGCATTACCGTCAAGGGTCAAGGTATGTACTATGACGGTGACTATGGCGTAAAGTTCCCGAACAACAACTGGGGTGGCATTGAAGTCAAGTCTCTCGCCCAGTATGTTCGCAATGGCAATGGCTGGAACGAAGCTGACAACGCCGACTGGGGTAGCGAAGACAACTACATCCAGTCTCGTGTTGGTTCATATGAAAACTACACGACTGGCTTTGATACGTTCTCTGTCATCGCACCTAGTGCAGACTCTTCCGTTAGCGGTCCACTGTGGATCTATGGTCAAGGCTCAGACAATGGTTCGTACACTAAATCTAAGTTCACTTACGCTGGTCGCCCTGTCGTAAGTTCGGTTTCACCAGCTGCTGTATCCGCCGCTGGTGGATCTGTACTGACTCTTACCGGCTCAAACTTTGGTAAGAGTGGTTTGCCGAGCGTGACAGTAAATGGTCTGAAGGCATCTTGTGTCACTCGAATTAGCGATACCAAGGTCACCGCTGTTGTTCCGGCATCGAGTCCGGCAACAGCAGTCACAGGTGCAGAAGTGTCGATCCTTCCTGCATCGGGTGCAGGTGCACCTGAAGCACCAGGAAGCATTGACCTCACTTCACCAGGTGCGGCGCCAGTCGTTTCCGCACCAAGTGCTGCCAAGCCTGCTGCAGCGTCAACTGTTGGCGGAACACTTGTCACAGTGACTGGCTCAGGTTTCGGCCCAGCTGGAACCGTTGGCGTCACAGTTGGCGGCGAATGTGCCAAGGTCACAGCGTCAACCGCAACATCGGTAACGTTCGAGGCACCTGCAGCAAGTGCTGCGGGCCTTAAGCCGATTGTCGTTTCTTCAATCACGGGCTCTAAGACAATTGCAAACGCAATCAAGTACTCGGCGCCTGACGGTGTAACCACGGTTGCTCCAGCGATTGTGAGTTCCGCACTCAAGTCACAGCTCCTGACCGTTACTGGTTTAGGTTTTGGCAAGAGCGGAACTATCAAGGTCGGTTCACAGAAAGCCGTTGCCTACACATCAAAAGGCACATCCATTTCCAAGGTTGCATTCACACCAGGCAATGCCGGCACAATCACGGTTGTTGTTACTCCAAAGGGTGCTAAGACACCATTGACGTCGACATTCACTGTGGTAGCGCCAGCTATCAGCTATGTCGGTCCTGAATATGGTCTTGGTGCGCGCAATCCAGAATTTGTCACGTCAACTACGAATAGTGGCGTCGGAAGCCTTGCTTTCCCAATTCAAACAGGAACGGTAGTTCGTATTGACGGAGCTAACTTCGGTGCGACTGGCGGCAAGCTCAAGGTGGGAACTGCAATTGTTCCGACAACCCTGTGGAGTAACTCGAAGATTACTTTTACTGCACCGGGCACTCTGCCAAGCGGGTTGAGCAACATCTCAATCGTCCCAGCTGGCGGTAAAGAGACTGCCGTACGCACTCTGGCAGTAACTTTCACACCTAACGTGAATGCGCCGTTGATTACCAACGTGCACCTAGCATCAGATGCATCCGTCACAACCTTTGATCAGTTGGACAGCAGCGCAAGCGACCTGTACACAATTGAAGGGCTCAACCTCAAGGTTGGCGCAATCGCACCAACAGTTGAGTGGTTAAACGCTGACATTTACACCATGGTGAACGTTCCAGTTGTCACGCACACTGCCACCTCGGTGACTGTGCGCCTTCCACGGGACGTTATTGAAAATGCACTTTATGGTCGTTGGGAATACGGAAACTACACGCGCTATCTTTCGCTTACCATCAGTAACTCAAATGGTGCATCGACAATGCAGTACTCGATTAACTACACGACCTATCCGAATACTCCATCTGTGAGTGTTAACCAAACTGGCAATGTATGTCTCAAGGACAATGCTGCGGTGATGGCTGGCGGAACTCAATACTCGCGTGCACAAGTAACGGTCTATGACCAAGGCGCATTTGGCAACCAAGGCGTTCAGGTCGCAATCACTGACACCGATGGAGAAATGGCTCTTGATGCATCTGCAGTAACCAATACGGATTCAGACAACCTTGTTGTTGACTTTGCGAATCTTACGGGCGCAGATATTTCGCGCCCATGGGGATCAAAGAGCATTCGAGTGACAAATGTCCAAGATGGCAGGGTTCATTCGTACAGCTTGAATTGTAAGGTGACGCCGGCGCTTACAACGCGCGTAGACAACGGTGCATCGGCAACATTTGATGCGGGCACTGCACTGCTTGCAAAGATGTCGACAAAGTCAGAAAGTTCCGCGCCGTATTTGGCAACTTCGGTGCTGACTGACAATTCAGTAACTGTGCCTGTTGATGTCAACAGCTACCAATACACATTGGTCAGCGATTACAACGCAAATCATCGCTCCGCCGGTGACTTCCCGAATGCTCGAAATGGCCTTCCGGTTGCTGCTGGGGACTATTACATCCGCATGAATCTGAGTGCGAATGGCGTCTCCTACGACAGAACGCATTACAGCATTCAGCAAGAGCAGGGAACTGCAAACTTTGCTCACGTCACGCTTACGGGTAAGGACCTCACTCTTACTCCCAAGCTAAAGAACAGCAGTGCGTCGACATTGGTGTACAGCGGTGCGTTGACTGCTGACAAATTTGATGTGACCAATCTTGGTGGGGAAGCATTGACATCAGTGAACTTCCAATACAAGCATCACTCATGTACCAATGACTGGACCAGCGGTTTGCCAACCGGCGTTGCTGTCGCTCCAGGATGCACTTCAGGTACGCCTGGGGATGCGGACTCATGGGACATTCGTGTTGCTAACTTCACGATGGGCACCGATCCGGCAACTGGCTTGGACAAGAACATTGCATACTTCTGGCCAACATCCAGTACGGGTTCTGCGTCTAATCCAATTTTCAACCTGACTATCACACCAAAGCCTGTCAGCTTAGGTGCGGTTGAGGCATCAAAGGGTTGGGATGGAACAACAGACGTCAACATCGCAAGTGTTGAGGTTGTTGGAGCTGTCGATGGCGATTCACTGTCAATCAGTTCCAGTTCAATGAATGGCGCAGCATTTGCTTCTTCGAATGCCGGTGCGGGTATTGCAATCACCCACAGCACATTCACATTGAACTCATCGAATTACTCGTTGACTAATGGTGACAAGGTGATCACGGGAACAATTCGCAAGGCGAATGCCACGATTGGCGTGACTACTCGTTCGGCAAAGTTCTGTGGTACATCGTTCCCATGTTCAATCGATGCGACTGTTGTTGTGCTGGACAGTGCAACAGGTTCGAATCCTGGTGTGGGTAACGCACTGCCGACGCCGACATTCACCACAAGTGGAACTGCACGTTGCGCCGCCACGTATGCAAATGGCACTGTGACAATCACAGCGCAGGCTGCTGGTGATTGTGTGTTAACTGCTCGTCAGGCCGGTTCGGTGAACTACAACACTGCGGTCTCGGCGAACGATTCATCGCTCAATGATGAAATCCAGACGATTCGCTTCATTGGCGCACCGAAGAAGATTTCGGTTGTCGCTGACGACTCCGTGACTGACTACCAGTCGATCATTGATAACGGTGGAGTAGATGCAAGTGTTCAGATTCAAGGCCTTCTTGCAGGAGATACCTTCGACGAGAGTGCAACCGTATTCGATCTAGTCAAGGGATCTGTACACAAGTCCCTTAGCGAAATGGTGACACTGTGTGCGACACCTGCAAACTGCATTGGTACCTGGACAGTTGTTCCGAGCGGAGCAACGTTGAGCAACCTTACAGCAGCTGATTCGGCCGCATACTCAAGTGTTGCTTTTGTGAACGGCAAGTTGATTATCACTGATCTTCCTCCGGTTATTTCCGCAATCACTGGTGGTTCAGGTCCCGAAGCTGGTGGCAACACTGTCACCATCACAGGAACCGGATTCACATCTGTGACGAGCATCTCCGTCGGCGGTGTAACGCTGCGCAAGCCGAAGTTTGCATTGGTTGACGGTGCTCTCGTGTTCACTGCTCCGGCAGGTCACGGAGTTGTTGATCTCGTGCTTTCTGCTGGTGATGCAAGTGCTAGTGACGTGTACACGTATGTGGCACCAAACGAGCCAAAGGCAGATGTCAAGAAGCTCTCACCACAAAATGGTGTTAAAGCTGGTGGCTTTGTTGTCACGGCAACAGGAACGCACCTTGATCAGGTCACCTCAATCAAGATCGGTACAACCACACTGGGATCGTCAGATTTCCATGTGGACGAGACAGGCACCCAGATTACATTCGTGATGCCTGCCGGCGAAGGTAGTGCAAAGGTCAGCTTTGTAGCGAACTTCAACACCGACAAGATTGATTATCTGTACAAGTCTGACAAGGCTCCTGCACTTGACCTCAATCTCAAGCTTGATGTTGGCGCGAAACTGAAGGGTGCTGCTGCGGTTCTCGTTGGCGGTGGCTTGAAGGCCAACTCGAAGTACACATTGGTCATGCACTCAAAGGCTGTAGTCATCTACACGGGTACGAGTAATGGTGCAGGTAACTTCACCCAAAACGTGACGATGCCAGGCAAGTCATGTGTTGATGGTGGCAAGCATGAGTTGACTTTGACGGGTATTGCACCGAATGGTCAGACTGTTGTGTCAACTCAGTACATCGCGTTGACCGATACCTGCAAGGTATTAGCCCTCTCGGATAAGCCGCTGAAAACAATCTCAACGACTGACATCGGCGGGTTCCTCTTCGATTACGCATCTTCGTACCTTGACGATGTAGCGAAGGCATCACTGAAGGATCTGTTGCCATTGATCGTTGGCGCAAAGTCGCTGACCATCACTGGTTACACCCAGACAGACCTCACATCTGATGCTGCCAAGCTCGCTAATAAGCAGCTCGCTAAGGAACGCGCTCAGGCTGTGTCGGACTACCTCAAGTCACTTGGCGTCACCGTTTCGGTGAAGCTTGTGGCAGCAGGTGCAACTGATCCAGTGAGTACTACAAAGCAGAAGTTGAACCGTCGTGTAAACATCGACATTAACTTCCTGAAGATGTAGTTAATTTCCTCAAAAGGAGGGGCGCTAGGACCACATGTCCTAGCGCCCCTCCTTTGTTTGACCTTTATTGCGCTTCGCGGAACTCGTGATCAGCGGCGACAAGTTTGAGCATGCGATGGGGTTCAACGATAAATTCTGTAGCCATGCGTGCAGCGTCCTCAGGGCGATTTCCTAGCGTGTAGTGGGCAAGTGCGAGCACGGCGGAGCGGTCGGCGGCTGTGGGGTCTTTATGAAGCAGGACACGCGAACGAACCTCGTGGCACTCGGCCGTAATTTCGTGCCATTGGTTCGCTGACGTTTGCTCCAGGGTTAGCTCAGCGCGAATCAAGGCATCAGCGGTCTGCCCGTTTGCCAAGAGGGCCTGGGCGTAAAGTGCCATGTGCTTGGCAACGGCAATCCCATTGATAGGTTCAGTGGATTTATGCCAGCCGATTGACTCAAGCACCACAATTGCCTCACGATTCTTGCCTTGCTTGATTAAGGTCTTGGCAAACGATTGGTGCATGGGGGCAAATGTGCGTGATCCAAGGCGGGCCTCTTCGGCGTTATCGATGGCTTCCTTGAAGTATGCGCACGCTTGGCCAAAGCTTTCGCGCTCTGATGCCACTCGACCAAGCCAGTGTTTGCATACTGAAATGCCACCATTGGCCGCTGTTGATTCCATAACTACGAGGGCGTTCTTGAAACTTTCTTCAGCAGCATCCAAATCGTCTTCGGTTTGCATTTTTCCAAACTCGACCATGCACTTAGCCTGAAGGGATGCGTTGCCGTTGCCTTTTGCAATCGTGTATGCCTCGTTGATGGTCTTATTGGCTTCGTCGAGTTTGCCGCAGATACGCAAAACGTACCCGAGGCGGTAGGTGGCCACCGGCATGCAATGCGGGCATGGGCATGTTTTGGCCAACCGTAAAGCTGACTCTGCGTGCTCAAGGGCTTTGCCTAAGTCATGTACGCGCAAGTAGGCATCGACGAGGTCATCATGAACCTCATAAATGAAGTGGAGTTCAGAGTTACCCAGTGCGTGATTCAGTGACCGCTTGAGTGCTTCGAGCGAATCAATTTCGCGGTTATCTACTCGTGCCAATGAATTGCCCAAATCTCGGGCAGCCCCAGCAACAGACTCTTCCATGTCCATGCATTGTGAATAGAACATTTCCGACTGAGCAAAGTAACCAGCCGCACCAGCGTGATCTTTCTTGTGCCGCGCTGCGTAACCGGCATACGCGTACACGCTGCCAAGTCCTTCGTCGAGACTTATGCCATGGAAAAGGGTGGCAGCCTTCATGAAAGTTTCAATAGCAGTGTCATGTTCGTGCATCGCGTCTTGTGCTTGCCCAATAAGTTCAAAGGCATAACCTTCTTCGCGCGTGCTATCGATTGAGTGCATGACTTCGGCGGACTGCTCGGCAAAGATAATGACCTGTGACCATTCATCGTCACTGCGATGGCGAAGTGCCAGGGTGTACAAAATGTGTCCGCGCTCGAAACCTTCTGCTCCTTCGAGGGCATCCCAGAGTTCGTCTTTGGACATTTCGTGGTGTGCGTTACTCATAAAGAGCCTCCTGGGATGTTCGCCGGGACAAATGGCGGAATGCCAATCTATGCCCGCAGTGTGACATTTCAGGGTTACTTCTCGGTGGCGAGTCCTGCCAATATTGAATCCAATTTGTCGGCCGTGACTTTGCCTATAAAGCGGGCTGCAATGTTGTGATTATGGTCCAGCACGAGGGTTACGGGAAGACCGCCACCAGGCACCAGGTGGGTTTTAGCAGTGATGGCCATGTCTTGGTCCATGACGTGAACGTAGTTATCGCCATGCTTCTTAAGAAAAGCCAATGCAGAGGACTTGTCGTCGTTGACGTTGATGCCAACAAAGTGCACATTCGGGTGCATGGCTGCTGAGTCTTGAAGTATTGGCCATTCAGCTGTGCAGGGATCGCACCATGAAGCCCATGCGTTCACGACCGTTGGGCCAGATTCCTGAGAAAGTTCGAAGTGCTCACCGTGGACTGTTGTGCCCGAGAAGTCGCTAAAAGCAGCACGCTCGCCGATTGGGAACGTGGTGACTCCTACTTGGTTGAGGGGCATCATTGACGCCCCAGGGCCGCCTATGGACTTCACATGACTCGCGCAGCCAGACAAGACAAAAGCGCCTGTGATCACTACGGATACCAGGCGCTTCATGTCTTAAAGATTACCTCGTTTTATGAGCCTGAGATTTGACGGCAACTAGCTTTTTACCAACTTTGGCCAATACTCGGAAGGTAGTCTTTGCTCCGGTTTTACGGACAATGAAACTTCGTGCGGTGGACCGCACTGTGGCTATCGATTTCCAGGTGCCATTTCCAATTTTCTGTTGAATCACAAATGTCTTTGCGTTGGCGGCATTCTTTGCGACCAACCACACAATTACGGTGCCGTTTGAATCAGGTGTCAGCACCACCGGTGCAGTCAGGCCGAATGTCACTGAGCTCGCTGGCCCGGCTCCAA
The DNA here is from genome assembly GCA_947452755.1 of Actinomycetota bacterium. GTDB lineage: Bacteria > Actinomycetota > Actinomycetes > S36-B12 > UBA5976 > UBA5976. The sequence goes on from CANGDT010000011.1 coordinate 18,700, forward strand.
GGGCATTGAGCTCTTGGATGGAGACCGTATGGTTTTCGCCGGCAACCAGTCCCGTCAAAATGAATCCTGTGTCCAAAGTTGTGAATGGAATCTGATCATCGACCGTGACGGCAAAGCCGTCTGGCTGTAGACCACTATTGTTGCCGGCTGCCCACGTGATGGTAGCTGACTTCGAGTTTTCATCAAGTGAAAAACTCAAATTTGATACCTGGTTAGGCGCGGTTGCCAAAAGGAACGGAAGTGAATCCACACCAGCACCTGTTTGTCGAGAGTTACGCGCGGCAACTGTAGCTGTCAACGTTGTGCCTAGTGTGACATCAGTGAATACCACGTGCGATGTCTGTGCCGACACAACGACGGACTTTCCGTTGGACAGTGACACGACAAGTGAGGTTGCGTTACTTGTCGTGGGCAATGTCCAGGTCACGTCAAGGAAATTGTTTGCGGTCAAACTTAGTTGAACGTCACTGACCGGTTCTGGGGGAGCCACCAGGCTCACTGAGCGTGTGGTGGGTTCACTAGTTCCCCAACAGTTCGTGGCGGATACTGCTACTGAATAAGTGGCGCCGAATGCTAAATCGGAGACCGTAATTTGAGCGCTCGCAGGGGTCGCTGAATAGGTATGACCGTCCACAATTGCCGACCACGAACTGATGGCACAGCCTCGTGCATCGACCTGACCTAGAGTGACCACAAGTCCTGGATTGGATCCGCTGGCTTGGCGCACAACGGCATTGGCTGGTGTGCTGGGGACGTCCTCAACAACGGCAATGTTGCTGAGAATGCTTTTTCCAACACCCCATTCGGTGCGCGTTGCAACTCGGAGGCGGTAGTGAGCGTTTGTTTCAAGCGCGCTGATATTTACAGACGTGCTTGCGTCCGCAGTTTCAACATGATTCACGATGATGCCTGCTTCATTGACTAGGTCAATCGAGTAGCCGACGATGTTCGTTTCTAGGTCTGTGGGTGCGCTCCATTGAGCAAAGATTCCATGCAAGCTGCCGGTTGCCCAGATTGCGCTGGGGGCCTCAGGAAGCATGTTTGCGCTCGCTCCGGTTGGTTCGGATTGCAAGTAGTCATTTACTGACGAGACGGCAAATTGGTATGTATTTGCTCGAACGCCTGCACCGACGACGTTGTCGAAAATGACTGACGTTACAGACGAACCGACCGACACGCTTTGCCCGGTAGCGACTGACGTCACTCGGTAGCCGGAGACATCACCCGAGGATGCCGTCCAGCTGACGCGTGCCCCCAGAGACCCATACGCATGTGCTGCTACGCCCGAGACCGGACGGGGTGTTGCGCGAGTGGTGACCACGTTGCTATCAGATGGAGCACTGGTTCCGGCTGCATTTGTTGCGGTCACGGAAGCTTGATAACGAACATTGTTTGATATGCCCGTGGTGATGAGGGAGTTCGTTGCATTCCCAGCCATGCTGAACGTGATATTGCCTGGCTGAAGGGTCACGTTGTAGTGATGAATTACTGCATCATCAGGGGTGGCTGGCGCAACGAGGAGTTGCATTTGGTTATCGCCAGGGATCAGTGACACGCGAGCTGGCGCTTGCGGTGTGATATTTGCAGATGCGTTAACTGTTGAGATAAGTCCGTTGCCCCACAGGTCGGTGGGCTGGATGCTGATAACCCAGTCATCCGCATTAACCGGCACATTGATGACAAATGACGTGGCTGGGGACTTGCTGGCGTAACTCATTTTCTGATTAGGGCTTGAAGCGCGCCACACAAGAAATTGATAGAAGCGCACCCATCCTGCATGTTCGGGTGTTGACCAATTCAAAGCGATGGCATGGTTTCGTGGCGTTGCTCTGAAATCCGTGACGTTCACTGGACTCATGAGTGTGACTGGTACATCGCCACTTGGAGTCCACCAGGCAAAATTGTCTACGTCGCTCAGCGCAAAGGATGGCGACACCGACGAGACACACGATGTGACGCCGAGGCTGGGGTAGTAGTACGTGGATGTATCAAGGTTGACGATTACTGTCGCGCCTGTCTTCATGTGCGCTAAAAGCTGTGATGCGCAGGTAGGCGAAATTGCCTGGATTGTTGTGCCGTTGTTGAGCGGCACCAAAATTCCAGTTGAAGGAATTTCGTAGTCACTCCATGACGCTGAATGCGCTGGGGTTGCTAAACCGATTGCTGTTAGTCCGGCGACTAAGACGCTGGCAAAAGCTAATCGTGCTCGTCGAATGGAAGTGGTCATGATGACTCCTTAAGTAGGCCTCATTAAAGAGACTACGAGTCACCACCGACACTCATGTATGCGTGTTGCCTATTAGGAACTAGTGGCGCACAATTTCTCGGGAAACTGTGAAGCGATCCACAATCTCTGGAATGGGGTCCACGCCGATACCTGGGCCAGTAGGAACGGAAATATGCCCGTCTACCAAGACAAAAGGCTCCGTTGTATCGGTTTCGAAGTACCGCGCCGAAGCTGAAGTATCACCAGGCAAGGTGAAATTCGGAAGAGCAGCCAAAGCTAAGTTTGCGGCTCGACCAATTCCAGTCTCAAGCATTCCGCCACACCAGACAGGAATGCCCGCGGCTTGCGACACATTATGAATCTTTACCGATTCAATGTATCCACCAACGCGGGAGGGCTTGATGTTAATAATCTCTGCGGCGCCAAGCTCGATTGCATCGCGTGCAATGTCCGCAGAGATGATGGATTCATCAAGGCACACAGGAGTGTCGATGTAATCGGCGAGTTTGGCGTGGCCTAAGACATCTTCTTCGTTAATGGGCTGTTCGACGAGCAGCAAATTGAACTCATCGAGGCGCTTCAGTAAATCAAAATCGTTTCGAGTGTAGGCAGTATTTGCATCCACTTGTAGGAGTAAGTCTGGGCCAAAAGTTTCGCGGACGAGTTTGACTGGTTCGTAATCCCATCCGGGTTCAATCTTGAGCTTGATGCGCAGATACCCATCAGCCAGATAGCCCTCAACGAATTTCATCAACTCAGGAAGTGAGTCCATGATGCCTACAGACACACCAGCGGGAACTTTGTCTTTGGTTGCGCCAAGGTAAGAGGCGAATGACGTGTTACTTGCACGAAGTTGCGCATCTAGCAGGGCAGTTTCAATTGCTGCCTTGGCCATGCGATGACCCTTAGCCCACTCCAACGTTGGAGCAACCGATTCTGCGGTGAGATCGTGCCTCAGCGCGAACAGATCGGGTAGCAGAAAGCTTTTCAAAACCGTAGCTGCACCATTATGAAATTCACTTGAGTAGTCAGGGCGCTCATTGGCGCCACATTCGGCCCAACCTTCGCCGACATCCGTAATCGCATGCACCCAGACAACTTGATGAAGATTGACGGAACTAAATGATGTACGAAACGCGGACTTAAGTGGCACGTCAAGGCGGATAAGTTCTACGGCTTCTAGTTTCATGATTCCTGCTTCGTTGATGGGTGAACGATGAGTGCTTCACGGTTAAGTGTGTGCGAGATGGTTGCGCCTCCCGCAAATGCAGGTTCGAGTGCCGTTCTAACAGCTACGCGCCACTCTTGCGCTAATCCCAGATCAGTCCGGCGCATTGTCTCGATGTCTTCGGGAAGGTAGACCGTGAAAGGTGAATTTATGTCAATGTCGTTAATGACAGGACGTCCATTGTGATTGAACACTGCGCAGGAAATTTCTTCGACTGGTTTGGGTTGCGCTGTATTTGGGTTTATCGGCCACCATGCAAACAATCGATCCGAATCGTCGCCGGCGTTAATGTCATCGGTCATAGTTCCATAAAAATTGGGCAGGTATTCAATGGCAGTGGCGCCGAGTTTGTCGAAATTAAACACACAGTTGCGTCGTACTAGCGGATCGAAGGACCAGGTGATTGCGGCAATCTGGTTTTCCTGTGCCCAAGAGAACTGGTCGCGCTTCAATTCATACCCTGCACCTGGGCGAAATGATCCAGTGACGTGTGAGTGCAAGATTGCTTCATCGCGGTAACGTCCGACCAGTCCAAATGAGGCGCCAACGATTTCAGTGCCCTCGTACGCTGCGCTGCAGTAGGCGCCGACGTGCAACATGGCCACACCTAAATCAAAGGGGACAACGTCTGGTCCGCCTTTCCAAACCTGTCGAAAGAACTCACTTACGACTTCCATTTCCTGCAGCGTATGAACGCGCTCAATTCGGAAGTTTCCCATGGGGTTATTCTGCCGTTTTTCACTCGGGTGCGTGGCTCAAGGGGCTATTCTGAGTGAAATTACAAAGCCGCACGAACCAGTGCGATGACCATGTCTGAGGGTTGTGTGAAGAGTTGGAGTGACGAACGCCGTAGAGCCGTACTGGCTTGGGTGATAATCGTTTCGCTCTACATACTCATTCGTGGCGTCCCCTTTGATCGAGTGAGTCAAGCCCTGATCATCATTTCGGCGGCTCTTGCTTTTGCCGTTGGCACGGAACATAAATGGCAGCGGACGCTGAGGGACTGGATTCCATTTTTTCTGTTGCTATTTGCCTATGACTTCACGCGTGGTCTTGCCGACAATCTCGGACGGCACATTTTGGTGGACGAGGTTTACCATCTTGAACTTTCTTGGTTTGGCCGCTTCTTCGATGGAGTCATTCCAAGCGTGTGGTTGCAACACCACCTTTTCGATCCCAACCACATCGCATGGTGGGAGGGTCTCGTGGCTCTGATGTACTGCTCACACTTTGTGGTGCCGTGGGCGATTGTTGGTGTCCTGTACGTGCGTAATCGCGACGAATGGGCGAAGTTTGCTCGTCGCGTGATTGCTATTTCAATGACCGCCTTGATCACTTATGTTCTTGTTCCCGCAGGTCCGCCGTGGTTTGCCTCACGTCAAGGTTTATGCGATCCGTTATTTCGTGTAGTCACCCGAGGATGGCAGCTGCTGGGGATTCCTGCTGCCGGGCAACTGGTGTCACTTGGCCAAGGAATTGCAAACGATGTGGCAGCGCTACCGTCACTACATGCAGGTATGACTGCAACCGTTTCGTTGTTCTTTTGGCAGCGCATCCGTCCGAGGTACCGTCCGTTATTAGTTGCCTACATGCTGTTCATGGTGTTCACGTTGGTCTATGGCGCGGAGCACTACATCTTTGATGCACTATTAGGATTTTTGTACGCGGGAATTGTCGAGTTCGGTTGCCGCGCATGGGAATCGCGACATTCGGGACACAAGGTTGATGTGCAGGTGAAGGGAAGCACCACGTGACGTACTTGCCAGCTAATGGGTCACCTTTTACTGTTTCAATGGGCATGCGCGCAATGGATCCGAACGAGTGGATTGAAATCGATGAGCATATCGATGCCGAAATCGCCCAGAAGCGTGAGCTGCTCGCGACAAATCGAAAGCAAGTTTTTGCGGCACTAGAAGAGGGCCTCGCGGGTTCGCAGGAGACGCTACGCAAACTTATTGAATTCTTGCCAAAACGATTTCCCGAACGATTTTCCGAACCAATTTCTATCGATCCGAACATGCACCCGCTCGAGCAGGCGAGTCTGCTCATTCAAGAAGACCTCGTCATTATGAGCCCTGCCCCGGAAGGGCAGTGGATCCTATCCGCGGCATGCGTGTGCTTCCCAAGTCGATGGGATTTATTAGACAAAGTCGGTGAGAATCTACATTCAATTCACGGACCTGTACCTCATTACGAAGAACGCATTGGTTATGCAACGGATGCCATGTTCAGTAAGTTCACACCCGATCGACCAGGTTGGCGCATTAACTGGACTGTGCTTGACAGTCCAGACCTCTTCCAGCCATCAGGCACCGGACGCAAGGCACGTGCACACGAGTCGGGGGACCTGGAAACTTTTGCGGCGAACACGTATTTCCGTAGCGAACGTCAGACACTGTGGGCCTTAACGACTGGAGATGTACTTTTCACTATTCGCACCTACGTTAATTCCCTTGAGCAACTCGACGAACGTTTCCCACAGTTCCGTGAAAATCTTGGCAAAACCATGATCACATCCAGCGCTCAGACACAGGAGTACAAGGGTTGGGGTCCGATTTGGGATGACATTCAAGCGTGGACCGGTGTGCATCAGTGACATCCCATTTGTCCCGTGACTAAGGCGTACTGTGGAGGTATGCGCACTACAGCCAAGACCGTCACGGTAGTCCTGCTTGCCCTAGGTCTTGGAGCCTGCGGCAATACGGCGACACCAAGCTCTTCGCCGTCGCTCACTCCATCAATGTCTCCTAGCGTGTCCTTGAGTCCGACTCCGACACCTCCAATAACAACGACCACACTTGCGTTAACTTTCACTGATTGTGAAGGGTGCACAGTTGAAATTGGTCGCGCCGTTGATCGAATGGGTTCACCAGAATCTCTCGGCGTGGGCAAAGTGGTCAACGGGCAAATCAGTTTTGAAATCCCTGTGGCAAAAACTCGCGGTGCAGCCATCATGATTAACCGAAACCCTGATGGTTCTGATGGCGGTTACGCTCGTCCAGATGTTGTAATCCAATATGTAGGCGCAAAACCGGGAGATGTATTCACTGCCAAGGATGTTGCTGCATTCACATCAGCGTCATACTGCTGGGCAGGTACAGACCAGGCGTCGATCAATATGACGATTGATCGGTTTACTTACACGTGGGCAACACCAGGAACCGGTGAAACACACTTGGGAAGCTCGTACTGGACAACACCCCAGCAAAGCGCCTTACTTAATCACGCGAACGTACACGGGACTTATAAGTCGGGCATGGGTGACCAAGACTGGCCGTATTGCGAGTTACCAACACCGTAGGTGCTCATTCGCACCCCAGCCTCAACGTCCAAAGTGACATAGAGCCCGAATTCATTGAAAAATCAGCCATTTATCTGGGTCTGCTGGTAATTGTGTGACTGGTGGGGCTATTCTGATGCCAATAACCCGTTCGTTGTTTGGGGTGCCGGGGAAGGCGACTCAAGACGAAGGGAAAAGGGCATGGCACAGTCATCCCAAGCACGTGGCGTGGTGTTTCTACATAGTTCACCTCGAGCATTGTGCGCGCACATTGAATGGGCCCTCGGGGGTTTACTTGGCGTACCCGTCAACCTCGACTGGGTAGATCAGCCAGTGGCGCCAGGCGCATTGCGCTCGGAGTTGTCCTGGCAAGGACAAGCGGGACTCTCTGCCCAGATGGCATCAGCGTTGCGCAGCTTTCCTCACATCCGCTTTGAAATCACCGAAGAACCAAGCACAGGCTTTGACGGACAACGATTTGTGTCCACGCCATCACTGGGACTTCTTCGAACCAACATGGGTGTGTTTGGTGAGTCACTTATTCCCGAAGAAAAAATTCGTACAGCGGTATCGAGTGCAACAACGCAAGGCAAGTCATTGATTGAAGTGATTGATGAAGCAATTGGTGGCCCATGGGATCGCGAACTAGAACCATTTCGATTCGCCGGCGACGGAACACCAGTTCGCTGGTTGCATCAAGTTGGCTAACTGATCTGAGTACAAAAAATGGCGACCAGAGCGGTCGCCATTTTTTATGTGTGAATTACTAGAGCGGAATGTTCCCGTGATTTCCGCGCGCAAATGAACCATCAGAGTTCGCTGCGGCCAACAGTGCGGCCGCAAGAGCTGTACGGGTTTGTTCAGGCTGAACAATCTCGTCAAGCACGCCAATTTCCATTGCGCGGGGCAGGCCACCGGCAGTGATCTTGTGCTCGTCAGCAAGTTCCTTCTCGACCGCTTCGCGCGACTCTGGTTCAACTTCAGCAAGCCGGCGACGATGCAGAATGCGGATTGCGGCAAGTGGACCCATGACAGCAACTTCAGCATCAGGCCAGGCCATGACGTGTGTTGCGCCGAGACTGCGTGAGTTCATTGCGATGTATGCGCCACCATAGGATTTGCGCGTTACACATGTGATGCGGGGGACAACACACTCAGCAAATGCATGCAGAAGCTTTGCGCCACGACGCACAACGCCGTCCCATTCCTGACCAACGCCAGGAAGGTAACCGGGCACATCAACCATCACAATGAGTGGGACACCCAATGCGTCACACATACGCACGAAGCGCGCACCCTTTTCGGCTGACGTCGCATCGAGGCACCCACCTAGTCGAAGTGGGTTGTTTGCCACCAGACCAACGGTACGACCGCCGAAGCGACCGAGAGTTGTGATCAAGTTTGGTGCCCACCGAGGGTGAAGCTCGATTGCTGAACCTTCATCGAGAACAGCAGAAACAATCGGATGGGCGTCATAGGCCCGACTAGCTGATTCAGGAAGAAGCGCACCAAGATCGGTATCTGTAATGCTCGCAGCGTTGAGCATGCCTTGGTTACCCAGCAAGTCAGTGATGTTGCGAGTATCGAGGATTGCTTGCTCTTCAGTCTCACTCACAACGTGGACAACGCCACTTCGACGGCCATGAGGTTCAGGTCCACCAAGGCGAAGCATGTCGACATCTTCACCTGTAACCGAACGAACAACTTCAGGACCCGTAACGAACACGCGTCCTTCTGGACCAAGGATGACGATGTCAGTGAGTGCCGGACCGTATGCGCCACCACCGGCGGCTGGGCCAAGCACAACAGAGATCTGGGGAATTTTTCCCGAAGCTGTAGTCATGATGTGGAAAATATCGCCAAACGCTTTGAGCGAAGACACACCTTCTTGCAAACGTGCACCACCTGAATGCCAGATGCCCACGATTGGGGTGTTGCGTTCAAGAGCAATCTTGTAGGCATCCACAATCACATCGCCTTCAGCGATACCGAGGGCACCACCTTGGAATGATGGGTCGTTAGTGAAAGCAATAACATCGCGACCATTGATTGTGCCGCTTGCCGAAACTGCGCCGATACCTTCAACTTGTTCATGGATGTACGAAAGCGAACCAGCATCAAAGAGAGCAGTTAGACGTGCTGGAGCCATTAACTTCTTGTCAACGACCGGGGCACTCATTAGTTACTCCTGAATGCAAGAACTACGTCATGGCCACCAAAGCCAAACGAGTTGCTCATTGCTGCAATGTCGCCAGCTGGAAGTTCACGTGGCTTGCCCATGACAACATCGACATCAACGCCATCGGCGAGATTCTCAAGGTTGCCAACAGGAGGAACGATACGGTTCTGAATTGCCAAAATGGCAGCAATGGCAGCCAATGAGCCTGCGCCACCCAGGAGGTGACCAGCTACACCCTTCACTGCAGTTACTGGAGCATGATCTGCGTCAGCGCCAAGTACCTTACGGATTGCTTTCGCTTCAGCTACGTCACCGGCAGGTGTGCTGGTTGCGTGAGCATTGACATGGAAGATGTCCTTGGTCGACAAACCAGAATCTGCAAGTGCACGATTCATGGCCAGCATGACACCGCGACCTTCAGGTTCAGGCTGAGCAATGTGGTGAGCGTCAGCAGCCAAACCTTGACCACCGTAAGTTGCGTAAATGTGAGCGCCGCGGGCCTTGGCATGATCTTCAGATTCAAGGACAAGAATTGCAGCGCCTTCAGCCATGACGAAACCATCACGGTCACGATCGAATGGGCGAGAAGCGGCAGCTGGGTTGTCCTCACGTGTTGAAAGTGCGCGCATTGCTGCGAAAGCTGCCAATGTCAATGGGTGAATGCAGCCTTCAGTGCCACCAGCGATGACCACGTCAGCGCGGCCAGTGCGAATCATCTCGGCGCCGTAGCCGATTGCTTCTGCACCCGATGCGCATGCTGAAACTGGCGTGTGCACGCCAGCCATTGCGCCAAATTCCAAACCAACAATTGCGGCTGGACCATTTGGCATCAACATTGGAACGGTCATTGGTGAAACGCGTGATGCACCACGTTCACGAAGAATGTCGTACTGCTCCATCAACGAGATGGCTCCACCCACACCTGTAGCCACAGCGACACCGAGACGTTCCTGATCAAGATCAGGTGCGCCAGCGTCCTTCCAGGCTTCACGGGCGGCAATCAACGCAAGCTGTTGCGAGCGGTCCATGCGACGCACTTCATGCTTTTCCAGCACGTCTTCTGGATCGACCTTTGCAGTAGCAGCGATGCGGACTGGAAGATCTGCGAACTTTGGATCATTAAGCAGGTGAATACCTGAACGGGCAGCAAGTAATGCTTCCCAAGTTGATGCGACGTCTCCACCCAATGGGGTAGTAGCGCCAAGTCCTGTAACGACAACCGTACGGCTCATTGTTGTCGACCTTTCTAGTGGTGGTGTGAGTTCTTGCGGGGCCTTGCCTGGATTGCCGCGGTGGTGGCGAACATGTTGTCCGCCACCCCACGACGTTTAGTGATCGACTTACTTGTGTGCTGCGATGTAGTTAACAGCGTCAGCGACAGTATTGAGGTTCTTGACCTCTGTGTCAGGGATGGTGACGCCGAACTTGTCTTCACATGCCATAACAACTTCAACCATTGACAATGAGTCAACGTCAAGGTCATCAACGAAAGACTTGTCCATCTGGACGCTTTCTGCTGGGATGCCTGCAACTTCGTTTACGATCTGGGCTAGGCCCGCGAGGATGTCCTGCGACATGCTTCTTCTCCTTTAACTGGACTTCCCGCGGTGCGCGGGTCGTTATTCGTTTGCCGGTCGGCAAACGAAACTTATGGGACGAGCGCTACTTGCCCGGCGAATGCAAGGCCTGCACCAAAGCCGACCATAAGGAATGGTTGACCCTTTGTGACTTGGCCTGATTCGCGCAGTGCGTGCAGTGCTAGCGGGATGGATGCAGACGATGTGTTTCCTGCGTGCTGAATGTCGCGCGCGATGACAACAGAATCTTCAAGATCTAGTTTCTTCACGAGTGCATCAGTGATCCGGATGTTGGCTTGGTGGGGGACAAATGCAGCGAGTTCGCCTGCCTGTAACCCGGACTTATCGAGGATTTCCTTGCATACATCGCCCATTGACCCGACGGCCCAGCGGAACACTCGTTGGCCTTCCATGGTCAATAGCGAAGGAACACCTTCACGTCCGGCCGTTACGGTGTCAGGCGACATGATGATGACTTCACGACTCGAGCCATCTGCGCCCCACACAGTTGGGCTGATGCCTTGTTCGGGTGTTGGCCCGACAACTACTGCGCCAGCGCCGTCAGCAAAGATGAATGCTGTACCGCGATCATCGAAATTCACCACGTCGCTGAGTTTTTCTGAACCCACTACGAGCACGTTGCGAGCATCGCCCGAGCGCACCAATGCGTCGGCGACGCTAATTGCGTAGCAGAAGCCCGCACACGCAGCGCCAACATCGAATGCGGAAGCGTTAACCGCTCCAATGTTTGCCGCGATTTCAGCGGATGCAGATGGTGTCTGGTACTTGTGTGTGAACGTCGCAACGATAACGGTGTCAATGTCAACAGCGTCTATACCTGCGTCAGCTAGCGCATTGCGTGCAGCAATCGTTCCCATGCTGGCAACATCTTCGTCGGCACCTGCAAAACGTCGCTCGATAATTCCCGAGCGTTCACGGATCCACTCATCGCTTGAATCAATTCGCTCAACCAATTCGTCGTTGCGCACGATACGCGCAGGACGGTATACACCGAGACCGAGAAGGCCTGAGTGTGTGTTGGTGTCGGGAGTGTTCAGTGTCATGCGTTGGACTTCGGGTGCAGGCGCAGAAGTGGCTGTCCTGGATTTACTGGATCACCATCTGTGACAAGCCATTCAACGATGGTGCCACCGTGAGGAGCTTCAACTGGGTATTCATCGCGAAGAGTGCGGATGGTTGCAACGTTTGTGGCGCCATCTAGAACTGTTCCTGGTTCTTCGCTGACGTTGAATTCGATGATGCCCTTGAAAGGTGCAACCACGAGACGCCATGTAGGGGAGTCAGTAACTGGGCTAGGGGTTCCGTGACGAGCGATTAAATCAAGGGCAGCCGGAATGTCATCAGGTGTCTTGAGTGCAAGAGTTTCAACTCCAGGCATGGCGCGTTTTGCAAGACCAACTAGTGTTCCGGCCGGAGGAAGTTCAATCAGGCCGGTGACACCGAGATCCATCATCGTTTGCATGCATAGATCCCAACGCACAGGGTTGCTGACCTGAGTGACGAGGCGCTTGAGAATTTCACGGCCGTCATGCACGACAGTTCCATCTGCGTTCGATAGCAGGCGACTGCGAGCATCGTGTGTGGAAATTGATTTGGCATGCTGGGCCAAAATTCCAACGGCAGGTGCCATGTGTTGTGTGTGGAATGCGCCAGCGACAGTCAATGGGCGAACTCGTGAACCTTCGGGGGCGTCAGCTTCAAGTGCAGCGAGTTGTTCCATGGTGCCAGCTGCAACGATTTGACCTGAGCCATTTTCGTTTGCGGCGGTCAACCCATGCTGAATCAGTTTGGCAATGACGACGTCGCGGTCACCGCCGAGAACTGCGGACATTCCAGTTGGTGTTGTTGCAGCGGCTTTTGCCATAGCGAGACCACGTTCACGTACAAAGACCATTGCTTGTTCGCCCGAAATGACATTCGCAGCTGCCGCGGCGGTGATTTCGCCAACGCTGTGGCCTGCGCCAACGCCAACCTTTGCGTAGGCCTCACCCGGATGTGGGAAGAGGCTCAGAAGGGACACCATGCCCGAAGCAACGATGAGCGGCTGGGCAACAGCGGTGTCCTTGATGGTTTCTTCATCGCTTGTGGTCCCATGTGCAACTAGGTCGATGCCGGAGACAGTACCGAGCCACCGCATTCGATCTTCAAAATGTGGAAGTTCTAACCACGGAGCAAGAAAACCTGGGACCTGAGAGCCCTGACCTGGGGCGACAATTGCTAGCACGTGAATACTCTCTCGTATAGGAGTCCCCTAAATAGGGAGATAAATACCTAAATTTGTTGCCTATTTTTAGTAGGAAACATACAAAAGTGTACTACTTGCGCTCGAACATGAGTGCAATTCGAAGTGTTAATGAGTCAACTGGATCTGCAGGGTCAAGTCCTGTTACCTCTAAGACGCGTTTCAGGCGATAACGAACGGTATTCACGTGGACGAAAAGTACCCGCGCACAGCCTTCGATAGTTGGCTCTGTTTCCAAATATGTGGCCAACGTGTTCCGCACGTCATCTTTCAATTCAGTGCGAATCTGATTGACGACTGAATCAATGGCCCAGGTGTCGCCGCTGAGTACACGTGCTGCAACCAAATTGTCCGCATAAACAACTCGTTCATCGCTGTGCACAAGTGGAAGCGCGCGATAACCAGACAACGCAATCGTCATCGCTTCGGTAGCTTGAGAAAGATTTGGGGCAATGGGACTTGCAACGATTGTCCCCGGACCAAAGTGACCTGCGAAAGATTTGAGCTCTGCATTGGTGTCCGCAGTTCCACCAGCGCCACCGAGGACTGTGATCATGCGATCGCTATGCACTCCCACCATGGCATCTAGGCCCTGTGTTGTTGCCGTTCGTCGAATCTGTTCCATGTGTACTTCCATGGCAACCTGGCTCGACGGCACGGGACCTACAAGAACGATTATGGAACGCGTGCTGTCCCAACCTGATGCACTCGCACGGGAATTAATAGTTTCAAAATCATCACCAGTAATGATGGCATCAAGAACCAAATCTTGAAGTCGAGCATCCCAGGCACCACGTGATTCTGCGGCGCGTGCGTATGCTTCAGCGGCAGCAAATGCGACCTCGCTGGAATAGCGCAGAAGCGCTTCGCGTAATTGTGTTTGGCGTCCGATGTTGTCGCCTGCAATGAATACAACAGATTCTTCGACAACGAGCAACGTAGTGCGAACAAGTTCGACGGTTTGTTGAAGTGTCAGTGCGCGGGCAAGTTCGCGTGGTGCACGAGAAAAAATGTCGCTTGCAGAATCACGACGTTCACCATCGCTCGTAAACCAATCAACGAAAGTAGTAATACCAAGTTGAGCGAGTTCACTCACAGCGGCACGATCTTGTGCGCGAAGTGCGCGGAACCAAGGCAATGATTCATCCATACGTGCAGTTGCGGCAGTTGTGAGTTCCCCTGTCAGCCGATGGACGCGTCGAGCCAGCACAGTGCGTTCCGCCGCGATTCGCTCGGGCGTAATTCGGTGGCCGTGCTCGGAATCTGCCATGAAATTAAAGGGTGTTAATCGCCGAAATGTGTTTAGGAGTGAGCTGTACATCGACTAAAAGGGATGCAAGTTGCTGGGTCGTTCGTGCACTTGCAATGGGTGCAACGACACCAGGTTGTTCGCGGAGCCACTGCAAAGCGACAGCTGGCATCGGCGCGTTGAGCTCGGTAGCTATTTCACGGACCTTGTCGACGATTGCCCATCCGCGTTCTGTTGCGTAGTCCTCCATACCGTCCGCGCGCACGCTGTCGACGCTAACGCCAGGCGCGTACTTGCCAGTGAGGAATCCGGCGGCAAGCGAGAAGTAGGGAACGCATGGAATCTCTTCTTGAATACACAGCTTCATCAAAGCGCCTTCGTATTCGTCGCGAACGATTGCGTTGTAATTCGGTTGTAGAACGAGGTATTCGTGTATGCCAAGGTCCCGTGAAATTGCAATTGCATCGGACAGGCGCTCTGCTGAATAATTTGAGGCCCCAATGAATCGTACTTTGCCCTCAGAGATCAATTGCTGGAACGCGGTCAGGGTTTCGGCAAGGGGAGTGCTTGCATCGTCTTCATGTGCGTAATACAGATCGATGTAATCGGTACCTAAACGCGCAAGTGAATCATTTGCTGCCGCGATGATGTTTGCTGCAGACAATCCTGGACGTGAGGAAAGTTTTGCAACCTTCGTGGCGATAACCACATCGTCGCGACTCCCACGTGCTGTGAGCCAGCTCCCGATAATGGACTCGGATTCGCCACCGATGTTGCCGTCCTGCCATTCGCTGTACATGTCGGCAGTATCAATAAAGTTTCCGCCAGCATCAGTGAAAGCACTCAAGACGTCATGTGATTGCGTTTCAGTGGCACTCCAACCAAAAACGTTCCCACCAAGGCACAGATTGCTTACTTCAAGGTCGGTGCGACCGAGGGCTACGCGCCTCATCCGCCACCTTCAGTGTTGCCAGCGCTAGCTGCCTTTGGATCGTTTAATTGGTAACGGTCAATGGCTTCCTGTACTCGATGCGAGTCGAACTCGCCGCGCTTTGCCAGCATCGCCAAAGTCTGAACCACAATACTTTGCGCGTCGACGAGGAAGTGGCGACGAAGAGCGCCTCGAGTGTCAGACATGCCCCAACCATCGGTTCCAAGAGACACAAAGTCGTTAGGAACCCATTCGCTGATTTGATCTTGAACTGCGCGCATGTAGTCGGAAACTGCAACAACGGGACCATGAGTACCTTCGAGTTTTTGAGTAACAAATGCCTTGCGCTGCTCGCCGGCAGGATTGAGCAAGTTATGTCGGTCAACTTCAAGACCGTCACGACGCAATTCATTCCACGAAGTCACTGACCAAATGTCGGCACTGACACCCCATTCATCAGCAAGGATGCGCTGTGCATCGAGGGCCCAAGGCAGAGAAATACCTGATGCCAGGATCTGTGCACGCTGACCATCGTGTTTGTCACTTGGCGCGTACAAGTGCAGGCCGCGCAAAATGCCTTCGACATCCACGTTCTCAGGTTCAACAGGCTGTGCAATTGGCTCGTTGTAAATCGTCAGATAGTAGAAAACGTTTTCGGCGTCAGGACCATACATGCGGCGAAGACCGTCTTGCACGATGTGGGCAACTTCGAAGGCAAACGCAGGGTCGTAAGACACAACTGCAGGGTTTGTAGAAGCTAGGAGTGGTGAATGACCATCTTCATGCTGTAAACCTTCGCCATTCAACGTTGTGCGACCGGCCGTAGCGCCAAGTACAAAGCCACGTGCCATTTGGTCACCGGCCAGCCAGAACGAATCGCCCGTGCGCTGGAAACCGAACATTGAATAGAAAATGTAAATCGGAATCATCGGTTCGCCGTGTGTCGAATACGACGTTGCCACCGCAGTCCACGATGCAACCGAACCGGCTTCATTGATTCCTTCGTGCAAAATCTGTCCAGCTTCGGACTCTTTGTACGACAACATCAATTCGCGGTCAACTGACATGTATTGCTGACCATGCGGTGAATAGATTTTCAACGTTGGGAAGAAGCTATCCATACCGAAAGTGCGCGCCTCATCCGGAATGATCGGCACAATGCGAGGACCAATGTTCTTGTCCTTGAGCAAGTCGCGAAGAAGTCGAACAAAAGCCATCGTGGTCGCTACTGACTGATTACCTGAACCGGTCTTCATGTCCTTGTAAATGTCATCACCGGGCAGCTCAAGTGGCTTTGCTTCAACACGACGTGTTGGAAGGTATCCGCCAAGTGCGCGACGGCGTTCATGCAAGTACTGAATGTGCTCGTGATTTTCACCTGGATGGAAATACGGCGGGAGCTTTGCATCCAACTGATCATCTTCAAGCGGAATCTGCAAAGTGTCGCGGAAGTTCTTCAGGTCCTCAATGGTGAGTTTCTTCATCTGGTGTGTTGCATTACGACCTTCGAAGTGCGAACCGAGAGTCCAGCCCTTGACAGTCTTAGCAAGAATGACAGTCGGTTGGCCCGTGTGTGCGGCTGCGGCGGCGTAGGCAGCGTAAAGCTTGCGGTAGTCGTGTCCACCACGCTTCAAACCCCAAATTCGGTCGTCAGACCAGTCCGCAACCATTGCCTTGGTGCGCGGATCGCGACCAAAGAAGTTGTCACGCACGAAGGCACCATTCTCGGCCTTATATGTTTGGTAATCACCATCAGGTGTGCGGTTCATCAAACTGACAAGTGCACCTTCGTCATCCTGCGCAAGGAGTTCATCCCACTCACGACCCCAAACAACCTTGATGACATTCCAGCCAGCACCGCGGAAATGTGATTCCAGTTCTTGAACAATCTTTCCGTTTCCGCGAACAGGACCATCAAGGCGCTGCAAGTTGCAGTTGATGACGAACGTGAGATTGTCGAGTTCTTCGCGAGCCGCAATACCAATGGCACCCAATGACTCTGGCTCGTCCATTTCACCGTCGCCCAAGAACGCCCACACGTTTTGCTGTGAGGTGTCCTTGATTCCACGGTGATGTAGATAGCGGTTGTAACGCGCTTGGTAAATCGCGTTCATCGGACCAAGACCCATGGACACCGTGGGGAACTGCCAGAAGTCCGGCATCAAACGTGGATGCGGATAACTCGGCAAACTATTTGGAGCAGCAGAAAGTTCCTGGCGGAAGCCGTCCATGCGTTCAGGGCTGATGCGACCTTCGAGGAACGCACGCGCGTAAGCACCAGGCGAAGCGTGACCCTGTGAAAATATCTGATCGCCACCACCGGGATGGTCAGGACCACGGAAGAAGTGGTTGTAGCCAACTTCGTATAGCGAAGCACTAGAGGCGTACGTTGAAATGTGTCCGCCAACACCAATACCTGGACGTTGTGCGCGGTGGACCATGATGGCAGCGTTCCAGCGAATGTAGGAACGAATGCGACGTTCGATTGATTCATCACCAGGGAACTCAGGTTCACGCTCAGGTGGAATCGTGTTGATGTAGTCGGTGCTGCGCAAACTTGGTAGGCCAACATTGCGTTCCGAGCTGTGACGAAGAAGCGACAACATGATGTGACGTGCACGTTGTTCGCCATGTGCGGCGATAAGGGCATCTAAAGATTCGAGCCACTCTGCGGTCTCGGCTGGATTCACGTCTACGTACTGTGTGGGTAGACCGCCGGCGAGGAGTGATTCGCGCTCTGGGCTTGTGGTCACGCGCATTACCTACTTTGCTTCTAGTCGAGGATCGCTCGATTACAAGGTCTATTGTGTCGGATTCGTAATAAAGAGCGCCATGCGAGTGCCAGAAAATCTCACAGTGTGGTTTGCCAGTTTGTAACGTTTCGGCGCGCGAGGTTGCCATTTGCCTCATAGTCAGGTGGACTAGTCCTGTGACTTCACAAGAAGGTCCTGCGGGACTTGCTGGAAAGTTTGGTGTGACTGCGGGTTGGGTCATCCAAGAACTTGGTTTTGACGACGATTGCGACGCCTCGGTGTCCCAAGCGCTTGCCGAAGTAGGTGAGCTGGTTGGCGAGGACTTTGATGATGTTGTTGACGCCGTCTTGTTGTGGTGGCGTGAGGACGACGGCGATCTAGTCGATGCTCTTGTGGATGCTTTGACACCATTGGCTGACAACGGTGTCGTGTGGTTGATGACACCAAAAGCAGGCCGTGCAGGTCACGTCGAACCAAGTGATATTTCGGATTCGGCACCTACGGCAGGGTTGCAGTCGACGAGCACTATTAATGCGGCACCAGACTGGCAGGGCACTCGACTAGTTGCCCCGAAGTCGCGCCGGTAAAACAAATACGGCACTCTAGAGGTATGACTTTAGAGATTGGCTCGTTAGCCCCAGATTTCACTTTGAAGAATCAGTTCGGCGAGGAAGTTACGCTGTCTGAATTCCGTGGACATAAGAATGTGGTTCTTGTGTTTTACCCGATGGCTTTCACTGGCATTTGCACCGGTGAGTTGTGCGAGATTCGCGACCGTAGCAATGACTTCGTTAATGACGATGTTCAGATTCTCGGTATTTCTTGCGACGCATCGCCTTCGTTGAAGACGTTCGCGGAACAAGAAGGTATTGAGTATCCGTTGCTGTCAGATTTCTGGCCGCATGGCGCAGTATCCCAGCTTTACGGTTCGTTCTTTGAGGAGCGTGGCTTTTCACTTCGCGGAACGTTTATCGTCGATAAGGAAGGCGTGCTTCGCTGGTCAGTTGTGAACTCACCGGGCGATGCTCGTAATTCCGATGAATATAAGGTTGCGCTTGCCGCTCTTTAGTGAGGTGCCATTCTGCTAAAAGATGCGGAGTTGGCGAACCTAGTGTGCAATTAGTTAGCCGCGACTGGTGTAGACCCGAGACTCACCAGTCGCGGCACTTTTGTGCCCATAGGGATGTGGTTTGTTGACTTGGGGTCTTTGTTGAAATTGCGTTTTTTGATCTTTCCCTAATAAAGTAGGGGAGCACGTCGGGCGCTTAGCTCAGTTGGCTAGAGCATCTCGTTTACACCGAGAGGGTCAGGGGTTCGAGTCCCTTAGCGCCCACGACGAAATACAAAAAGGCCCGCGAAAGCGGGTCTTTTTGTATGAGGAGTGGGCGTAGTAAATGCAGTGCCCGCGTGGTGTGTGTTGGCCCGCGAAAGCGGGTCTTTTTGTATGAGGAGTGGGCGTAGTAAATGCAGTGCCCGCGTGGTGTGTGTTGACCCGCGCAAGCGGGTCTTTTTGTATGAGGAGTGGGCGTAGTAAATGCAGTGCCCGCGTGGTGTGTGTTGGCCCGCGCAAGCGGGTCTTTTTGTATGAGGAGTGGGCGTGGTAAATGCAGTGCCCGCGTGGTGTGCTAGATTTAGTTTAACTTTCAACTAGTTAGCGAGCCGTAATGTCAATTGAAACAGCAACCAAAATGCCTGCTTTGTACATCGGGCATGGCGCACCACCGTTGCTGGATGACCCTGTGTGGAGTGGCCAGCTCGCTGAACTGTCTGCGGACTTACCAACTCCCAAGGCTATTTTGATTGTGTCGGCTCATTGGGAGAGTGCGCCGTTAACTGTTGGTGCGACTGATTCGTCAACTCCACTGATTTACGACTTTGGTGGCTTCGATCCGAAGTACTACCGGATGCAATACAAAGTTCCAGACTCTGCGTGGTTGTCTAAGAAAGTGCAAAGCCTGATGGCGGACAATCAATCCGTTGTTGAACAACCCAAGCGGGGTCTTGACCATGGCGCTTACGTCCCGATGATGGTGATGTATCCAGGCGCCAACATTCCAGTTCTTCAAATGTCGATTCCTACGCATAACCCAATTGAGTTATTCAAACTCGGTCAACGGCTGGCACCACTTCGCGAAGAAGGCGTCATGATTGTGGGCAGCGGCTTTTTGACTCATGGCCTTCCGTACCTTCGTGAGTTCCGAATTGAAGCAACACCGCCGGCTTGGAGTGTGGATTTTGACTTGTGGGCACAAGATGCAATTAGGCGCGCTGATCTCGACACTCTGATGAACTATCGCAACCTCGCTCCCGGTATGCCTTACGCGCATCCGACAGTCGAGCACTTGTCGCCGATCTTCGTGACGCTCGGCGCATCCAGTGACGTGAACACCCCTGCGGATGTCGTTATTGACGGGTACTGGATGGGGTTGGCGAAAACCTCTTTGCAGGTTGCTTAGTTTCCCGGTTGAATTTGGGCGGTAGTCTGGTCCTACAGAACTCCACAATCACGCTTGATCCGTGGGATCTGTCATGCGATGGGAGTCTCTAATGGCGATTACAGCAAGCACTGAAGAACAACAGTTGCTTCTTGATGTGCAGGCAGTGGACACCAAGATTCTTCAAGCTGGTCATAAGCGCAACAATGTTCCGGAAATTGCCACAGTTCAAGAGTTGGAAGTTGCTTTGGGTTCGCTTGACATGAAAATTGTCGCCGTGAGCACTGAGGTCTCTGATCTTTCAGTTGTGCAGGAAAAAGCCGAAGCTGACGTGGAAGTTGTGCGCTCTCGTGCTGCCCGCGACAAAGAGCGCCTTGACGGTGGATCAATAACGAATTCAAAAGAACTTGAATCTTTACAGAGCGAAATTGAATCTCTTTCTCGTCGCCAGGCCACTCTCGAAGATGAAGAACTTGAAGTGATGCAGCAACTTGAGAGTGCACAAAATGCTTTGGATGCGTTCAATACTGAGCGTGAGCCTCTTGCCGCTGCGCTTGAGGCCGCCATTGCCTCGCGCGATTCACAAATCGCTGAATGCAATGCGGAAATTGACAAGCTGACTGCTCAGCGCAACGACATGGTTTCTGACCTACCCTCGGACCTTGTGAAGTTGTATGACAAAGTACGCGACGACCTTGGCGGGGTAGGTGCAGCGTTGTTAACACGTGGCGCGTGCCAAGGATGCCGAATTGCGTTGGACTCAAGTGAAATTCAGCGAATCCGAAATCTGGGAGCCGACGTTGTCGTGCGATGTGAAGAATGCCAACGCATTCTCGTTCGAACTGCGGAGTCTGGTCTGTGACCCACTTCATCATGGAAGCCGACGGAGCTTCTCGAGGTAACCCCGGTCACGCGTCTTTTGGCACAGTAATTCGCAACGCAAACACTGGCGAAATCGTTGGCGAACGCGCTCGCGTCCTTGGTCATGCAACAAACAATGTCGCCGAATACAACGGGCTAGTGGCTGGTTTGGAATTCATTGCATCGGTTGATGCATCCGCAATCGTCGAAGTGCGCATGGATAGCAAACTTGTCGTTGAGCAGATGTCAGGACGTTGGAAGATAAAGCACCCAGACATGCAGGCTCTTGCGATTCGGGCTCGCCAAATCTTGCCAGTAGGGAATGTCACCTACACGTGGATTCCCCGTGAGATTAATAAGCACGCCGATGCACTTGCGAACGAGGCACTCGATGAACATCTGGCTGGCGGTTCAGGAATCATCGAGCGCCCATAATGCCGATGATTTTGTTGCCACCTTCGGAAGGTAAAACAGATGCCTTTGGGGACTCTGTTCTGGACTTGGCCACACTTCAATTTTCGGATCTCACGCTGCGTCGCCAAAAAGCAGTCTCAGCATTAATTGCAATGTCGCAGGGGTCGAGAGGCAAAGCGCGAACGGCACTTGGTTTATCGCTGAAACAAGATTTTGAAATTGATCGCAACATTGGGTTGCGAAATTTGCCAACGGGTATGGCTTATTCGATTTACACAGGTGTGTTGTTTGATGCCATTGGGATTTCGTCACTGACTTCCGCGCAGCTGAAGAAGTTTGAATCGCTTGCTTTCGTGCAGTCAGCACTCTTTGGGTTGATCAGTGTTGCTGACAAAATACCTGCTTATCGACTGTCAGGCGACACGGTGATGCCGAAACTTCCTAGCCTGACCAAGCATTGGGGAAGCGCGTGCGCTGAAATACTTTCTGGCGTCGAGGAACTCATCGTTGATCTTCGCTCAGGAACTTACGTGAAACTCGGGCCGCTTCCCGTTGGAAGCAATTCAGTTGTGCCCAAGATTTTGCAAAAGATGCCGGTCGGTCCGCCGAAGGTTATTTCGCACCACAATAAGTCAACAAAGGGTTATGTTGTGCGGGCGATTTTGGAAAGTAAGAGCAAACTCATTACTGCTGAGCAACTTGCGCAAATTGTTGCGAACATGGGCGCGGATGTTGTGCTTCATGAACCTGTAAAGCCAGGTTTTGCACGGATTCTTGACGTCGTTGTGGATGTACTTTAGGCGCGTATCCTTGTTCCTAGACGAGTCGGTCGGATGATCGCGGGCAACTGGCTTTATTGCAAGATGTTCGAGGAAAGTCCGGACTCCACAGGGCAAGAGTGGTGGATAACGTCCACTTGGGGTGACCCACAGGAAAGTGCAACAGAAAGTAAACCGCCTTGCGCCATTTATTTGGAGCGAGGTAAGGGTGAAACGGTGGTGTAAGAGACCACCAGTATTTATGGCGACATAGATAGCTAGGTAAACCCCACTCGGAGCAAGACCAAAAAGCAGGCGACGGCCCGTCACATACCTGCAGGTAGGTTGCAACAGGTTGCTGGTAACAGCAATCGCAGATGGATGATCATCGCTGCGCAAGCAGTACAGAATCCGGCTTACAGACCGACTCGTCTTCTACTATTGCTTCATGGCGAACTACATAATCTATTTCAACCAGCAGTGGGTAGGCGATCACCCAGCCGAGTGGTACGAACCACGTGGCCCACTTTCACGCGCAGTCATTGCGGAGATGAAAGAGGCGGGAGTGCTTGTCTTCGCCGGTGGACTAGAAGAAGAAATTGAATTAGCTTTCGGTTCGGATGACGCCGGCGCAATTAGTGGACCGATAACAACCACAGGAGAGTTTCTTGGTGGGCTAACAATCATCAATGTAGACACAGAAGACGAGGCAAAGATGTGGGGCGCCAAGGTGGGTGTGGCTTGCGGTTGGCCACAAGAAATTCGCAAGTTCAAGTGACATTGAATAAACAGTCCTGAATAAAAAATTTCAGGAGAAACTTCGGCTTACAGACCGACTCATCTCTTGCACAACACAATTCAACAAAGTCGTAATAGAAGCGTTGTGGCATCTTCATGCGAGTGCCCCTGAACCGTGCGCTGGGTCAAGAAATCAGAAGGCTCGCCAGTACAGGCACCCAACTAAGTCAAATCTGGTCATACTTGAGGCATGACAATGTACACAGCGGGTCGCGGCATGGGAATAATGCTGTTGTTC
The DNA here is from genome assembly GCA_947452755.1 of Actinomycetota bacterium. Taxonomy (GTDB): domain Bacteria; phylum Actinomycetota; class Actinomycetes; order S36-B12; family UBA5976; genus UBA5976. The sequence goes on from CANGDT010000011.1 coordinate 41,891, forward strand.
ACCGGGGCCGGACATTTTCTCGCGCCAGCGTCGCTGGACAAAATAGTTCCACCCGTGCTGCCATTTGACCCACGCTTCTGGACATACCTCAGCGGTGTTGCTGAGATCGTCGTGGCTCTAATGCTGCTTGCGCCGATGACAACGGTGCTCTTCGGAAAGCCGATTCGACAACTTGGAATCTGGTGTGCGTTCGCATTGTTCGTCCTTGTGTTCCCTGCCAACATTTACATGGCCGTGGATTGGATGGATCGACCGATGCCAGAACCGCTTTATGCATACGTACGACTGCCATTTCAGTTTGGTTTGTTCTATTGGTGTTGGGCCTTGAATAGCGATATGAAACGTTATCTTTCCTTAATGCATGATTCTGCGTAAGGGCTAGCTGTCCAACTTGGGCAGAAACTTCATGCGAACCGTATGGTTAGGTCATGCCCGAAAAATTAGTCCTCGTCACTGGTGCAACGGGTTACATCGGTGGTCGACTCGTGCGTGAGTTGCTTGCGGATGGTGTCAATGTTCGAATCCTCGTGCGCGATCCGGACAAGACAATTGGACACAGTTGGGCCGACAAGGTCGAAGTGCAAGTTGGCGATGCAAGTTCGTTGTCAGATTTGAAGAGTGCCTTGCATGGTGTTGATACGTCCTACTACTTGCTGCATTCACTGAATGCGGGTGCAAATTTTGAAGAAGTTGAGCATGACATGGCGACATCTTTTGCGCAGGCCGCCCGCGAGGAAAATGTTAAGCAAATCGTTTATCTTGGCGGCATAAACAATGACATAGCCCAAAGTAAGCACTTGAGCTCTCGTGCGAATGTCGGTGAAGTGTTGCGAGGGTCTGGAGTATCGACGATTGAACTTCGAGCAGGTATGGTTCTGGGTTCAGGATCGGCCTCGTTTGAAATGTTGCGACATTTGACTCACCGCTTACCGATTATGACAACGCCGAAATGGATTAATAACCGCACGCATCCCATCGCTGTTCGGGATGTCCTCTGGTATCTCAAGGGGTGCGCAAAGTTGCCGCAACCAGTTTCTGGAATTTACGACATCGGTGGCCCAGACACATTGACCTACGCACAACTCATGCAGGAATTTGCAAAAGCTTCAGGGTTGCCTAAACGAATCATCATCAGCATTCCTGTTTTAACGCCTACGTTGGCGAGTCATTGGATCGGTTTAGTCACACCACTGCCTCGTCCGTTGGCAAAGAATCTGGTCCAGTCGCTTATCTCAGAAGTAGTGGCTGACCCGAACAAAAGTATTGCCCAGCTCATACCGCCACCACCTGGCGGAACACTGTCGGTCCCGGCAGCCATCAAACTCGCCCTTCAGCGCGTTAACAACGCACAGGTTGACACTCGATGGTCGGATGCCAAGGATCCAAACTCACCGTGGAACAAATCAATCACCGACCCTGATTGGGCAGGTGTGCCGACCCACCAAGATGAGCGTGAGATTGAAACAGATGTTCCTGCAGCTAATGTATGGTCTCGTATCGAGGCAATTGGTGGCGAGACTGGTTGGTACGGTGCGGACTGGTTGTGGACCATACGTGGCCTGATTGACACAATCATCGGTGGCGCAGGGCTACGCCGAGGCAGGCGTGATCCGCTCAAATTGCGAGCCGGCGAAAGCCTTGATTTTTGGCGCGTTGAAGCAATTGACCACGGTCGGTATCTGAGGCTCATCGCTGAAATGAAACTTCCTGGCGAAGCATGGCTGGAGTTCGAAATCCAACCAGCGTCACACCCGAACAAATTGCTAATCAAGCAAACTGCAACCTTTGTACCTAAAGGGCTGCTCGGGCATCTTTACTGGTACGCCATTACACCATTTCACTTTTTGGTTTTTCCAACAATGATTCGAAATATTGAAAAATCTGCACGTAGCGGGCCTGCACAATCCCTTTAAGGATAGGAAGGTTCCAGGTATCAGCAAATTCCTTTTGGATACTGTTAGACGGAATCTAGAAGGGTGTGCCAATGCAATTCATAATTTCTGTCATTGATGACGCAACTGCGTCAGCGACTTCTGAAGAGATGGAAGCAATCGATCGCTTCAATGAAAAACTAGTGGCTAATGGTCATTGGATTTTTGCTGGGGGATTGGCGGCCCCGGATTCAGCCACACTTGTTGATAATCGCAGTGGGTTGAAGTCCATCACACCTGGGCCGCTGTTTGCGGCGACTGAGAACTTCAGTGGATGTTGGATTATCAACGCAGAGAGCGAACAAGTTGCCCTTGAGCTCGCAGTTGAAGGTTCACTGTGCTGTAATCGCAAAGTTGAACTTCGTCCGTTCCTTGGTTAGATAAGCAGCTGAACGCGTTTCTACGTTTTCGACGTAGGCGTGAGATCTCGCCTCGGATGATTTGAGATCCCACACCTTTGGTGCGCTTACGAGCTAACTAAGCGTCGAGTAATTCGTATATCCATCTTCGCCGCCGCCGTAGAACGTAGATTCATCAGCAGCGTTATACGGCCCGTCTGATTCGAGACGCGCAGGAAGATCTGGGTTGGAAATAAATAGATTCCCAAAAGACACTAAGTCTGCAAGGTTGTTGTCGATGTAATCCAAGTCGCTCGCGTTTTTTGTTCGTCCACTTACAAAAGTATTGACAATCAACGTATTCGGCCACACTGGACGTACACGCGAGAGCAGATCGTTTTGCATGGGATTTACCATGAAATGCAAGTACCCCAAGTTCAATTTCGCAAGCTCATCAATGAGTGCCAAATAGGTTTCATCAATATTTTCTTCTGAAATGCTGTTGAACGGATTCGCGGGACTTATACGAATACCAACTCTTGATGCGCCAATCTTTTCAGCCACAGCCTTTGCAACTTCCACTGCAAACCGAATTCGCCCAGCGATTGAGCCACCCCACTGGTCTTCGCGAAGATTGGCGTTGTTTGAAATGAATTGGTGAATGAGATATCCGTTTGCCCCATGAATTTCTACGCCATCAAAGCCAGCAGCAATCGCATTTTCTGCTGCAGTTGCAAACTCCTGAACGGCAGCGTGGATGTCATCTTCGGTCATCTCTTTAGGTGCTTCATAAGCCTGCGGACCGCTGGTTGTGTAAACCTGGCCTTCGGCTGCAACGGGTGAGGGACCAACAGGTGTGAGCTCGCCAGGTAATAGGTCTGCGTGCCCGATGCGGCCTGCATGCATAAGCTGTGCGTAAATGACGCCACCTTTTGCGTGCACGCGATCAGTGATTTTCTTCCAAGCATCAACTTGTTCAGCAGAATACAAACCTGGCGTGTGTGGATATCCTTGGCCGCCAATAGACGGCTGGACGCCTTCGCTGATTATGAGACCCGCGGAAGCGCGCTGCTCGTAGTAGAGCCCCATTAAGTCGGTTGGTAGCGACCCGGGGTCTTGTGCTCGACTACGGGTCATGGGAGCCATGACGATTCGATTCTTCAGTGTTTTTCCATTGAGATCGTAAGTGGTGAAGGCCTTTTTCATTTTTCTCCGTTGGTTATGTGTGGGCTATTTGGCATTGCTGGAATGGTGAGTGGCTAGATGTTCAGAAATGACTTCAGATATTTCAATGAGAGTTTGCATCTGTGTCTTGGTGAGGATTGTGCTAAAGCAGTGATTGATTTCTACTGACTGCAAGGGGATAGCCCGTGCAATTACACGACGACCTTCTGAAGTCAGACTTACGTCGAAGCATCGACAATCGACTTCATTTTTAACTTTTTTGAGCAGGCCGTTCTGGTGCATGCGCGTTACTTGGTGGGACATTCGGCTAATTTCCCACCCGAGTGATGTAGCAAGTTCATTTACTGTAAGTGTTGCTTCACCAGCTTCATGGAGTGAAAGAAGAACGGAATATTCCGCCGAAGTAATTCCCGAGTGATTACTTATTTGTCGGCTCAGATGCGGAAGCAGTTGCTGACCAATCTTGTGAAATGCCCGCCACGCTGTGGAATCGAACGGACTCATTCCTTGTTGCGTCATGAGTTCAGTCAATCACAATTAGTTGACATGTCAAGTTAATGGAGGTTAGTGTTGCAGGGTCGTCTAGAAGAGAGCGGACTAATCGTGCAGACATTCATGGTCGTTGCAACATTCAAGTCGGAAGTAACACAAGATGAGATTCGTGCGTTGATTCCGCAGGAGCAGGCGCAAGCTAAGAAGTTAGAAGAAGAAGGCAAAATTAGCTCAATCAAAATCGCCATGCCGCGTCGTACCGTTTTCATTGAGGCGCTAGCCGAGGATGAGGCACGACTGGATCAGACAATTCGGTCTTTGCCTATGGCAGAGCTGTGGCAGCTCGAATACTTCCTGACTACGCCACCGGCAGGGCCAGCGAACTAATTGAAGTACGCGATGATTGCGCCAGCAATCGTTAGATTGATCGCATCATTTGCAGTTTCAATGACCCATACTTTGAGATTGTCGCCACCAAACACCCGGTGCGACAGTGAAGCAAACATTGCTATTCCAACGCCAAGGGCAAATCCCACACCGGCACCATCGGTGATACCGAATTGTGGTTGGTGAACCATCAGCGAATTGATGATGAGCCCCAGTGTCAATGTCATGACCAAAACGCCAACGATAGTTCCACCAAACAAGAGCGCAGGCTTATTTTGGTTCTCGGTTAGTTGGCCCGATTCAATTCCTTTTTCTTTCATCCACACTGGGTAGAAAGTTTTAGGTCCAAACCAAATTCCGCCACTGATGAACGAGACGACAAATGCGACGAGAATGCCAATGAAATTGAGTCCAGAAAAAGTCATGGCAAAAGAATAATGGGAAAGAAATTTGAATTTCGGTAATTAGCCCTCAAGAATGACGAAAATTTTGCGGGTATTGGCTTCTTGCGTCCAGGTCACCCGTGTACCTTTCTTTAGCCCAAAAGCATCACCCGTGGTGAAAACTTGCGGGTCCTTTCCAGTTTCAGTGAGCGTAATTTTGCCGCTGAGTACCACGCACACTTCATCCATCGGGTAGGAGTCAAAATCTTGTGAGTGAGGGTCTGCTGTCCAGACTCCAGCAAA
>CANGDT010000012.1 GCA_947452755.1 Actinomycetota bacterium
AACTGGCTTGATGGACAGGTGAATGCCTTCGATTCACTCAAAGTTCGACAGCCTGGCGGCGAATTCATGCAGGAATGTTGGAAGTCGTTGCGAAAAGTTCGTGGCGGAACAGTGTGGAGTTACGCCGAACTTGCTGAAGCCGCGGGCCGTCCTCGCGCAATACGCGCCGCCGGCACTGCCTGTGCAACAAATTTGATTGCACCCATCATTCCTTGCCACCGCATTGTTAAAACAGGTGGCGAATTGGGGAACTACGGTTTTGGATTACCGCTGAAGCACAAGTTGTTGGAATTCGAGGGCGTAGAGTTCTAAAGGTGAACGAGTATGTGATTGCTGCTGCCGTCATATTTCTGTGTAACGTCGTTCCTGCATTTGCTCCGCCAACATGGTCAGTTTTAGTTTTCTTTTCACTTAACTACCACTTGAATGCGCCTGCTCTCATAATCATCGGAGTACTCGCTGCAACTGCAGGTCGCGGAATACTCGCGTGGTACTTCCGTAAATATCGCGACCGGCTGCCACAAGGCTGGGTGACGAATATGGAGAACGCGGGCACCCACCTGACTAAATCCACAGGGCACACGGGTGCATTGCTGGCGCTATTTATGATTTCACCACTGTCATCTGCGCAACTTTTTGAAGCTGCTGGTGTGATGCGCACAATTCCACTACGCCCATTGCTCGCCGCATTCGCCATTGGGCGAACAGTCAGCTACACGTCGTACGTCACCGGTGCCACGGCATTGAAAGCGACTTCACTGGGCGAACTGATTTCTAAATACATCACATCGCCTGCCGCTATCGCCGTGCAAATTGCATTGATTGTCGGCATGGTTCTTATCGGTACAATCAAGTGGCAACCTCATCAACAGGCCGATTCTTCTTCGTAATTCGTTCATCGCACTTTCTCAGGAGACACCATGACTACTACTCGCGGTTTTGCAGCAATGTCAGCCAACGGATCACTACAGGCGTGGGAATTTGATCGCCGCGAGGTTGGCGCACAAGACATAGCAATCGATGTCGAATTCGCTGGCATTTGTCATTCGGACATTCACCAGGTGCGCGAGGAATGGGGAACTGCAATTTTCCCGATGGTTCCTGGTCACGAAATCGTTGGAACTGTAACCGCGGTCGGTGCCGATGTGGCTGACTTTAAGGTTGGCGATATTGCCGGTGTCGGTTGCTACGTCGATTCATGCGGTGAATGCGAATACTGCCAATCTGGTCATAGCCACTGGTGTCTGAATGGTGCCACATGGACATACAACGGTTACGAACGCGATGGTTCCACCCCAACATATGGTGGCTATTCCAAGAGCATCGTTGTGAAAGCTGACTACGCGTTACATGTACCCGCCCACTTAGACCGCGCTGGCACTGCTCCGCTGTTGTGTGCTGGTGTGACAACGTATGCCCCGCTGATGAATTGGAATGCAGGACCGGGCAAGAAGGTTGCTGTTATGGGACTTGGCGGACTTGGTCACATGGCTGTGCAGATCGCTGCGGCCATGGGCGCCGAGGTAACAGTGTTGAGTCATAGCGCGAATAAGCAGGATGATTCGCTGACCCTTGGCGCTACACATTTCGTTCACACCGCTGATGGCTCTGCCTTAACAAATCTGCGCAACACTTTCGATTTGATTATCAACACCGTGTCTGCCGACATTGACCTGCACCCCTACATCAACACTTTGCGTGCGCATGGTTCGCTAGTTGTTGTTGGCGCTCCAGGCAAGCCCTACAGCATTGACGCTGGAGAACTCATGGGCCGTCAACGCAGTGTTGCTGGATCGGCCATCGGCAGCATCAAGGAAACCCAAGACATGCTTGATTTCTGTGGAACTCACAACATCACCAGTGTTGTCGAAGTAATTTCAGCTAACGAAATTGATGCTGCCTACGACCGCGTCGTGAACAGTGATGTTCGCTACCGATTCGTTATCGACACCGCAACAATTTAGTTACTTCGCAACAGCGACAGTGCTGGCACTCATCCACTTTGTTACACCAGCAGCATTCGTTGCAGTAATCATCACGCGAATGAACTTGGCTTTGTGAGCGGCGGTCAATTTCAGTGACGTCTTTGTTGCACCAGTGGTGCCACTCAACAATTTGCATGTTGCAGGAACTGCGGCAGTGACTGCGACAGCCGCCGTTGCTCGCTTTGTGCATGAGTACCACGAGTACACGTACGTTGCAGTCGGCGTCCCAGTCCAAGTTCCCTTGGCGGCCGACAAAACTTTCGCTACCTTCGCTGTGCCCGCAATCTTTGGCGCTACAGTCTTTGCCGGCACCTTGTAACCCCAATGAATTGTTGTTGAAGCCGAACTGTTTTCGGGCGTCAACTGTGTTCCTGTGGAATCCAACGCTGCAACTGTGATGACTTCGTCAACAGCACCAACGTTTGGGTCAATTAATGCCACTGCAACCTGTCCATTTGAATCAGTGACCGTGTTAAACGTGGTCGGGGACTGACCTGCAATCGAATGCGTGACAACCACAACAAAATCTGGGTAACCAGCACCTTGGCTGTCTACAACGGAGAATGTCGCAATTGGATTTAGCGCACCAGATAAAACAATTTGTGATTCCGCATTGCGATTTGTGTACCGAAGATACTGGAATGGTGAACCGTCTGGGAGCACGTAAGTCTTCGAAATTGTAGTCGACCATGCGCCTACGGAAATTGTCCACGTTGTCACACCAGCACGGGTGCCCATAAACACTAGATCCTGGAAATATGTGAACCCGAAAACCAAACGATCTTTGAACTGAACCGAGTTAGCAAATGTCGAGAAGTGGTCTGCCTTTTCCTCGGCTGTTGCAATTGCGGTACGGCCACCGTTGGTTGCAGTAACCACGACATCGGGAGCATTGAGCGGTTGACCAGTGGCATTTTTCATAAAGTCAATGTTGAAAGCCGTGCTGAATGTATCGGCGACTGTCGTCCCGTCTGGATCTGTGACCAGTGGAGTTGTAGCTGTACCCATAGTCTTCGATGCTTTTGCTGAGCTACCGGTAGCAGAAACATTTGCGGTACCGGCAACGGAGAAAGTTCCGTCGCCAACCGACGTTACTACCGCACCAGTTACATTGAAGCTGCTCGGAGTCAATCCACTTACTTTGACAAGATCGCCAACTTGGAATGAAACCGAAGAATCCGTTACATATGTCAAAGCGGAGCCATCACCTGAGGCACTCGTGACGGCTGCTTGTGCAGACTGGTCGCTCATAACCATCTGTGCAGAGTGGTTTCCAGCCTTCGTCGGTTCAGGTCCACCAACGATGGTGAGATTTGGAACAACCGAAAACCACATCAAGTCACTTGACTGGTCAAGGTCGTCGACACCGGTCGTAACGACGAATCCCATAGCACCCTTGGTCTTAATGCGAGTGTCATCTGGGTTGACGTCAATGTTGGCAGTCACGTCAGCGACCGAGTTGATGTTCTTCGAAGTAAATGTGACATCACCGTTCGAATTAGTTATTGGCGATGCGCTGTACATTGACCACTTTGTCTTAGCGCCAGCGATAGCGATGTGTACAGTCTTCCCGACAACAGGGGTGCCCCAAATATCAGCTACGTGATAGATCAGTGACATGGTCGAGCCGGCTGCGTAACTCTTTGCGTAGGCCTGGGTGTAGTCGTATGACGGATCGCCCACGAACCACTCACGACAATCCTTGCAACCTGGTCGATCATGGTTGTCGGCAACTTTCCAGTCAAATGTTTGATCTTTGAAATCAAAGTTGTGGCACATGTATGGCGAAGGGGTTCCGACAATGACTGTGTTTCCACAAACGGCACGACGACCGGTGGCGGAACCAACAAGCTTTGTGATGGGACGGAAGCCTGCGGCATGCCACCCAATCAACATTGTTCCCACTTCGCTGGCCACTGAATGTTCTGTGCCGGAAATGACATCATTCGTCGCGTTGATCCCAGCAACGACAACTACACCCTCGGTTGGCGTTGCGGTCGGCGTAATGGTCAAACGTGCATCACCGGTTGAGTTTGTGGTCACGATGACACTGTCTACAACAGTTTGATTCGGATCGGTGATTGGGGACTTATCGCTGAAGAGTGTTCCATACCCGCTCGGCACGCTTGTCGAATAAGCCAAGCTCTCGTCACCGTTGTATACCGCTACGAGGAATCTGACTTCTTTATTGCGGTTGGCAACGAGACCTGAATGGTAGGACAACGTCACGCTGTTGTGTCCGAGGCGTACGTACGCCGCGTTATGTTGATCAGCATTGGCATAGTCAATGCCACCTGTGTACAGATGGTTGACGTAGTCGCGATGAAAATTTTCGAATACGCCTTCTTCGGACACCACATGAAGATTGCTCCATGACAAGTTGGCTACCCATGCAGGACCAGTTGCTTGTGAAGGAGCGCTAAAACCAATGAGGGCAACCAGCGTTGCAACAGCAGTTGCAACGGCTTTTGTTACTGACTTGCTCTTCATTGAGGGTCCTTTCCAGAACGAATTAAAGTGAAGCGCCTACGGAATTAAGTTCGTTGTGACGAGCAATGAGCTCTTGGTACATGCGTGCGCTGGCCTTTGGGGTGCGCTTCAACGTATCAAAATCCACGTGCACAATGCCAAAGCGCTTTGCATATCCGTATGCCCATTCAAAGTTATCCATCAATGACCACGCGAAATAGGCATCAACTGGCACACCGCGCTCAATTGCTTTTCCAACAGCCTGGATGTGCTCTGCGAGGTACTGTGAGCGACGGTCGTCACGAACATTGCCGGTTTCATCTGGGCCTTCACCGTATGCCGCGCCATTTTCAGTGATTGCGATGCTTGTAATCATCGGCCATGAGTCTTTGATCCGCTTCAGTAAATCGAATAGACCGTTTGGAGTAACTGGCCAACCCATGTCTGTGTATGGCTCGGGTGGTGTGCCATCAAAAACCTGTGGGAATGGATGAGGGCTGCCAGGAACACCTGCAGGTTGCGAATCACTCTTTGGGGTGCCGATAAACGCGTCACTGTAGTAATTGACACCCAACCAATCGGTGTCACACTTCAGCGCCGCCATATCGCCGGGCAGCACTACATCTGCCAAGTCGGCTCCGTAATGTGCAACCAATTCAGCTGGATACATTCCGTACATTGCTGCATCAATCCACCAACGGTTCAATTGCCCGTCCATCAAGGTACGAAGATCGGTGAGCTCGCTGTTGGATTCATCATCAACACGGTACGTGGTCATGTTGCATGCGATACCTACAAGTGCGTCAGGCTTGATTGCCTTGATTGCACGTGTTGCTTCGGCGTGCGCCAATGCTGTGTGATGTGCTGCAGCAATTGCGCCCGGCAAACTCTGGCGGCCAGGTGCGTGTACTCCGCTGAGGTAGCCCAACCATGTAACACACCATGGTTCGTTGAGTGTGAGCCACTTGTTGACGCGATCACCGAAAGCTGCAACTGCGCTTTCCGCGTAGTGCACAAAAGCTGGGACGATCTCACGTGAGGTCCAACCGCCAGCATCTTCTAACGACTGCGGCAAGTCCCAGTGATACAGCGTGATGACTGGCTCAATACCGGCTTCAATCAAACCGTCGATAAGACGGTTATAAAAATCAAAACCACGCTGTTCTGGTTGAGTGTCTCCGTTTGGAAACATTCGTGGCCAGGCAAGCGAAAAACGATATGACGTGATGCCCAGTTCCTTCATCAACGCGATGTCTTCGGGATAGCGATGGTAATGATCGCAGGCAACATCACCGTTTTCGGCGTTGACTACCTTGCCTGGAGTTGCACAAAATGTGTCCCAAATGCTGACGCCGCGACCGTCTTCGTGCGCAGCACCTTCAATTTGGTAAGACGACGTCGCAACGCCCCAGGCAAATTTAGGAGGAAAATTCTCGATCATCCCTTTACTGCACCTTCCATTACGCCGCCGACTAGTCGACGTCCCACGAATACGAACAACAGCAACAGCGGTGCGGTTGCCATGAACGAACCGGCCATCACAATGTTGTAGTCGATTCCGTACGCCTGCGTGTTCAGCTGATTGATTGCAACCTGCACTGTGTACTTGTTGGGATCGTTCAAAACAAGAAGTGGCCACAAGTAGTCATTCCACGTAGCCAAGAAACTAAACAACCCAAGAACAAATGCACTGGGCAAAATCGCCGGAACGATGATGCTTCGGTAGATGCGCATGACGGACGCGCCATCAATTGATGCTGCTTCCAAGAGTTCGTTCGGTATCTGCGAGTCAATAACCTGGCGCATCCAGAACACGCCAAATGCAGTGACAAGCGCCGGCACAATCAGCGCCTTGAGGTCATCAGCCCAGTTGAACTTATTGATCAACATGAACAATGGAACGATACCGAGTTGGCTTGGCAACATCATGGTTCCGACTACGAACAGAACCAAGAACTTACGTCCGCGGAATTCAAGTTTTGCAAAAGCGAAACCAGCAAGTGAGCTAAAGAACACCTGGCTTAGGGCGACGACAACGCCGACGAGAACTGTGTTGAAGAGATTGCGCCCAAACGGAACAGCTTCAAGAACTGCATGGAACTCATGCATGAAGTTGGTGCCTGGCTTGAGTGATGGTGGAACTTTAGTGATTTCTTCTGCGCTATTAGATGCCACGATGAACATCCAGTAGAACGGGAAGAAGGAAAGGAAAGCAACGATGCCGAGGGTTATGTAGCTGAACGGCGACATTCCTTTACGGCGCTTCTTGATGCGCTTTGTCTTTGTGATCGGAGATGCAACTGCAGTAGTCATTAGCTCTCATCTCCCGAGATACGGCGGGTAAGGAAGAAGTTGAACGCTGAAATGATGGCGACGATGATTGTGATCGCAATACCGATTGCCGAGGCCATACCGTAAGCGAAGTTGTCCTTTACCTGCTTGAACAAATACAGAGTCAGCGTCGAGAACTGATGATTGTCACCGCCGTCGAAGCTTCCACCCAAGGTTGCCGGTTCACCGAATACCTGAAGGCCGCCGATTGTTCCTACAACCAACATGAATGTAATTGTGTTCTTCAACTGTGGAAGTGTGACGTAGAAAAATTGCTGTAGACGATTTGCGCCATCGAGTGATGCCGACTCGTACAGGTCGCGTGAAATGGCATTCATGGATGCCAGGAAGATAAGGGCGTTATATCCGACCCATCGCCAAGTAATCATTGTGGCAATTGCAATGTGGCTGGAGATTGTTCCTTCAATCCAGTTGATCTGGCTCATGCCCAGGTAACCACGGACAATGTTGATCAGACCAAAGTCACGACCGAACAGCTGACCAAACACCACCGCAATAGCAATGGCGGAGGTGATATTTGGAACCAGTAAAACAGTTTGCCAAAATACGCGGCCACGCAATTTCGGATTACGCAAAATACTCGCCAATCCGAGTGCCATCAACATTTGCGGAAGCGTCGACAGAATCCAAATACTGAATGTGTTGCGTAATGACATCCAGAACAACGAGTCGTGCCACAGGTCACGGAAGTTTTGAAGACCTACATACTGATGTGTCGCATCCAATGGATCCCAGGTGAAGAATGCGATGTACACCGAATAAAGAATCGGTGCCATTCCGAAAATCAGGAACATGATGTAGAACGGCGAAATAAATGTGTAGGCCCAGCGACCTTCGCGACGCTGAATCTTACTTGGCTTCTTCTTCCCGCCAGTTGACTTCAGCTTCACTATCGGCTTGGAGGAATGACGTCCCTTCTGCGGCTTGGCAGAAGGGAGCGTCGAACCTACATCTGTTGTACTCATGACAGTGACATTCGTTAGTTACCTAGTCGTCCCGCTTAGGGCTTCGACTTGGTAATTTCAGCAACGGCTTGCGAATAGGCCTTGCCTACCGCCTGTCCATTTTCAATACGGCCAAGAGCTGAATTGAAATACTGCGTAATTCCGCGTTCTTTTCGTCCTTCGAAAATGGAGTTCAAGCTCGCCGCGCCATTTGCATATATCGCTCCAACTGGCGCACCACCTGATCCCTTAGGTCCAAAGAATGTGTCCTTGTAGTTGCGAACCGCAGCGCAGTCAGCGGCAGTCAATGCCTTGGTGAAACCCGGGCTACGGGTTCCCACACAGTGCTTTGAACTATTGAATAAAACATCTGTTGCTGGGAACAGACCATATGTGCGGAAGATTTTTAATTCTTCGTGCGGTGACAAGTACCAGCTGATGAAGTCCCATGCTTGCTGCTTGTGCTGTGCATACTTTGGAATTGTCAGCTGGCTGCCACCGATGTTGCCACCGCCACCAGGCACTGCTGCAATATTCCACAGATTCTTTGTGGTTGGCGCGTACCGCTTGATGTATTCAAGCTGCCATGCTGGCGCAAGCATTGTTGCGTACGCACCATTCTTCATTCCGATGTACCAGTCGCCTGTGTACGCCTGGTAGCGAGCGCCAATACCCTTGCGCTTCGTTGTAATTGGTGCCGTAAGCGCGCTCGATGCCGTAAGGAATGCACGCTTAACTTGTGCGTTCTTGTAGTCAGGCTTCTTCGTTGTTGGGTTGTACATTTTTTCAGTTCCCTGATTAAGAACTGCGTTGAAGATTGTGCCGCCCGAATCAATGAAGCCCTTGTAGGACTTTGGGCTCTTTGCAATCGCTGGTGCCTTGAGGTACTTCTGACCTGTTGCTACAAACTTGTCCCATGTCGGCCACAGTGCAGCAACTTTCTTTGGATCCGTTGGCAGCCCGGCCTTTTTGAATAGGTCGATGCGGTAGGCAACTTCAAGTCCACCGATATCGGTTGGAATACCGATGACCTGCCCGCCATCACCAGTTCCTTGCGACCAACGCCATGCTGCGTAGTTTTTCTTAATTGTGTTTGCGTTGTAAGGCGCTTTGGACAAGTCGACGAAAGCCTCGGGGTGTGAGCGCCACAAACCTGAGTATGACGTTTCGATTGCAGCAATGTCTGGACCCTTGTGTGACTGGTAGTAAGTAATCAAGTTGCCAGAAAGGGCATCCATGGAACTCACTTTGGTCTTGATTGTGATTTCTGGATGAAGTTTTTTGTAGTCAATCAACGCGGACGGTTCGATGACGTCACCAAAAGTTTCAATGGTGAGGGTCACTGGGGCAGCTGCTGTTGCAGGCGAAACGGTCCCCACCAGGAGCGCGGTTACCAACCCAAGGCTCAACATAATGAAGGGCTTAACTTTGCTGAACATGTTATTCTCCTGTCAGATAGTCAGGGTTCGCGAAAGATGTTGTGCGACATCGTCCGCGAACCCCAACTGCTTACTGAGGTTGTATTGACCCCGTGAAACCGCTTTCACGGTAGAATGATTAAACGCCTAGAATGTCGTTTCTGCAACACAAAGTAACAATTTCTGGGGATCGTTATTAAAACGAAACATTCGAGTGTGCGCTCGGGCCGAAGTACTGAAAAATGCACTATTTTGCTGTTAAGTGAGAAGTGCTTGATCCATCGAAGGGGCGCACCGCAATGAAAATTTTCCGGATTCTGCTGGCATTCATGCTGGGGATGACCATGATGAGCGCATTCACAAGCGCCGCTAATGGTGTTACAGCCGCAAAAAAGGTCGGCGTTGTTTACTTCACAAGCGACTCATCGGTGGTCGGCCCCAAATCGCGAGCCACTCTGACCAAGCTGGCTCCTTCGCTAGGCAAAGGTTCAACTGTCACGTTGACAGGTTTTGCTACGAACTCGGGCACGAGTGCTGCTGGAAAATCAGTTGCTCGCAATCGCGCGAATGCCGTTCGGAAATATTTGATTAGCAAAGGCGTGAAGTCAACTTTTGCCATAGCCATAGGTGTACCTTCCCGCGGATCTTTGGCTGCCAACGCGCGACGTGTTGAAATTTCTGTCGGAAACTCCACTCCAATTTCAAACGGTAAGTACTTATGGTCTGCAGACTTCGGTGGTCCTGCAGGACAAGCACCTGACTCATTTGGGGACTGGGGTTACGACCTTGGTAACAACAACGGCTGGGGCAACAACGAAAACGAGTACTACACCGAAGGCAATGCTTTCACTGATGGACTCGGCAGCATGAAGATTACGGCTGAAAGAATTCCTGTCGAAGACACACTTGTTACTGATAGTTGCGTGAGTTGCCAGTTCTATAGCGCACGCATTTTGACTAAAGACAAAGTCAGTTTTAAGTACGGTCATCTTGAGGCACGTATTTGGATGCCAACTGGTGATGGAACGTGGCCTGCATTTTGGTTGCTTGGCGACAACATCGATTCGGTCAACTGGCCGACATCCGGCGAGATTGACGTCGTCGAACAAAGTTCCGACAAAGCCGTTGCGATTGGCACAGTGCATGGTCCCGGATATTCAGGTGCCAACGGTTTGAATCAACGCTATTCAACAGATGACTTAGTCAACCTGAATGAAGGCTGGCACACTTACGCAATCGACTGGAAACCTGGGTCAATTACTTGGCTCGTTGATGGACACGCGTACTACACCCAAACGAAGAGTGTCGTCCAGAGCATGGGTCATCAGTGGGTTTTCGATCATGACTTCTTCATCATCGTGAACATGGCGCTTGGTGGTTGGTTTGTTGGTGGAATTGATCCAGGCCTGAACACCGCCACGATGAAAATCGACTACATTCATTACTCGAAGTACCAGGGCTACGGCCAAGTGACACGTCACTAGAGATAGGAAAACCATGAAGACAAAAATTGTTCTGTGCACGATCCTGTCGGCCTTTGCATTGAGTGCGTGCGGCGGCTCTAGTTCGTCTGACAATGCATCTACTGATTCACCGGACACCTCAATGAGTCAGCCGGCCGGTATGGATGCTGTAACTGCCGCAATGAATCTCACTACCGCTTCGTCAGATGCGGGTAGCGAAGCTACCGACGGAAAAGTGAAGCCGGAAACATGTGCTGCGCTAGTGAAAGCTGCTGACGATTTAACTGCTGCACTTTCCGGAAAGACCGAAAGCTATGCGACGTCACTTTTGGCTACTGCTGATAAGTACAAGGCGCTGGGCACAACATGCCAAGCTAACCAACTGAATGCTGGCTTGATGGATTTGGATAGCACTCTTATCACTGCGATTGCAGCAATTCCGTAAGAAGTTCAACAGTGATAGCGGCCTAGGAACTTTCGAGTTCTTAGGCCGTATCTCGTTGTATGAGTTCCGTTTGCAACATTCGTGATGCTGGACGTCGACCTTCAACCATTTCGGCAATCATTGATGCGGCCGCGCTTCCAAGTCCTTCGATGTCTTGGCGAACTGTTGTTAATTTTTGGCGCCCAAGTTGTGCAGCAAACATGTCATCAAAACCGACAACGGCAACTTGCTCAGGGACTTTAATGTCGCGTTCATTCAGGACAGACATCGCACCAAGAGCCATCAGATCGTTCGCCACGAATACTGCATCAAATGGGACACCAGAATCGAGCAACTCTTCCATTGCTTCGATTCCACTTTCGTGGGAAAAATTTCCATTGACAACCAAGTTTTTGTCAACAGCTTGACCAAGTGCTGCAATTGCGGCTTCGTAGCCTTCGTAACGCAAACGTCCGGCGCTGATAGCAAGGTCCCCGGTAATTGTCGCAACATTTTTTGCGCCGCGAGTAATTAAATATTCTGTGGCCATTCGTGCACCAGTTGCGTTATCAACGTCAACGTAAGGAATGCTTTTAGAACTCTTCGGTGTTCCTACAACAACGCACGGCAAGCCTTGCTTGAACAGTTCGGCTACGAAGCCGTCGTCATGGAGTTGGAAGAAAATTGCACCATCAACTTGTTGCGAATTCAAAGAAGCCGCCAACATGTTGTCCGCCTTGTTCAAAGGCGTTGCCATCAAGAGCGCTTGCAAGTTCGATTTCTGAAGTGTGCGACTGATTGCAGTGGTGACTATTCCCCAAAAAGGATCTGTAAAAACTTCAAGGTTTGAGTCAATGATTGTCGCAATAAGACCCGTTTTCCCGGTTGCTAATGAGCGGGCCGCTCGACTAGGTGAGTAGCCAAGTTCGCGCACGGCACGGTTCACGCTTTCAACGCGGTGCTCTGCAACGCGCTCGTCACCATTAAGCACCCGCGACACCGTGGCAGGACTTACCCCAGCGACTTCGGCAATTTCTGCCAACGTCACGTTTTGATTCATTGGGGGTTGTGTCATGTGGTGATCGAGCTCCGTTCACGAAGATTGCTTGTGAACTTGATACTAGTGAAGTAACCATGTGCGATTAATACCCGTTGGCTAAGAGAATGAAACCTGGCGTCCCAGTTCCGCAACGGCAATAACGTTGCCGTGTCAAAACGATGGGTTACCCCTAAGTTCTCTCTGCTGGTGAACGGTCGCCATGCCCGCGAAATGCCAGATTCCTTGAATTCCCAATAAATAAAGGGATTTTCAAACTCAAATGTAACGATTTGGTATCGGGATACATTTATTACTGATAGCGCTTTCACAAATGTTTGCTTGGGGTTAATCTCATGGAAACGTGTGTGCGCACGTGAACTGGTGACTTTAGTTGCCGTCGTGTGCATGCACATTTTTTATGCGCCCACACGGCCACGCTGCGAGTCACCTTTCATAGGTCCCTTATGGAAGGAAAGAAATGTCAGATACAACTAAGTGGGGGCGCAAGCTCATCACAGTTGCCAGTTCCGTGGCACTCGCCGTGGGTCCACTGGTCTTCACAAACAGCGCTGCGCACGCAGCCGCAAAGCCAGTTGCACCAGCAGTAAAGACTGCTCCTGCGATCAGCGGCACTGCCCAGGTCGGAAGTCGACTTACCAAGTCTGCTGGTGTATTCACCGGTACACCTGCGCCGGCTAAGACTCAGCAGTGGTACGCATGTACTGCGACTGCTGCTAAGGCAACAACCTCGATTCCAAAGACTGGTTGCACCAAAATTGCTGGCGCAACATCAACGACTTACACCCTGAAGACTGCACAGTTGAACAAGTACATTCGTGTTGCTACAACTGCAAAGAACTCAAAGGGTTCAGTTATTTCCTTCAGCAAGTCCACTGCAAAGATCACCGCAGCACCAGTTGCCAAGGTCATCACTGCAGTTTCAATTCGCCTTGCCGATTGGAACGACACCAACTCTTTCTACATTCACGATGGTGAAGGTCAGTCTTGGTTCCCAGCGAACACTGGTTGGCGTTCAAAGGCATTCGATGCCGGCTCATCAACTCCGGTAGCCATCAAGTATCACGTAACTGACCAGGATGGCGTTGCTGTTCCTGCAGGTTTCAGCGTGACACTTGGCATGAACTACCAATACTCGAACTCCAACGCTTCAATCAGCGGCCAGTCAACTGGTGTCCAGTTCAACTTAGTCGGCACCACAGATGCTTCAGGAAACGTTACTTTCAACGTTGTAAATACTGATGCCGCATGTGATGGCGAAGCTGCATGGACATCAGCGTCAGCAGGATCGGTTGGTCACAAGGTCTACTCACAAGGAAAGCCAAGTGCAACCAACAACACAATCACGTTGCTTGGTAGCGACTGGGCAGAACCACACTTCGTAGTTCCAGCGTCAGCAACATGTGTTGCTAACTACTACAACGTAATTTCAACCGGCGTAGATGCCACAAACTCAAACGATCGCACAGGTGAAGGTTGGTTCCTTGGCGCAGATTGGGCTGATGGCGGCTTTGGTCATGCATTCCTAAGCCACGCTGAACCAGCTGGTTCAACGAAGACCTTCTCATGGACGGTCAAGAATTCAGACGACAGTCTTGCCGCTGGCGTAGGTATCTGCCTTGAAACCCGTGCAGCATCTGCTGTAAATGTCGATGGAACTGCACGTGTTGCAGGTCCCATTACTTGCACGGATTCTGATCCCACATACAAGGTCACTGACTCAAACGGATTAGTTTCATGGGATGTCACAAGCACAATTGATGCTGGTGCTGGTGAACCGGCATGGTCAAGCCCAACGTCAACAGACAGTGCTGGCGGTGTCTTCACGCAACTACATCCAGTTGTTGCGGGCGAAACGCCAGGTCACACCGATTGGATCGAAGTTCACTGGACAACTGCTCATGCAGGTCCGGCTTACTACGTCGCGGTATCGAACAATCTGGACGGCGCCACAAACCGTGGTGCAGCTGAGGGCTACTGGATGTTCGGTCAGTCATGGGGTGACAACAGTCACCTTCACGGTTGGTTCTGGAACATCTACGCAGCTGGCTCAACACAGACAATTAGTTGGACTGTCACTGATCCAGATGGTGCAGCAGTATCAGGTGTTGGTTTCTGCCTCGAAGAACGCCCAGAGAGTCATCTAGTGGCCAAAATCGATGGGAACACACCAGTTAAATCAAACGCAACAGTGTGCACAAGCAGTGAAGCCACCTACAAGACAACGAACAGCAGTGGCGTTGTCTCATGGGATGTTACTGACACTTCAAGCAGTGGTGTTGCAGCTGAGAGCACCAATACAATCTTCCACGTTGTTCAAGTTGATAACTTGCAGCGTTCAGATTGGTTTGAAGTTCGCTGGGGTTCTGCCTCGTAAGTAACCGCATATGAAGTATGGGTCCTCGGCTCGCGCCGGGGGCCCATACTTTTTCCCAACAAAGAGCGCCAAAAATTTCACAACTTAACATCGAACAAAGGACACAACGATGAAGATCCGTAACCTGGCAAGTATCGTTCTTGGACTATTCCTCATCGTGTCCCCGACTGCGACCAGTCCAAGTTTCGCCACGGCACTCAATGTGTGCAGTGCTGACTCTTCACAGATTTGTGCACCTATCTCTTCGTTGCACTACACGACCAATGGGATTGCAAGTTCAATCTCTAATGGACAAGCAAGCGTCAACCTTGCTTCAACAACTTTTCAATTCACATTTGCTGGCACATCTACAGTGTCGGGCAAATACCTAACCGTTCATTTCTTTGACATCAACGGTCCAATGCATGTGCTGATGACAATCGGCGATTCAGCACAAGGCACCGGGTGCGCAGCCAGCGGTGCAAGTGGCAAGAACTGTGTGCTACAAGCCAACGCTCAAGGCAATGCGTCTTTCGAAGTTAAAGTATTGAATCCAGAAATTGGCGACTCATTCAGTTACCAAACAATGGGACCAGCAGGATTTGCCTCGGGTGTCGTCAACATTTTGTACACCGCCTCTGGCGCTAATGTGAATCCAATTGATACCTGCAACGCTGATCGTTCGAAGGTGTGCCCGGACATTTCACGCGCAACTATTACCGTAGGCGACCGTAGCGTTGCAAAAACCTTCAACGCTCAAGGTGCTGGTGCCTCAACACTTCCGACCGGCACAACCGTTACTGAGATTGTGTACACCTCGGATTCCAGCTATGCCTACAAGTGGGCTTTTATGAAATTCCTCAATGCCTCTTCTGGCGTCACAGTCGCTCTCGATGCGGGTGACCCAACGTCTTCGCGTGCTTGCGACGCCCAAGATGCGAACCAAGGTGGTTGCCGTATCAAACTGGATGCGCAGGGCAATGCGCGATTCATTGCGACATTTGCTGGTGGCGCTGTTGGAAAGACCGTGCAGTATGAATTCAGCGGCCCAAACTTTGACTCAAAAGTTGTCACAGTAAGTTTTGCTGCAGCCGCAAAATTCATTCCGGTAGTTGTTCCTGTCGCAATTGTTAAAGTGACGGGTACCAAGCACTTGATCACTGTGACAGTTACGAATGCCAAGGCCCAAGATGTCATTATCCAAGTTGATAAAGCCTCAGCAATCACTCTGAAGCCATCCGAGAAGACGGTCGTTTATCATTTCCCAGTTTCCGCAGGGAAGCACACAGTGGTCACGACAATCAAGAAGACAAAAAAGACCAGCAAAGTAACTGTCACCTAATCACTGCGTGCCTTAGGCTGGCGCTCATGACTCAACGCAATGTTTTGGTAACTGGTGGTTCACGGGGAATTGGTGCAGCGATTGCTGCTGAGTTTGCGCAAGCTGGCGACCGAGTAGCGGTTCATTACAGTTCCAACGGTGCCCTGGCTGAAAAAGTCGTGACTGACCTACCAGGTAGCGGACACATCACCGCTGGCGCAGATTTACGAGATGCGCAGGCAATCAAAACGATGGTCGACGAAGTTGCCCAAACATTTGGCTCGATTGACGTTCTGATTAACAATGCTGGTGTTTTCTTTGATCACCCGATTGAATCAACGGACTATGACACGTGGCAACAAGCATGGTCTGACACACTTGGCGTGAACCTTATCGGCGCTGCTAACGCTTCGTGGTGCGCACTCCAACACATGCCACGTCATGCTAATTCACGCATAGTTAATGTCGGGTCACGCGGTGCGTTTCGCGGTGAACCAAATAGCCCGGCCTACGGTGCAAGCAAGGCCGCAATTACCGCATTTGGACAATCAATCGCTAAGTCACTCGCACCACATGGAATTGCGGTTACAACTTTGGCACCAGGATTCGTTGACACCGAAATGGCCGCCGAACTTCTTGACGGCCCGACAGGTGACGACATTCGAGGACAAAGCCCATTTAATCGTGTTGCCACACCAGAGGAAGTTGCAAAGGCTGTGTTCACGTTGGCTTCACCAGATTTGGTATGGGCTAGCGGTGCAGTGCTTGACTTCAACGGTGCGTCTTACTTGCGCATGTAGTTAATTGATCACGCCGGCACGTTTTAGTCGTGCAATGGCGGCATCTTCGAGTGGTGAACTGGGGCCAAGGGCCGCTTGCATGGCTCGAAGAAAAGTTCTCGTTGCTGGCTGAACCACTGATAGTGGTTTTGTTTCAAGGTCCAAAGCAACCTGAAAATGCGGTGGTAAAGAAGCTGCCGCAGCTTGAAAGAGTCCGCCGTAAACCACGAGTGCGGTTTTGGATAGCGGTGGCTTTTTAATGAATTGGACTACCCGTCGGGTTCGCTCAGTAACGACCAAAGATCCAGAATCCCAGTAGTTGGCAACACATGCATCGAGCTCAGCCTGGGTCATCGGACAGGAGGCGAGTCCAAGCGGAGCAACGGCTTTCGACCATTGGCCCACATACGCATCCGCACCACCAGGGATTGCTTCGTTGGCATACAAGAGGTGTGTTGAGAGAAACGAATCAGTGAAAGCAGCATGCACCCACAACAGCAAGTCAGTATCTGCGGCCCGATAAGCGCGGTGCTCACCTTGACCGGTTGTGTATTCACCTTTGACATGATCATGCATGCGATTAACGCGTTGCGATTCTTGTGCAATCGCCGTCAGTGAACCGAATGTATTAATCGTCAACCAACGGGTGGTTCCAGCCAGACGCCCCAATGGATCTGCCTCGTACCGTGAATGCTCCGCAACGCCAGCCAGGCTTCCCGGATGCAAGGCTTGCATCAATAATGCGCGGATTCCACCAATGAGTGTTGCCAAATTTCCATGAACAACCCACGGTGCATCACCCGGAAGGTACAAGCCGGCTTCGTCGCCTTGGGCCACTATCGGCAACCATGGAGGAACGCCATCTTCAGTGTTTGTGATGATGCGGCGAAAGCGTGCGCTAATGACTTCCTGCAGCACATTTCCAGCCATGGCATTTCGCTTTCCGTAAATTTGTTATCTCAACGATAAAAGAGATTTGCTGCCACCGCAGAACGTGAAGGTGGCTCTAGAAAACGTAGGTTCCGTACACGTATACGGGCGTTCCTCGCCCGACACCTTCGGTCCACATTCGATCAATGTCACGATGAAGCGCCCGCACACAGCCGTGCGATGCGGGGTAGGTCATCACAAGTGCATCCGTTGCCGAACCATGAACCGCCATGCCACCGTGAAAATACATTGGTCGGTACATCATTGCGCCTGGGTACAGTGTTGATTCCTGCCAGCGATTCACAGTGAAATATATTTTGAAATGACCACTTGCTGTTGGAAAACTTGGTTGTCCTGTCGAAACAGGAAATGTTGCCTTCACAAAACGCATGCGAGTAACTGGATTAAAAGCCACCCAGGTCAAGGACTGGCACGCGCGATTTATGTTTAATCCCGTGACCATGTAGTAAGGAATGGTCGGCTTCGGGGCGGCAACAATCAGCTGGCGCTCGTAATCCGTTGGCAACGCCCGTGTTGGTTTGTGCTTTGTGAGTTCACGCCACACACACAAGCCACGACGAGCCTTCTGGTCGAGAACGCCATCCGCTGTACCTGTCGGAGCACCAAATCGCTGCAAAGCAATTTCCACTGCAAGATTTGTTGGTACAGGTGGTGCGGTCGCGGCCTCGGACGGTGACGCGACCAGCGACGAACTTAGAACGCAGAAAAGTAGAGCAGCCGACTTCCGTCGAAAATTTCGCACTTAACTGATCCTGTCGTTGCTTTTGTTCTTTCATTATGGCGCGCTAGGACATGGCTCACGCCAGTGGGAACCTCCAAATCCCACATCGTGACAAGAGCGCTTAATCAGCCCCAAAAGTTCACCTTTTGATGTGTTCTGCGCCACAGCAAGTCGGAACATTTGCACCGCTATATGGGAATAGGCTTGGCTGGCAAGTCATTTCACGTGACAAAGGAACCTAAATGCCGGCAGCAAGCCAACCGCTTCGTCCGTCTGCACATCCACACAAAGTTGGGATGGCCGGTCTCGTACTCGGTGCGACGGGTGTTGTTTTTGGAGACATTGGTACAAGCCCGATTTATGCGTTACATGAAACTTTCGCTAAGTCAGGAACAGCGCTGCAAGACATCTACGGTGTCACATCGCTGGTGTTTTGGGCTTTGATGCTCGTGGTCAGCATTAAGTATCTGACATTCGTTATGCGTGCTGACAATAACGGTGAAGGCGGAATCCTCGCCTTGTTGTCGTTGATGCCAAGCAAGTACCGCGATACCCACACACGCAACCAGGCACTTCTGTTGATTTTAGTTCTCGTCGGCACTGCGTTGCTATTCGGCGACGGCGTTCTCACACCAGCAATCAGTGTGCTTTCAGCGACCGAAGGTTTGGCGCTAGTTAATCCTCGATTTGCTGACTTTGCGGTTCCACTTACTGTTGTCATTCTCATGGCGCTGTTCTCGGTGCAACGTCGCGGCACACACACCATCGGCCAAGTATTTGGTCCAGTCATGATCATCTGGTTTGTGACAATCGGCGGTCTTGGAATTTTCAGATTCGTCGCTCATCCCGAGGTTGTGAAAGCCCTTTCGCCAACCTATGCGATTTCATACATGCAACATCACGGACTACAAACTTTCGCATTGTTGTCATCCGTGATTCTTTCGGTCACAGGTGCTGAGGCTCTCTACGCAGACATGGGTCACTTTGGCGCGCGACCAATTCGCTTAGCGTGGATTGGCCTTGTTGGACCATCCTTGGTGCTGTGCTACCTCGGCCAAGCAGCGTTGGTTTCGGAACACCCGGAAGCAGCAAGCAGCCCCTTCTTTTCTCTTTCGCCCAATCCGACCTCAACATTGTTGCTTGTTGGTCTCGCCACTGCCGCTACGGTGATTGCTTCCCAGGCTTTGATTACCGGCGTCTTTTCACTTTCCCGTCAAGCAATCCAGCTTGGTTTGTTTCCACGTTTAACTATTCACCACACCAGTAAGGATCACGAAGGACAAATTTACGTCCCCATCGTGAACTGGCTTGTTGGCGTGTCAAGTATTTTTCTCGTAGTTGCCTTCAAATCATCATCCGCTTTGGCACATGCTTATGTGCTGGCAATTGCCGGAACCATGTCTATTACAACGCTTGCGTTCCATCGCGTTGCCCGTGACATTTGGGACTGGCCTTTGTGGAAGGTCATGCCACTCACGACTGGTTTTGTCATAGTGGACATGTCTTTCCTTATTGGAACGGCTGGAAATATTCTCAACGGTGGATGGGTTCCCGTTCTCTTGGGATCGTTTGTACTTGCGGTTATGCTTCTGTGGCGTGCGGGCTATCGTGCACTCGGCGCTGCCATGGCACGTCAGAGTATGACATGGCAGGCCATCTACGCCGGTATCGAAGAAGGTCGTATTGCCACGCTGCCTGGTGTGGGAATCTTCATGGCCTCACCAGCTGAAGAAGTTCCATCAGCTTTGTGTTCACATGTGCAGGCGCTGCATTCATTGCCTGAGAGTGTTGTCGTCGTGACAGTAGTCAGTGAGCCGTACCCCACAGCAACGAACCCAATCACGGTTGATCAAATAAGTGACCGCCTCAGCAAGGTACGCGTCCCTGTCGGTTACATGGAGTCCGTTGACCTACCTGCGCTACTTCGCTTGCACTTACTTGGTGGCCTTGAAGACAACGCAACGTACTACTTGTCAGAGCGACGATTCTTAGCAACAGATTCCGGAACACTCGGTCACCGCACCGAAGCACTATTCGGCTTATTGCACCGCAATTCTGCAACGGCAACGCAGTACTTCGGCCTACCTTATGAGCGCGTGATCTCGCTGGGTACCCGTATCGACCTTTAGTCCTTGTACGTAATTCCGAACGTTGCCACAGGACCGGTCATTAAACTTGGCAAATGGAAAACACCAACCCATTTTTAGTTGAACGAATGCAAGCGCATCGCACCTCAATATTTGGTCGTATGTCTGGGTTGGCGAATGAATTTGGCGCCATAAATCTGGGTCAAGGTTTCCCAGATACCGATGGGCCCGAGTTCGTGCGGCAAGCGGCCATTGATGCGATATCAGCAGGTCGCGGTAATCAATACCCGCCGGTGCATGGTGTTCCAGAATTACGGCAAGCCATTGCAAGCCACCAACAAAGTTTCTACGACATGGATGTCGATTGGCAGACAGAAGTTGTAGTCACCACGGGTGCGTCGGAAGCTTTGCAGTCAACATTCTTGGCGCTGATTGAACCTGGCGACGAGGTGTTGATATTTGAACCATGGTTCGATATTTATCAAACTGGGGTTGCGCTCGCGCGAGGTATCACAGTCGGCGTTCCAATGGATCCAGAAACACTTCGTCCTAATGTGAGCGAACTTGAATCACGAATAACTTCTCGTTCCAAAGTTTTGTTGTTGAACTCACCACACAATCCAACTGGCATTGTTTTCACCCGCACAGAGTTGCAAACGATTGCGGCCACAGCTATCAAGCACAACCTCATTGTCGTTTCAGATGAGGCGTACCAACATATTTGGTTTGACAATCACGCACATATCCCTATTGCAACCCTCGAGGGGATGCATGACAGAACTGTGACAATTGGTTCAGCTGGTAAATCATTTTCATTCACGGGCTGGAAAGTTGGCTGGGCAATCGGTCCATCGGAATTGATTGCTGCTGTTCGAACAGTGCGCCAACATCTGACGTATGTGTCCAGTGGTCCATTCCAGTGGGCGATTGCTGAGGGCTTACAGCTTGAAGATTCTTACTGGTCAGAATTTCGCACAGAAATGCAGGCAAAACGGGACTTACTAAGTTCCGGGTTATCTCATCTCGGATATCGAGTGATTCCTTCGGAAGGCACCTACTTTGTGTGCACTGACATTCGACCCCTCGGTTATTTCTCCGGTACCGAATTCTGCGAAACGCTCATTCGCGAGCACGGTGTAGCCGCGATACCCCTATCGGGACTCAGTGGAAATGCGTCTACCTACAATCACTTCGTGCGTTGGGCATTTTGCAAAAAACCAGAAGTACTCAACGACGCCTTGAGCCGCCTCGCAAAGAAAACAGTGACCTAAACAAATTCGTGTCACCGGAAATTGCAATCCCACCCGCGGCACAATTTCGCGGATTGAAGTTGCCTCTAAACAGCTGAAGGCGTAAGAGAATGAATCTCTTACGCCTTCAGCATGGAATCAGCTACTTGATAATGGTGACCGTTCCTGTCTTCGACTTCTTTGTCTTGCCAGTCTTCACAGTTATGGTGACTTTGCATGCACCCTTCTTCACACCAACAAGATTGGTCTTCACAATCTTGCAGTACTTCTTTGATGCTTTAGCAATCACTAGGGTAGCCGTGGACTTGGTAGTGACCTTCAATCCAAGTTTTGTAGCCACTGTCCTAATTGCAAGCTTCTTAGCGACCTTGAGTTTGATGACGACTGGCTTAACGCCCCCACCCGAAGGAGTTGGAGTTGGAGCTACTACGTCTGCGCCTGTGTGCGACAACAAAAGCACCGGTGCATAAAACTCATTCGCAGCATAAGAATAAGTAACGTCCGACGGATCATAAATGTTTGCAATCGGCGTGAGTACCTGTGAAATTGGATTCCATGTAGCTAACGCAGTAGAACTGCCACCGTAAACTCCGGTGCCATTATTCTGAAGCGTCAACCACGCATTCCCATTGTCATCGAATGCGACTCGACGAACGTTAGTTCCCGTGGCGTTTCCATCCGTCAATGTTGTGGCAACAGTTGGGATGTTTGTGAATTCGTATACCTGCGTCGCATTACCTGTAGACATATCTACTGTAAAAACTAGGTAGTTACTGGAGCCTGGGTCCTGCATAAATAGATACATCGCACTGTTCTTTATGTCATATGCAAATGTTGTGAACCAATAATTGGCACCTGAAATTATTACCGCATTGTCATAAGAAATTGCGCCAGTTTCCAAGTCCAGGCTGACCAAAACGCGGTTTCCATCGCCATCGCTCCCATTGACCCAAGCGTGGCCAGAATTGTCGATGGCGAAACCTTGAATAAAATCTTGAACATTCACAAATGTTGCTATGTATACAGAAACACCAGTGCTGAGGTTAACGGAATACAGCGCTTGCTTACCGCTTGAATCTTCAGCAATGATGTAGCTCTTTTTTGTTACTGGATTGTACGCCGCAGCATCAATCGCGCTGGGCGTGAAATCAGTTCCATCTGGGGATCCAGTTGAAGTGCCAACTTTGACACCACCCGCAGTCGCTGGGTCCAATTGCCACACCATTCCGTAATGGTTGGCTGAGTCAATCGCATAAACATGCTGCGTGGACGGTAAAGTCTCAGGAGCAGCCTGCGCAGGGCCTGCCACAAGGCTCGTCAACAAGACTCCACCTAGTAACGCTGTTAAGCCAAAAGTTTTCTTCATATTTATAACTCCACGAGTAAGTTGAAATGCAGGCTAATACAACCGATATCTTCTACTTAACCATTCTCAACAGCAATCAAACTAGCTCGTTAATGGTTAGCCATACGTCCCATGAAGGCGTCAGAGGGTTACCAGAAAGACGAGCCTCGGGGAACCGTCGCAACATTGAAAACACTGATTGTCATTCCGATTGCAATGATTCAAAAATCATGCAATCGGCTCCCAAATCCCAGGGAGCGAGATGTGCGAATCTCTGTGTTGCCCTGCTCGCCCAGTTGATGCCTGCGCATCAACGGCGAGCCGCCTCGGGGAACCGTCGCTTCGCTCCTCCCAAATCCCAGGGAGCGAGATGTGCGAATCTTCGATTCGCGCTGAGCCGCCTCGGGGATTTGAACCCCGGACCTACGCATTACGAGTGCGTTGCTCTACCCCTGAGCTAAGGCGGCCAATTGCCAAAACGGCAACCCCCACATTCTATGCGACCCACTCCACCACGCATAAATCCATAGCGGTACGCCCCTTGAGCCCACCAACCAAAGTGCGACAAGATTAGAACCATGAAAAGCATTCGAGTGATCGTCGTCGATGATCACGCATTCACTCGAACTACCGTAGCCTCATCCCTACGCGGCCACGGAATCGACGTCGTAGCCGAATGTGCCACCGCACTCGAAGCCATACAAGGCGCCGCCACCCACAACCCCGACGTCATGGTCATCGACCTCAACCTCGGCAACGGCCCCAGCGGACTCGACCTTGCTACTCGCCTACGTAAAACCAATACCGCACTCGGAATTGTCATCCTCACGTCATACAGCGACCCGCGACTCATGGCCACCGACCTACCAGAACTTCCACCCGGAGCCCTGTACCTCGTGAAGCAAGAAATTGTCGACACCGCGACACTGGCCAACGCTGTCATCCAAGTCAGCGAAGGCACCCGAAATTCGCGAGGAAACGTCAACCAGGCAACACGCCTTGAACTCACCGATGGTCAAATCGATGTTCTTCGCCTAATGTCCGAAGGTCATTCCAACGCTGAAATAGCACGTCGCCGTGGCGTGAAAGAAAAAGCAATCGAACAAACAATCTCCCGAATTGCCAAACGACTAGAACTCCCCGCAGGTTCTGAAGTGAACCAACGTGCACAACTCGTTCGAACATACTTCGAACTCACCGGAACACAACGTGGCTGAACGCGACATTTCAATTCGTGAACGACTTGGCGGTCGCTGGGCGATTTCAATTCGCGCATACGTCATATCTTTTCCGATTGGAATAGTTCTTGGACTTCTAGTGACACCTGAGTCAATCAAGTCACCGCAAACATTTTTCACCTGGTTCATAGTTTCAAGCCTCGGCATGGCTGCGTCTGGCTTAGTACTGGTTGTCGCCGACAAAACACTTCTTCGAAATCGTCGTATCCAAGCTGCACCTGTGTGGCAAGTATTTCTCGTCGATATCGTTGCTATCGAAGCGCGCACAGCAGTTTTTATTGCGTGCATCAAAATTTATGACTTGCCAAACTCAACACCGTTTCCCACTCGCGTGCTTTCAGCAGCCATTCTGGCAACAATCTGGTTCCCTGCGTTGACCTACGCGCTTGATTCATGGGACCGATACAAGCAGATGCGCGATCAACTGATATCTCAACTCATTGCCGAGCAGATTGATATTTTGAATCAGGAACAAGTTCTTGAAGTTCTACGCTTAGGCCTCGTTGCGGACATCAACAGTCATGTCGACCAATCAGTTCGAGATGCAAAGGAAACGTTGTCGTCATTGCGTGATGCAGTGGCTCTGGAACATAGCGGTGAAATGGTTCTAGCCGTTCTCAGTCAAATCAATAATGACTCAATTCGTGGATTGAGTAAACAGCTTTGGAATGAGCAAGCCACACGTTCAAAGTTGCGGTTTGTTGACTTAATGCGGGCAACGGCTCACACCAAACCATTCCGGCCTGCAGTATTCATTCCCCCGGTGGGTTTACTTTCAACGGTGCTACTGTCCCGCCAAGTATCACTGCAAGAGGCATCCACTGTTGTATGCGCCTGGCTCGGCTATGTTGCTGTTGTTAGCGCTGCAGCAAATTTGGCCTGCAAGAAGTTCAGCACAATTGCATTTCAGATCTACCTGACGAGTTTGGTACTCCTTGGTTGCGCCGGTGGACTTACTTACGTCATTTTGGGCAACTACGTCATGGACCCCGTCCCACAACTGAACTGGTCACTTATGGCTAGCGGAACAGCTGCTTTACTCATGCCGTGGTTTAGCAGCGGCAGTGGAATTACTGCGCACCGCGAAGAAGTTTTGCGGTTGCTGCAAGGCTCAATCAATCAGGTTGAAATTGAAAGTCTCGCTGTCGCGCGTGAACGTTCACAACTGAGTAAACAAATTTCTACGTACTTACATGGAACGGTTCAAGCCACGATGTCAGCTGCAATTTTGCGACTGCAGCAAAGTATTGAACATGGCGACCGAGACGCTGCAGCTCAAGCTCTCGGTGACGCACGAAAGGCGCTCGAACTTAACTGGGATCCGACTTTGGGCACGGAGATTCCGGATCTGAGAAAAGCACTCGATGACATTGTTCAAGGCTGGCTAGGTTTTGTAGACATCAGCTACGAAATCCTCACAGAAATTCCTCATCACATGAACAGCACTATTCGAGAGATTGTCATCGAGGCGCTCACAAACGCTGTGCGGCACGGTGATGCGACCATGGTGACGATTGAGATTCAGAGTGATGCGGCTGGTATTCATATTTGTATCTGCAACAATGGCGAAGCGATTAACAACGCCTTGCCTGGTATCGGCACAGAGTCATTGAATACTTACGCACCTGGAAGCTGGGTCCGTGAAACACTGCCAAACGGTACAACGCAACTTAAAGTTTCACTTCGCAACTGACGACTTACGGTCCGTCCTTGCATGTGATGCCTGAATGTGCTTCTCCGGTCAGATAGTAAGTATCTACCGCGGCATCGATACATTCCGAACCCGCGCGATAAGCGGTGTGGCCATCACCATCAAAGGTCAACAGCACACCTTTGCTGAGTTGTTTTGCCAGTCCAACTGCCCACGGATACGGTGTGGCCGGATCGTTAATAGTTCCAACAACCAAAATCGTAGGTGAACCAACTGCGGATATCTTTTTGGCGATGCCTGTCGCAGGAGCTTTCCAATATGTGCAGCCCAAATTGCCCCACGCCAAGATGTCACCAAAAGTTGGTGCGATCTTTTTCCACGCAACCGATGTCGCCTGTGTCTGGGTTAATGTCGGCCGGTCAGGTCGATCAAGGCAATTCACAGCAGCAATGGCATCGTTTGAATTATCAGTGAAGTGTCCGTTTTCATCGCGACTCGTGTAGTAATCCACACTTGCGGCCAACGTTTCAAAGTTGCCTGCAAATGCGTCAGTTAAGTCAACGCGGAGTTCGGGCCAGCCGTACTCTTTGTCGTACAGGGGCGCAATGACTCCATATACGCCTAGTGCCTGCGTAAACATTCGACCATCAGCAAGTTTCACCGGGTTTGCATCCAAATCGTCCAGCATTCGCTGGATCCGTCGCATGCCATGTGTTGTGTCGCCTGTCAACGGGCAATCGCTGGCGAACGCACAATCCTCAACGAATCGTGTCAGAGCATTCTCAAATCCCTTCGCCTGCCCCAGCGCAAGTTCATAATTCGACAGTGTCGGGTCAATCGCCCCATCGAGAACCATGCGCCCAACTTTGGTCGGGAACAAATCTGCGTAGGTTGCACCAAGGAAAGTGCCGTAACTCTTGCCCAGCCAATTCAGCTTCGCGTCACCAAGGGCCTGACGCAAAATGTCAACGTCTTTGGCGGCGCTCACAGTATCTACGTGGGAGAAAAGTTCAGCAGATTTTTTCGCGCAACCCGCTGCCAGGTCCTGATCAATTCTGATCATGTCACTAATTTCATTTTGAGTATCTGGACTGCCATCTGCAGCCAAATAGGCATCTGTTTGCTTATCATCGAAACAGTGCACCGGTGTGCTCTTACCAACGCCACGCGGATCGAACCCAACGATAGAAAATTTTGCGCGAAGTTGGTCACTTACAACTATTTCTGCGGCACGTGCGTAATCAATTCCCGACCCGCCTGGTCCACCTGGATTGAGAATCAACGAACCGACTGGATTCTTAGTTGCCAAACGAATCACAGAAAGCGAGATTGCAGCGACATTTGGATTCGCGTAATCGAGCGGGACACTTAACGTTGAGCATTCAAATCCGCCGCCGCACTTTTTCCAATTTAATTTTTGTGCGTAATAGCCACTGAGGTCGGTACCAGTTGTTCCGAAAGTTGGTTTTGCAATGGCGGATTCAGCTGCGGCTGGCGCGTCTCCTCCATGAAGCGAACCGCCATCACGAATAACTTGAAATGTCAGCACACCAACTAAGACCAACATGGCTGCCAGCAAACCGCTGATTAATTTGCGCACGAGACGCCTTTCGCTTGGAACCTACGTTAGAACCTTAACCCGAAAGCCTCTAACCAACGACCGTTGAAAGCGTCGGCTGACGAAGTGTCACTAGCAAGGATTCAAAAACACTCAACGGATTCACATTTGCAAAGAGTTGATCGCGAGCCTCATTAAGAGCATCAATGCGCATCAAGGTTTGGGTAGTTCCATCCTGGGCAGCAACATTTTCGATTGCTGGGCGGATGTCTTCATTAATAAGTTGCAAATCTGAACCGGACTGAACTACCAACACGTCGCGATACAACGCTGTCAGATCAAGGAGTACACGGTTGTACTGGTCGCTGAGTACCCGGCGGTGCCTGGACTTGGCCCGCTTTTCCAAGTCTTTGATGGCCGACTTGATCTGTCGGTCTACGCCCTTGAGTCCTTTACCTTCGGAACCTTCCCCATATGCCATCCGAATGTCAGCTTCATCGCCGGAATCCAGCGGACCAACAATGGAGTCCGCGTCAGCGGTCGCGTTGGCGACAATTTTTGCAGCCAGTTCAAAGCAGTTACTCACTTGCTTAACCTGGGATGGGATTTCCAATATTTCCTTGCGACGGAGGCGCACCATGTCATCGCTCGCAATTGCGCGTGCGCGACCAATATGGCCTTGAGATACGCGTGCTGCGAAAGCCGCCATTGCAGGATCAATTCCATAGCGGGAACTCAACTGTTCAGCTATCGCACCCAAACCTGGCGTATTAAGAAGCACATGGCGACAGCGACTGCGAATTGTTGGAAACACATCGTCAACAGTTGGCGCGCACAATAACCACACAGTCTGGGGCGGCGGCTCTTCCAAACTCTTTAATAATGTTGAAGCAGCATCAGGTCGGAAGCGATCCACATCTTCAATGATGATCACATGCCATGAACTACGAATAGGTCTAAGAGCGGCACGTTCAATAAGTGCACGAGTATCGTCAATTGAATAACTGATGCCTTCAGGAATGATGTGCTCAACATCAGGATGCATACCGGCTTCGACATTGCGACAATCCTGGCAATGACCACAGCCGCCTTCCGCACAAACAAGTGCGGCAGCAAACGCAACAGCAATAGTGCTTCGTCCACTTCCCGGAGGACCAGTGACGAGCCACGCATGAGTCATAGCATCGCCACGCTCACCTCGCGCAGCTAATTTCGCATCACTGGCAGCGTGCGTAAATTCAGTCACCGCATGTTCTTGACCGATAATCCGATCAAAGACAGTCATCGCGAGCTCAATGCAGTGTCGATAATGCGACGAATTTCAGCGGCAACATCGTCTTTTGATTGCGTTGCATCAATGACAGCGTGCGGGCGTGGATTTGTGGCTGCAATCTCGACAAAAGTTTCATGAACTTTTCGGTGAAAATCGCGAGATTGAATTTCCATTCGGTCCTCGCCTTCCATTCGATTGCCAGAATCCTCGAGTGGAACTTCCATGTAGATAGTGAAATCAGGAAGTAGTGTTCCTGTGGCCCATTCACTGATTTGGCGAACGAAGTTAACACCAAGCCCACGACCGCCACCTTGATAGGCGGCCGACGAGTCGATGTAGCGATCGCAAATAACTATTGCACCGCGTTCGAGAGCTGGACGAATTTTGTTCCACGCATGGTCGGCGCGAGCGGCCGCGAACAAAAGAGCCTCAGCCTGATTCGGAAGATCCGTCACTTCAGGATCAAGTAACACGTTACGAATTTTTTCAGCAGTTCCGGTGCCGCCGGGCTCACGAGTCACAACGACATCGTGCCCAAGTGAGGTTAGGTATTCGGCAAGACGTTTAGAGTGCGTGGACTTGCCAGCACCTTCGCCACCCTCGAATGCGATAAAAAACCCGTTGCTCACAGTAAAACCCTAACGAGACCGACCGTCATTGCAACAGCCATCCATGCCTAAGCGTGCAATACCTCAATATCGAGTGATTAATCAATGACAGCAACTGATGACGGGGCCTTGCCCACGCCAGTTTTTTTGGCAGCCGACTTCTTGGCGACTGCTTTCTTAGAGGTGCCCTTCTTAACAACCTTGGTCCCGCTTGCCTTCTTGGCTGCGGCCTTACGTGGTGCGGCTGTCTTCTTTGGTGACGGGCCAGCAGCACGGCGTTCAGCCAGCAAATCTGATGCTCGTTCAATCGAGATGGTTTCAACTGAATCGCCACCACGAAGTGAAGCATTCGTTTCACCGTCAGTGATGTAGATACCAAAGCGGCCTTCACGAACAACAATCTCTTTACCTGTTGAAGGATCAGCACCAACCACTTTGAGTGGTCCAGCTGCCTGACCACGTCCACGACGCATTTTTGGTTGAGCAAATAACGCAAGTGCCTCATCAAGTGTGCAGCTAAAAATTGATTCTTCATCAGGCAGGGTGCGTGAATCTTTACCGTGCAACAAGTAAGGACCATAACGACCATTTTGTGCCGTGATAGCTTCACCATCAGTTGGGTGCAACCCAACTTCGCGCGGCAATGTGAACATGCGAAGTGCATCCTCAAGAGTCACGTTTTCGACATCCATAGTCGAGAACAGCGAAGCAGTCTTTGGCTTAGCAGATTTTGGTAAACCTTCTTCGAGAACTTCAGTGAAGTACGGACCGTAACGACCAGTCTTAGCCATGATGGTACGACCCGTTTCCGAATCGATACCGAGTTCACGTTCACCTGAAGGCACATCAAAAAGTTCCTGCGCCTTTTCAGCAGTCATTTCATCTGGCGCCAAGTCACTTGGAATATTTGCGCGTTGCAATGTTTCGTCGGCGCCACGTTCTAAGTACGGTCCATACTTGCCAACTCGCACAATCGCATCTGTGCCTTCAATAGGCAATGAGGCCATCGCACGAGCGTCAATGTCGCCGTACACAGAAACAAGCGGTGCCAGGCCAGGGAAAATTGAGCCCTCAGTTTTATCGCCGAAATAGAAACGCTTCAACACGTCAAGGCGCGCATCTTCTCCGCGAGCCACACGGTCAAGGACTTCTTCAAGTGCTGCAGTGAAGTCATAGTCGACTAGCGGACCAAAGTTTTCTTCCATGAGTCGCACAACTGTGAACGCTAGGAAGTGTGGAACGAGTGCACTGCCGCGCTTCCACACGTATCCCTGGTCGATGATGCGGCTAATAATTGACGCATACGTTGAGGGTCGACCAATTCCAAGTTCTTCAAGTTTTTGAACCAACGTTGCTTCGGTGTAGCGAGCTGGTGGATTGGTGTTGTGGCCATTTGGTTGCAACTCGGATGCAGTGACTTTGTCGCCAACTTTGAGGATGGGCAAACGACGACTTTGCTCTTTGTCATCTTGGTCTTCATCAGCATCGTCGTACGCAGCCAGGTGTCCGCGGAATGTGATCACTGTTCCGCTTGCCGAAAATTCAACGTCTCGGCCGTCGCCTGAAGTTGCCCCAAGACGAATTGTTGCAGTGGTTCCGCGGGCATCTGCCATTTGACTGGCTACGGTGCGCTTCCAAATTAAGTCATACAGAGCAAACTCATCGCCCACAAGTTCCCCAGCAACTTCCGCAGGCGTGCGGAAAACGTCTCCCGCTGGACGAATTGCTTCGTGAGCCTCCTGCGCATTCTTGACCTTGCGGTCGTAACGACGAGGTGCTTCAGAGACATGATCTTGACCGTATAGTTGCGCGGCTTGAGTGCGCGCTGCCTTAATTGCGGTATCAGACAATGTTGTGCTGTCGGTACGCATATAAGTGATGTATCCGCGTTCGTACAACGCCTGCGCCACACGCATGGTGCGCTGCGCACCCCACTTCAATCGACCGGACGCTGCTTGCTGCAACGTCGATGTCATGAATGGTGCCTTAGGACGATTTGTGTAAGGACGTTCATCGACCTTGCGAACTTCAAAGGCTGCCGAGATTAGTGAGTCGCACAATGTCCGTGCGTCAGATTCGTTTAGGTGAACAACGTCGCCCTTAACTGCGAGTTGGCCATGGGAATCAAAATCTTTACCGGTTGCAACGCGAGCTGAATTTACTGCGACCAAATCTGCAGAAAATGTTCCTGGATCAAAGGTTCCGGAGATGTCCCAGTAATTCGCAGTGCGGAATGCAATGCGCTCGCGTTCTTTCTCTACGATCAAACGTGTTGCTACTGACTGCACGCGGCCTGCTGATAATCCTGCCTGGACTTTGCGCCACAACACTGGCGATACTTCGAAGCCATACAAGCGGTCAATCAAACGTCGTGTTTCCTGAGCATCAACCAGCTGCATATCTATATCGCGTGTCGTTTCCGCGGCATGCTTGATTGCCTCTGGCGTGATTTCGTGGAACACCATGCGCTTGACGGGAACTTTAGGGCGCAAAATTTCTAGCAAGTGCCAGGCAATCGCTTCCCCTTCACGATCCTCGTCAGTTGCTAGGAGGAGTTCGTCAGCATCTGCCAACTTACGCTTCAGGTCGGCGACTCGATCTTTTTTCTTGGCGCTGACCACGTAATAGGCAGCAAAGTCATCTTCCACGTCGATTGCCATGCGACCCCATGGTTGCTTCTTAATTTCGGCAGGCACATCGACTGCGCGCTCGGGTAGGTCGCGGACGTGGCCAACGCTGGCCTCGACGTCGTAGTCAGGGCCAAGGTACTTCTGGATCGTCTTTGCCTTAGCTGGTGATTCAACAATGACCAGCCGGTGAATAGTAGACAA
This sequence comes from Actinomycetota bacterium, assembly GCA_947452755.1. Classification (GTDB taxonomy): domain Bacteria; phylum Actinomycetota; class Actinomycetes; order S36-B12; family UBA5976; genus UBA5976. Next base: position 32,082 of record CANGDT010000012.1, read on the forward strand.
CCGATTTCCTTCGCTCGGGCGGAACTGACCTTATATATGTCCGCGGGTTTGTGCCAATTTAATGAAGTGTGCCGTGACCCACTAGGGGCTTGTCAAATGCGCACACCTTCCTGAGCGTGTCGCAGGCACATAATTCGGCGCGGAAACCCTTATTAAATAAGGAAAATTTCGAGAAAAAAATAAAACAGGGCCCGCACCGAAGTGCGGACCCTGTTTATGTGGAGCTATTTAGGCCGAAATCTCTTCGCCAACCGCAATTGGGCGGCGCTTAGAGATGATGACCGAAACGACAACAACCGCTACTGCAGCAAGGGAAATTGCTAGTCGAACTGAGTTGCCTGACAGTGTCATCGAGACCACGGCAGGGGCAATAAGCAGTGCGACAAGGTTCATTACCTTAATCAACGGGTTGATTGCTGGACCAGCGGTGTCCTTGAATGGGTCACCTACGGTGTCGCCGATAACGGTTGCTGAGTGTGCTTCGGAACCCTTGCCACCGAAGTGACCGTCCTCAACAAACTTCTTAGCGTTATCCCATGCGCCACCTGAGTTCGACAAGAACACAGCCATCAAAGTTCCGGTTGCGATTGTGCCGGCAAGGAATGAACCCAATGCGCCGATACCGAGACCGAAACCAACTGCGATTGGGGTCAGGACTGCAAGCAGGCCTGGGGTAGCAAGTTCGCGGAGTGAGTCGCGAGTCACGATGTCTACAACCTTGCCGTATTCAGGAAGTTCAGTTCCTTCCATGATGCCTGGATGATCGCGGAACTGGCGGCGAACTTCAAAGATCACAGCGCCAGCTGCACGTGACACTGCATTAATTGCAAGTCCACTGAACATGAATACAACGGATGCACCGATGAGCAGACCCAAAAGGTTCTTTGGATTTGAAATGTCCAACACGCCTGCGTACTGCAAGTTGTCGGCAGTGTTAGTCAGCGAGACACCGGCTGAAGTTACTGCGTGAGCAACTGCATCGCGGAATGAACCGAATAACGCTGTTGCTGCGAGAACTGCGGTCGCGATTGCGATGCCCTTAGTGATTGCCTTTGTGGTGTTACCCACTGCATCGAGGTTCGTAAGAACCTGTGCGCCTTCACCATGAACGTCGCCGGACATTTCTGCAATGCCCTGAGCGTTGTCAGAAACAGGACCGAACGTATCCATCGAAACGATGACACCAACAGTGGTCAACAAACCAGTTCCTGCGAGTGCGATCGCGAAGAGGCTCAACAGAACTGATCCGCCACCGAGCAAGAACGCGGCGTACACAGCAGCACCGATGAGAAGCGCTGAGTACACGGCTGATTCAAGACCCAGTGAAATACCAGCAAGGATGACAGTTGCCGGACCGGTCAGCGATGACTTCGAGACATCGTCAACTGGCTTGCGGTTTGTCTCAGTGAAGTATCCGGTCAGCTGTTGAATTGCAGCAGCCAAAATGATGCCAATAAGTACTGAACCAATGGCTAGTACACGTGGATTCACTGATGTGCCAGCTGCAAGACCAAAGCTTGGATCGGAAACGCTCGAACCAAGTTCAGCAAGTGTTGCTGGGAGGAATACGTACGAAGCAATCGTTACGAGGACTGCGGAGATTGCGGCGGACAAGAAGAAGCCGCGGTTGATTGCGCTCATTCCTGAACGATCGTTTTCACGAGGTGCAACAGCGAAGATACCGATTACTGCGGTGATAACACCAATAGCAGGAACAACAAGTGGGAAAACCAAACCGATTTCACCAAAGGCAGCCTTACCAAGAATCAATGCAGCAACAAGTGTGACCGCGTATGACTCGAACAAGTCAGCAGCCATACCTGCACAGTCGCCAACGTTGTCGCCAACGTTGTCTGCGATTGTTGCAGCGTTACGTGGATCATCTTCAGGAATACCCTGTTCAACTTTTCCTACAAGGTCAGCACCGACGTCAGCAGCCTTCGTGAAGATTCCGCCACCAACACGCATGAACATTGCGAGCAATGCAGCGCCGAAACCGAAGCCTTCAAGAACCTTCGGTGCTTCACCCTTGTAGATGATGACAACAAGTGCCGCACCAAAAAGACCAAGACCAACAGTGAACATACCTGCCACACCACCGGTGCGGAAAGCGATCTTCATCGCAGCTTGTTCACCACTTGCGTTTGCGGCTGCAGCTACGCGAACGTTTCCGCGAACAGCAAGCCACATTCCCATGTAGCCAGTGATTCCGGAGAACACTGCGCCAACTAGGAAGAAGATTGAACGACCAATGCGCTCACTCTGAGTATCAGCTGGAAGAGCAAACAACAGCACGAAGGCAAGGGCCGCAAACACAGCGAGTGTCTTGAACTGGCGACTCAGGTACGCCGAAGCGCCTTCCTGAATCGCAAGTGCGATCTTCTTCATGTTGTCGGTGCCTTCATCTGCTGAAAGGACCTGGCGAACCAACACGGCAGCAACGCCGAGGGCAGCTAGCGCAATCAGAGCGACGACATAGATTGTGGTTAATTTCGAACCCGCCAAGGTCAGATCCTGGGCGGCGACATGTGCAAAAGCAGGCATGTTTCTCCTCATTGAGTAACTGAAGGAAATCTTATGAGACGCCGGCACCCAAATGGGGCAGGGTAGGCCCTTTTGGTCCTATTTACTTGGCAGGCGGAACGCCGGCCGCTGACGGCCTATTTGGCACCTAGTTGTTGGAATAACTTGTGTGCCTTGGCTTTATTCCATAAAACGGAAGAGCCAGCCGCTGTTGTGGCGTTGGTATCGGACACCGGCACTGTCATGACCTTGCCTTTGCCCTGTGTCAGAGCGCGCATAGCCTTACCCAAATGTGCGATATCTACCAGGCTGTCGCTCTCACCAACTGTCAGTGCGGAGGTACCAGCTTTTGCTAAGTGCACCATTGCCAACGGGTTCAACAACACACCCGGGGTGACTGACTTGTGCAGCACAGCGGCAATGAACTGTTGCTGGCGGCCAATGCGCCCGATGTCACCAGTTGGATCTGCATAACGCATGCGCACATACGCCAAGGCAGTTTTGCCATCTAGGGATTGGCAACCCTTCTTCACGTGCAACCCAGAATTTTTGTCGTCATAGTTTTTAGGAATACACACATGAATACCGCCAACCGCGTCAGTGATGTCCACAATTCCGGCGAAGCCGACTTCCATGTAGTGATCAATATGAAGCCCAGTATTTAGCTCAACAGTTTTAACTAAGAAAGGTGCGCCACCAATTGCATACGCGGCATTTATCTTGTTGTGCTTCATGGTCGAAATAGATCCGTCACTTGCCTTGTGCTTAGGAATATTGACATACGAATCACGCGGCAGGGCAACAATTGTTGGCGCACCACTGCCATCAAAATGCACAATCATGATTGTGTCTGTTCGATTACTGCCCAACGATTTACCGGTGTGCAAAATTGCGCGTTCGTGTCGGGTCAAGCCGGTTCTGCTATCTGAACCAACCATCAACCAGTTCTGACCGGCAGTTGGCGGGACTTGGTGTGACGTGGTTGCTGGTACTTTTTGCAAAAGTGACGATGCCCAAAAAGCAAATGCGATGTAGAAAATTATGTATGCCGCAACAACCCACCGCAGCGCTCTGAAAATGCGCATAAAGATATTGCGTTGCTTTTTTGTTTTTGGCGCCTTCGGTTCACGTGGCGGACGTACAGGTCGAGGTTCACGGGAGCGTTCAGGTGTGTAGGTAGTCGCGCGAGATTGCGAAAATACAGGCTCAGAAACTGCAGGCTCACGAGTCGCTTCTAGTTCGTCGCCATATTCAAAATGACTCTCATCCACCGGTGCATAGGCCAACGGGGGTTGATAAGTGGACTGATCTGTCACCGGAACTTCGTTTGGCAGTTCAGGTTCGGCCGCAATTATTACTGGCACTGACTGCTGAGGCAGTTCAACCTCACGTGGGGCTGGTGGTGTCTGTGAATTCTGTTCCCGGGCTAGAGCCTCCGGAATACCAATATGTTTACCGTCAGGCCCGCGCCGATAAACCGTTGAATCCACCGATTAATAATGACTCACAACACAGTGCCCTCAGGACTGTGACGCGCCAAAAACCTTATTTTGTCCGTGATTTCGCGCATAAAAATAGTTCGAACGCTACCGACGGGGGACGCGGTAACGCTCGAACACTCCCAAAGTACGACCCGCTCTTGCTCTGGGCAACGTAAATTACCGATTCCAGCGGAATCTTGACTAATCCTTGACTCTCTTTTGGGGCTACCCCCTCACAACGCGTAATCTTGAGGTCACATGACTACTTCATACGCATATCTCGGACCACGCGGCACATTCACCGAAGCTGCGTTATTGAGCATGCCCGAGAGTAAAAATGCCACTCTCCTGGCTGCCGAATCAGTCAATTCGGCTTTAACTATGGTCCGCGAAGGTCATGTTCTAGGAGCACTTGTTCCCATTGAAAACTCTGTGGAAGGTGCGGTACCAACAACACTTGACGAACTTGGTCATGGCGAAACACTCGAGATCGTCGCAGAAGTTGCAATCCCTGTTGAGTTCGCATTATTGGTTCGCCCTGGAACCCAAATTTCTGATATCAAACGAATCGCTACGCATCCGCACGCATCCGCACAATGCCTTGAATGGTTGCGCGAAAACTTGCCAGGCGTAAATGTAATTCCAGCCATGTCAACAGCGTCGGCGGCGCAAGGACTTTCCGAAGGAGCGCCCTACGAAGGTGCAATTGCATCAGCCGTAGCCGCGGGTCACTACGGACTCGACATTGTTCAAGACGGCATTGGCGACAACGATGCAGCGTGGACACGTTTCGTACTCGTACGCAAACCCGGATTTGCGAAGCCATCTTCTGGAAACGATAAGACGACTGTTTCTCTTTTCATGTTCGAAAATCATCCGGGTGCACTTCTTGAAATTCTCACTGAGTTCACCGTTCGTGGTATCGACCTGACACGTATTGAATCCCGTCCAACCAAGAAACAACTCGGCGATTACTTTTTCTCGATTGATTTTGAAGGTCATGTTGACGACGAACGTGTTGGTGAAGCGCTCAAGGGACTCCATCGCATTTGCGCAGATGTGAAATTCCTTGGTTCATACCCGCGTCACGCATCAAGCGATGCAGTTGTGAAGCCTGCAGTGACTGATCGAGCTTTTCAAGATGCAGACGAATGGTTACGTAGTATTCGCACGCGCACAAATTAGTCGTTATTAAGAATTCGATCAATCAAAATCGAAACCGCATGCTCATCATTTGATGGCAAATGTTCATTGGCAACTTCTTTGACCCACGCATGTGCATTCGCCACAGCCGCGCCACGACCAGCCCACTTAATCATCGGAACATCATTAGGCATATCGCCAACTGCGGCGACTTGATCTGCACCAAAGCCACGTGCTGCTGCTAGGCGAGCTAAACCAGAGCCCTTATTGATTCCGAGCAAACTCATTTCCACCAAAACATCAAAAATATCTGAATGCGTCACATCAACAATGTCCGAAGTCACTTCGTAAGCCGAAGTTAAGAAAGTGTCCGCATCATGCACAGCATCCTCGCTTGGACGCGCTAAAAATTTAGTCACCAGACCCGTTGCAAACATTTCTTCAACAGTGACTCTCGGAGGTGGCACCGAAACTTCCCAACGAGGGCGGTAGTTATGGTCCACAAGAAAATCCAGCTCGGTACGTGCGAGCTCCACCGCAAACGAAATCCCAGGATCAATCTCGCGCAGACGACGAGCAGCCTCAAGCCCAACCTCTGGATCAATGAGGTCGGCGCTAATGATTTCCAAGGATTCCAGGTCGATAACAACCGAACCATTGGCACAAATTGCCTGGCCTGTGTGGCCCGTCATTTCCGAAATATCCTGCATCCACCGCGGTGGGCGACCCGTGACGAAAACGACATCCAAGCCCGAAGAAGTGGCGCGGGCAATGGCATCAACATTGGTCTGGGAGATAGTTCCACCCGTTTGGAGCAGCGTTCCGTCTAAATCACTAGCCAAAAGCCGTGTCACTCGCGTACTCTCATTTCACATCGGTGCAGATGGCCAGCCAGTCGGCGAACCACCTGCACATTATTTTACGGAACTATTAATGAGGGAGCAGCATGGCTATCAGCGATGAAGTGCGCAATCACAAAATCACACTGACCGAAGACGAAATGCCGACACAGTGGTACAACATTGTTCCTGACCTGCCAGCGCCTCCACCCCCTGCGCTACACCCAGGCACACACCAGCCTGCCGGTCCAGAAGATTTCGCTCCATTGTTCCCAATGGCGTTGATCATGCAGGAAGTAAGCCAGGAGCGTTACATTGACATTCCTGGCGGCGTACTTGATGTGTATCGCCAATGGCGTCCATCGCCACTGTTCCGCGCACACCGTTTGGAACAAGCGCTCGGTACACCTGCACATATCTATTACAAGTACGAGGGTGTGTCACCAGCTGGATCGCACAAGCCAAACACCGCTGTGCCACAGGCGTACTACAACGCGCAAGAAGGAATTAAGAAACTCGTTACCGAAACTGGCGCAGGCCAGTGGGGAACTGCACTCGCATTTGCAACTGCGTTGTACGGACTTGAATGTGAAGTTTTCCAAGTAGGAGCATCCTTTGATGCAAAGCCATTCCGCAAGTTGATGATTGAAGTATTCGGTGGTGTTGTTCATCGTTCACCTTCACAACTCACTGAAGTTGGCAAGATGCTTGCTTCAGATCCAAAGAACCTCAGCGGAAGTCTCGGTATCGCAATCAGCGAAGCTGTTGAAGTTGCGGTGAAGGATCCTGAAACACGTTACGCACTTGGATCAGTTTTGAATCACGTGCTCATGCATCAGACCATCATCGGCGAAGAAGCACTCTTGCAGCTCGCCAAAGTCGGCGAAACACCTGACTTGATTGTTGGTTGCACCGGTGGTGGATCTAACTTCGGTGGACTTGCCTTCCCATTCCTTCGCGAGAAAATGGCCGGCAAGATTAATCCGCGAATTCTTGCTGCCGAACCTGCATCATGCCCATCACTAACTCGTGGCGTTTACGCATACGACTTCGGTGACACCGCGGGCATGACACCGCTGATGAAGATGCACACACTCGGTAAGGACTTCATCCCAGATCCAATTCACGCAGGTGGATTGCGCTACCACGGTATGGCACCGCTGATTTCGCACATCTACGAACTTGGTTTGATGGATGCTGAAGCTGTCGCACAGACTGAGTGCTTCAGTGCCGCAGTTCAGTTCGCCCGCACCGAAGGTATCGTTCCTGCGCCGGAACCAACACACGCAATTGCTTTGGCAATCCGCGAAGCATTGAAGGCAAAGGAAACCGGCGAAGAAACCGTCATCCTGACAGCCCTGTGTGGACATGGTCACTTCGACTTGGCTGCCTACGACGAATTCCTTCGTGGCGGAATGGTTGATGAAGACGTGACTGATGAGCGTTTTGCAGCAGCACTTGCCAACCTGCCAGACATGGGTGATTCAAGCTACTAATTCAAGGCATAAGTATGGCCCGCTGGTAATTTCCAGCGGGCCATACTTTTTACTAACTAAGCCTTCAGCTGGATATTAGTTCCGAGAAATCGGAGCTTTTTTCAACATCACCCAGTAGAACTTCAATCGCTTCGTTCAAAAGTCCTATTTGACGATATGCCGTGGCTAAATTCCGCCTAAGCAATTTGACGTTGTGCGTATTGGGAAAATTCTTCATAAGGATGCATGCTGATCTGAGATCCTGTTCGGCATTTTCTGCATCATGTCGTTGAATCCTAATACCTGCCCTAAGCGCTAATAGCGCGGCTTCATTTTCAGCATCAATTCCATCTTGAATACATTTTTCGGCTACTTGCAACGACTCATCCATTTCTCCAAGGCTAAATAGGAAGTGAGCTTGTAGCATTCTCAATTCTTTGACTGCTGCTAGATCGTTGGATTCTTGAGCTAAGTGGATAAGGTCTTTGATTTCTTTCAAACACTCTTCTGCTGGAGCACTGTTTGGACTCTGGAGTTGCACCATCAACTTTTGATAACTAATTCGTAAATAGGTACTCCTATCGGAGACATAACAGAGTGTCTCTTGCGCGCGGACGGCGAAAACAAGTGCCGACACTAGATCACCAGAGTTACTTGCAACGTTTGAAGCTGACCACCAAGTTCGTGCTCTTGAGATTGCACTTAACTCCGAAAGGTCGGAACTAGTTATTTCGGTAAGAACTACGGTGGCAGAATGAGCGTCTCCCAAGTCGGAGAGCCGTGCAGCGAGCATTGAATTAATTAGTATCTTGAGAAAGTTTGGCATTCTTTGAAATGAGTTACGTTTCAAATTAGCTAACTCCACAAGCGCAGATAACTGCGTTCCTAACCGATCGCTCGCTCTTCCATAAACCGTTAACGCTCTTTCGAGAAACTCATACTGACCATCGTTGTCAAGTTGGACGATTAGTGGTTTTAATTCAATTTCGGCAGCAACAAAGTTTCCTAGAGCGACGTCAATTTCAATTTCGAGAAGCAGAAACTCCCGAGTATGTGCCGCCAAATTTGAAATCTTCTGTAGATTTACTTGCGCTTCTGCCGCATCTCCAACAGCTAACTGCGCTCGGATGCGCTCGAGGGCGGTACGTGTTTTGAGGGCCTCGTTGCCTTCGGGTATCCCGGATATTTCTGACAGGGGAACTTTTAAGATGGACGCAATCTGGTTAAGCGCCTTTGGCGAAGGATTTCTCTTGCCCTGTTCAATGAGTGAAATATAGCCCGAACTAATCCCCAGACCGACAAAATCCTGTTGTTTGAGGCCTCGGGACTTCCGTAAATCTCTAATTCGAACGCCAATTGGCAAATTGTGATTATTTTCCAATTTCTCACTCCCTGTAAGGAATTAGAGTAGCATTTGAATTTGTAAGAATAATATTACATTGAGAAAGGAAATCTTTACAATGAAAATGCTTGTTTCAATCCTCATATCCAGTCTTGTCGTGATGCTTGCTCCTAGTGCTTCATTTGCATCAGTGATCACACCTTCAATTTTCAAAGGCGGCCCAACAAACTGCTGCTAAGTACCTGGCATTTCAATCCAATAGAAAGAAGAATGACGTGAAGAATAAAAAAATCCTTCTCCTTGCAATCACACTTTGCATGGCATCACTTACATCATTAAATACTGCCCAAGCACAAACACTGCCTAAAAACTTGACTGCCTGTCCGATTGATGCGTCGTATACTGCGACAGCGCGAAGTGCTGGATGGCTACCAACAGATGAAGCAAGCGCATGGGTCGCAACGGCTGGGACCATCAACCGAAGTTACAGTACCGCGGTCGCGACCACTTCAACGTACTCAGGTTCAGTCTCCATAACTATGTCGGGAGTCGTTGCATCGGCAAATACAACGTTTGGAATCAGTTTGAGTGAATCCATAACATCTACACAATCATGGGGATATTCCCTGAATGTGCCCTCAGGCGTTCAAGCGAGAGCTTTGCTCCTACACCAGGCTGACAAAATCACATTTACAAAATATCAAAACAATGCAAATTGTACGACTACAACCACCACGGGATTGATTGCTTACATTCCCGTGTCTAGCGGCATAAGTTCGACCTACTGTTGGATTTTGGATGTTTATCCGGCAAAAACTAACTGGACAAATACATGTCGCGATTAAAGTTGGCGTCAAGAAACAGTGCGCCGATGCATTTTGAATTTAAACACAAGCGCAATCACGGTGTAGTTCTTGGTCTTGCACTAGTGCTTTCCGCATGCGGATATCCGCATGCGGAAAGCACTCAAGTTCCTAAGGTAAGTGCAAAATGTTCAATAACACGATCGCAGGACCACATTGTTGTTAATGAGTGGGTTGCAAATCAGAAGTTGTTAATCGGGATCGGCATTTTGCATTGCGACGAGTCAGCAACGGCTTCTCTGGATTTTTCGCTTGACTCTAATGCCGCGATGACTTCAACGTTCGAACTGATCCCCTACGTTAAGGACCAAGCAATAGGCGTGATTCCGGTTGAGAAATCACCTCAGTCCATGAACGAAGGAACTCGTTTAGAGTCATTGAATGAATTCATAGCACCTGCAGGCGACTCGCAGATTCTCGCAATACTTTCTGTGCCCAAACCCAAACCATCAAGGAATCAATTTTTCGCCGAATTTCAGGTTCATCCTCTGCCCGTGCGATCACAGTTTAATGATTTTGCAAATTTCACTGGCGGAATTGACTATTTCATCAACTTTGTTGACTAGCAAGGCATGCCCGCTGGTAATTTCCAGCGGGCCATACTTTTTGAATCTTTAGTCCTTCAGCGTGAAATGTGTTGCGCCACCCAGGAATGGTTGAAGCGCAGCCGGTACACGAACTGAACCATCTGCTTGCTGATGATTTTCAAACAAAGTAACAATCGTGCGTGTGACCGCGCACAACGTTCCATTCAACGTTGCAATCGGCTCAACACCATTTTCGCCACGTGAACGGATACGCAAACGACGTGACTGGAAAGTAGTGCAATTCGATGTTGAAGTCACTTCGCGGTAACGCTCTTGTGACGGCACCCAGGCTTCACAGTCAAACTTGCGAGCGGCGCTCGAACCAAGATCGCCAGTGGCTACGTCAATGACACGGTAAGGAATCTCCAGGGCCTGCAAGAACTCTTCCTCGAAAGCAAGTAAGCGTGCATGCTCAGCTACAGCTTCATCAACTGGGCAGAACGAAAACATTTCAACCTTGTCGAACCAGTGCACGCGGAAAATTCCACGAGTATCTTTTCCGTGACTACCAGCTTCACGACGGAAGCACGGCGAGAAACCTACGTAGCGCTTTGGTAATGCGCCTTCAAGAATTTCATCCATGTGATACGCGGCCAGTGGAACTTCAGCAGTTCCCACCAAATACATGTCATCGGCTTCGAGGCGGTAAACGTTCTCCGCAGCCTGACCAAGGAAACCAGTGCCTTCCATCGCAGCAGGCTTCACAAGTGCCGGTGGAATCATCGGCATGAACCCATTTGCTTGCGCCGTCGTCATTGCAAGTTGTACAAGTGCGAGTTCCAACATTGCACCAGGACCAGTCAAGTAATAAAAACGGCTGCCGCTGACTTTCGCACCGCGCTCAATATCAATCGCGCCAATGAGTTCACCAATTTCAACGTGATCGCGAACAGTAATTCCTTCAGCGGCAAAATCACGCTTTGTTCCAACTTCACGCAACACAACAAAATCATCTTCGCCACCAACCGGCGCATCCGTGTCGACAACATTTGATAAACCCAAAACCAGCGCTTCAAGTTTTTCGTCAGCATCACGAAGAGTGGCTTCCGCAGCCTTGACCTGCTCGGCCAAAATTTTTGTCTCAGCTAAAAGTGTTTGCTTTTCGTCACCCTGAGCCTTGGCAACAAGTGCGCCCTTAGCCTTTTGGTCAGCGCGAACAGCTTCAAACTCGCCAACAACGGTGCGGCGATGCGCATCCGCGGCCACAACATCGTCAACCAAAGATTCCGACTCACCGCGGGCAGCCTGAGAACGCTTAACGGCATCGGGATCTTGGCGCAAAGTGGCGAGGTCAATCATGTGTTAAGCCTAGACCTTCCTGAAGTTTGTTTGAAATACACCTTGGAGCGATACCATGCAGACTGCAGTATTCACACTTTGCACGATTGGAGATCGTTCATTGGACATGAATTGGTTGACGCCTAAGGCGCAGGCCCGCCCCGCGGGAAACAAAGGGTGGGGCAGTTTTGCCATAGAACCAATTCGTGCAGGTGAAACGGTTGGTGGCTTTGGCGGATGGACTGTTCCCCGCGATGTCCTTGCAACGTTGCCACTTGAACGCCAACATCGCGCCATTCAAGTTGATGACGACTTGTATCTGGTGTCGCAGGACGAACGCGAACCTGGTGATTGCTTCAACCATTCTTGTGAACCAAGTTGCAGCCTGATGGGTGCAACAATCCTGAAAGCTCGCCGCGATATTGCTGTTGGGGAAGAACTCACATTCGACTACGCCACTTGCGACGACACTGACTATGACGAGTTTCAGTGCGGATGTGGGACTTCACAGTGCCGTGGGACTGTGACTGGGAAGGATTGGCAGCTCACTGAGTTGCATAAGAAATACGACGGTGAGTTTTCTCCTTATTTAGCTCGACGTATTGCGGCGGAATACAAAGCCTGATTTCTTACCTCTATATCCCTTGTTTATTGCCCGCTTGGGTGCTGAATTTTTGGAACAGCGATTTTTCGCGTAATCTTGCAGAGTTCGATTTATCGAATGTGGCGAGGTGGCAGAGCGGCCGAATGCGGGCGCCTTGAAAGCGTCTGAGGTGTTAAAGCCTCCGGGGGTTCAAATCCCTCCCTCGCCGCGTAAACGGAAAACCCCCGCCTA
>CANGDT010000013.1 GCA_947452755.1 Actinomycetota bacterium
GATGAACACCTCACCTAGCGCAGACTTGACGCTGCCTAGTCACCTGAGTGAACTGATGCAGTCAATACCCGTCATCGTTCGCGGCCAGCAACTTGCCTTGGAATGGGCTTTGGCTGTTGGTCGCAATCCTGATCAACCAGCTGGGCTGAATAAGATGACATTAACCTTCTAAATAACTTGACGCTCTAATTCACCAAACCACCTGGCCGGGTTTCCGTGCCACAACCGAATAAGTGAACCTTATGACTGACAATGCATATGACCACGCGGTAACTACGCTCCAGAAATTCGTCGAAGATCTGTTGCCCTATTGGCCAGTCCCAGGCGGAGCAATTGTTATCACCGACCGCGATGGCATCGTGGCTAACTGGGGCTTTGGTATTGCCGACATCGAACGCAACATCCCCAGCACAACTGATCATCTTTACTTGATTGGTTCGATCAGTAAATCGTTCACAGCATTGGTTATCAATCAGTTAGTCGACGAAGGCAAGCTGAATCTCGATGACGACATCACCGCGATTTTGCCGTGGGTACAAATCGGTCCCGATTCAACACCGACAACGATTCACCAACTGTTAACACATACTGCGGGCTTAATCATGGGCGACGATGGAACACCAGATGACTTGGTGCAAACTTGGGCATTACGCAATTTGCCGGTGGCTCCCGATGCTTCGCAACATTGGCACTATTCAAATGTGGGCTTCATGTTGCTTGGTCAAGTGGTTCAGGAAATTACCGGCAACTTAATCGCCGATGAAATCTCAACGCGCATTTTGGAGCCGCTGTACATGCCTAGCACCCGCGGCAGTATCGCCAATGTTGATCGCGCTGACTATGCAGTTGGATACTGGCAATCTGACGATGACTTGCCGTGGCGTCAAGGCTCACCTATTTCACCGTCGTATTGGTTTGAGATTGATGCGGGCGATGGTTGCGTTGGTTCTTCATCAACGGACATGGCACAGTACCTGCGCCTGATGCTCAGCGACGGAACCGTGGACGGTAATCAGATTCTGAAACCAGAAACATTCCAACGCTTTGTCACCGGGCATGCGCTAGACGGTGAACCACTGATGGAAATTCGCGGTGGCATGAAAGCCTCGTCCAGCAAATATGGCTATGGCGTGAATGTTGAAACTGTTGATGGATACGAATGCGTTACACACGGCGGCGGCATGGTCGGGTACGCCACATTCTTTATCGCGGACCGCACAAATGGAATTGGTATCGCGGTATTGACCAACACCAACGGTGACTTTCCAGCAGCACATGCCATTGCCCGTGCGGGACACCAATTGTTTGTGGAAGCAAGTGGCGAGCGTGAGTACCCTGCATTACCACCAGCCAGCGATGCTGTTGTCACACACCGCGACTCAAACGCACCGCTGGCCAACATGGCAGGAACATTCATCAATGAATTAGGCGCCTCAATGACAGTGACCCTCAACGGCGACACAATGAGCGTTGCCACCGGTGAACACAACGGCACCTTGGAGCCAACGTGGACCGGTCGGTACGTCACAGACCTGCCGTACTTCGATCGATTCCGTTGGGACTTCGTTGATGATTCATGGCTCATTGGCCCACACACGTTCGCCGCAACTCAACCGGCGTATCCAGCCCTGGATGAAGCTAGTCAGGCGCTCGTCGGCAGCTACCGCCATTTCACACCTTGGTATCCGCGCTTGCGCATCTTTCAGCGTGGCCACTCGTTGTACCTTGCCTGTGTCAGTGGTATCGAAGCACCACAATTTGACGAATTACTTGTGCGCTTGGACGACACGACGTGGCGTCTTGGCGAAGCCAACTGGCTGCCTGAGCGCATTCACTTAGGTCCCATCATTAATGGACAGGCTGCCTTCGTAGTACGCGATGGCGTTTCCTATTCACGGACCACTTTCAAGTAGCCTGAACGTATGTATTTCACAGATCGCGGAATCGAAGAGCTAGAAAAGCGTCGCGGCGAAGAAGAATGGCCGTTGTCATGGCTGGCTGATCGCATGCGTGAATTTGTGGACCAATTCCCTGACTTTGAAATTCCGGTCGAACGCCTCGCCACATGGTTGGCTCGCCTCGACGATGACGAGGACGAGTAAGTGCGCGCGATTGTTGCTACGGCCGCCAGCGATTCCAGTCCACTCGACGGCCTGCACATCGGCGAGCACACTGGTAAAGTTCACGACCCGAGTTGGGTGCGCGTACAGATCAAGGCTGCCGGACTGAACCACCACGATGTGTGGACTTTACGTGGTGCTGCGACTGCTGCTGAGAACTTGCCTATCGTGTTGGGTTCTGATGGTGCGGGTGTCACGGATGATGGTCGCGAAGTCATCATCCATGCTGTGCTGGGCACACCCATCCATGGCGATGAAACCCTGGACCCCAAGCGTTCGTTGCTCAGCGAGGTCCACGACGGCACCCAGGCCGAATACTGCTGGGTGCCCGAGCGAAACTTGATTGATAAGCCGGCGTTCTTGTCATGGGAACAAGCCGCCGCATTGCCCACTGCATGGTTGACGGCGTATCGCATGCTGTTCACGAAGTCTGGGCTGCAGTCTGGTGACACTGTTTTGATTCAAGGCGCCTCGGGCGGAGTGGCTACTGCGCTGACCCAGTTGGCTCACGCCGCAGGATTTACCACGTGGGTGACCTCACGCGATGAATCCAAGCGCGCACTTGCCAAGTCGTTGGGTGCAAATGAAGTTTTCGAAGCCGGCGCACGGTTGCCAGGCAAAGTTGATGCCGTCATGGAATCAGTCGGCGAAGCAACGTGGTCTCATTCGATGCGCAACTTGCGTCCTGGTGGTCGCATTGTGATTTGCGGTGCAACATCTGGCGCGAATCCCCCAGCAGATTTGGCTCGTTTGTTTTTCTTGCAACTCGAAGTTGTGGGATCGACGATGGGTACGCGCGAGGAGTTTGTTTCGCTGCTTGACTTCCTTGAGCGAACGGGTGTTCGTCCGACTATTCAGGCCTCTTACAGTTTCGACAATGCGCGGGATGCTTATGAGTTAATGCTCAATGGCGAAACTAGCGGGAAATTGGTTCTCACACCTTAATTTGCAACGCTTTTTTGCGGTAGCAATTGACCTAATCTGCACATAGAGTGCATATATGAGCAACATAACTATTCCTGGACTTCGCCGTTTCAATCTGATTGCTGGCGTGCTGCACTTGGCACAGATGGCTGCTGTCATTGCCTTGTCAACTGACTTCTCACTGCCCGTCACTGCTACGTATATGGCTGGGCCACCGGGAACACCACTTGCTCCATCTGTCGTGCTCTTTCATACCCCGTTGGCTACAGCTGTCGCACTTTTCCTTGGACTGTCAGCACTAGCTCACTTCATTGTTGCTAGCCCACAGTTCTATGGTCGTTACAGTGCTGGGCTTGAAGCTAAGCGCAATTACTTCCGTTGGGTTGAGTACGCCGTTAGTTCGTCAGTCATGATTGTGCTGATTGCTCAGATCACCGGCATTGCTGACGTCACTGCACTGCTTGCAATTTTCGGCGTGAATGCTTCAATGATTCTGTTTGGGTGGTTGCAAGAAAAGTATGAAACCCCAGGCAACGGTGGTTGGGTTCCGTTCATCTTTGGTTGCATCGCTGGAATTGTTCCTTGGCTTGCCGTTGCGATTTATGTTGTGTCACCAAACGGCCCTCCCGGAGCTGATACCCCAGGTTTCGTTTACGGAATTATCTTTACAATTTTCGCGTTGTTTAATTCATTCGCCTGGGTTCAGTACAAGCAGTACAGAGCTAAAGGCAAGTGGAGCAACTACTTGCACGGTGAACGTATCTACATTGTGTTGAGTTTGGTCGCAAAGTCACTGCTCGCTTGGCAGATCTTTGCCAACACGCTTATTCCTTAAGTCACCGAGTCCAGATCCGACGAATGACCTTCGCAATGATTGCCTCTTTGGAAACTGCGCCGTAATGGCGTGAGTCAGTGCTGACTTCACTATTGTCACCTTCGACAAAAATGTGACCGTCCTCGATACGTGTCACACGCTTAATGTCGACACGTTCGCCGCGGTCAACCAACACAATGTCGCCGACCTTGAAAGTTGCGCCATACCTCACCAGGACACGTTCACCTGGTGCAAGGGCGGGGATCATCGACAACCCCTCGACAATCGCAAACCCATACGCCATGCGCCTATTGTGCCACTTGACCACAAGGTGCCTGCCTGTAAACCGCGCGGTAACCTAGAACCACGCGGTTTTCCGCACTCTCATCTGGAGGAACAATGAAATTCTTTGCACCAACAATCACAGTCAGCGCACACTGCGACCTGCCCTGCGGTATCTACGATCCAGCACAGGCACGCATCGAAGCGCTGTCAGTCAAGGCATGCATGGAGAAGTACCACGCATCAGAAGACGCTGACTTCAAAGCACGCGCAGTATCCATCAAGGAAGACCGTTCACACATGGTGAAGGAACACCTATGGGTTCTGTGGACCGACTACTTCAAGGCACCACACTTTGAAAAGTACCCACAGCTCAACGACCTGTTCAACGAAGCAACAAAGCTTGCTGGCGCCGGTGGCACCAAGGGCACCACAGACGTTGCAGTTGCAGACAAGTTGATCGCCAAGATTGACGAAATCGCCGCAATCTTCGCAGAAACCAAGAAGGCATAAGTTCACAATGACTGTTGCAGTGCGCGTAGCACGTCCCGAGGACGTCGCCGAGATGCACGCAATGATTGTCGAGCTTGCCGTTTACGAACAAGCTCCGGATGAAGTGATCGCCACCGAAGAGGACCTGATGAAGGCTCTCTTCGGTGGCACTTCTGTTTCCGAAGAATTTGAACAACACGAAAGTTGGGGTGGCGCACCTCGCGCCGACACCCCCACGGGACATCCTGCTGTTTACGCACACGTCATCGATGATCCTGAACACGAAGGCAAGCTCGCAGGAATGGCGATCTGGTTTTTGAACTACAGCACCTGGCACGGACGCCACGGCGTGTATCTCGAAGACCTATATGTTCGTCCGCAATTCCGTGGCCAAGGTTTTGGCAAAGCGTTGATGAGCACACTCGCGCAAGTGTGTGTCGACAACAACTACACCCGATTCCAATGGTGGGTGCTTAATTGGAACACTCCCGCCATTGACGTATATCGCGCACTCGGCGCCGTTCCTATGGATGAATGGACCGTTTACCGAATGTCGGGCGAACCCCTAGAAACATTGGGCACACCTGACCCTCGTTAGGTCACCAGCAGCCACAAACGTGAGTTAACGTTTAGATGTGGCAACTATTCAACTTTCCGTACCAGCAACCCCAGCGTTCGTTGGTCTCATCCGAAGCGCAGCAGGTCATGCTGCCGCACACGCCGACCTAACTGTCGAACAAATCGACGATTTGCGTTTAGCTGTTGACGAGGCGTACGCACTCCTCGTCAATGTTGTCGCCGATGATCGCGACATACATGTCACCTTTGACGTACAGCCCGGCCAAATCAGAATTGATTTCCATAGTGCAGATGCTGCCCAGCCAATTCCACGTGACGGGTTTGCCTGGACAGTCCTTCAGGCACTGGTTCCGCAAATCGATCTCGTGCACACCGACAATGCCTTGACGCTCAGTCTTGAGATGATGACGGTTGCCAGTGCCTAACGGCATTGACTCGCAGTTTTCGGACCGCGAATTGCTCGAGCAACTTGCAGCTCTTGATGCAGGCACCCCAGAACACGAGTCATTTCGCGCTGCGCTGATTGAAAAACATTTGCCGCTTGTCCAGTTTTTAGCGCGAAAGTTTGCCGACCGCGGCGAACCTCTCGATGACTTAATTCAAGTTGGAACAATTGGGCTCATCAAAGCAATCGATCGCTTTGATGCATCACTTGGGTTTGAATTTTCCACATTTGCCACACCAAACATTGTCGGTGAAATCAAACGACACTTCCGCGATAAAACATGGGCGGTGCGCGTTCCACGACGCCTACAGGAACTCAGTGCTTCAGTTGCAAAGGCACGCGACGAACTTACGAACAAACTAGATCGATCGCCAACCACTTCCGAAATTGCCAAACATTTGGGTATTGCAGTACATGACGTGGTCGAAGCCCTCGAAGCACATGCTGCCTACTCAACCGTCAGCCTCGACGTTCCGCACGATGATGAAAGTTCAGCTATGTCCGAGCGATTAGGTTCGCTCGATGAAGCACTCGAAGGAATCGAAAATCGCGAATCACTTCGCCCGCTTCTCGCAGCGCTTCCTGAACGTGACAAACAAATTTTGCTCATGCGTTTTTTCGACAATATGACGCAAGGACAAATCGCCACCCAGATGGGTATTTCGCAAATGCACGTCTCGCGAATTTTGACGAAGACACTTGCTGCGCTGCGTGAAAACCTGACCGATACTTAATCAGCCGGTGTTCGAAACAGTGCAATAAACCCGGCTACTGCTGACACAAGTACTGCGCCCCAAGCGAACCGGGCTTCGACACCCACCTTGCTGCCTTGCAGAAACTGTGCGGCGATCAGCACGGCAAATATCTGAACCATGAAATACGGAGTGCGCGCTGCCGAATGTCCGCCTTTAACTCCAAGGTTCACTACGAACATCAATGCCGACAAAATTAACATAATGATCATTGCAATCAATGGCGAACCAACGTGGCTGTGGTCGCGCAGTGCATTGACTTCAGTGGCAACCGCATACAACGCAAGCAGCACAGCTTGAACGAGACCGATTTTCCAGGCAAGTGAGCGCATACGACAACCGTAGCGTGAGGCTGCGGCCTGCGCCGTAGGCTGGTTCCATGCGCGCAGTCCTCGTAGTGAATCCCGCCGCAACCACGACCAGTGACGCAGTGCGCGATGTGATTGCAGCCGCACTCAGCAGCTCCCTGGATCTTGACGTCATTCACACAACCTCGCGCAACGATGCGGTCGACATTGCTCGGCAAGCGGCGACAGATTCCGTTGATGTGCTGCTCGCTCTTGGTGGTGACGGAACCGTCAACGAACTCGCAAATGGTTTGATGAGCAAAGGACCGTGCCTCGATGGTCCCGTTCTTGCCGCCATTCCAGGCGGAAACGCAAACGTGTTCACACGCAACATGGGTTTTCCTGCAGACCCTGTTGAAGCAACAGCCCGCATCCTCGATTCAATTGAGCAGCAGCGTTTTCAAACTGTAGGTGTGGGAAAAGTAGAAACTCCGGAACTCGAAAGATATTTTCTTTTTAATTCCGGCATCGGATTAGATGCTGCAGTCTTGGCACGCATGGAACAGCGCCGCACTCGAGGCAAATCAGCCAGTGATGCGTCGTATGCAGCATTGGCCTTGAATGAATTATTTTTGAAAACAGACCGACGTCACCCCTCCCTGACAATCACGGACTCGCATGGACAGGCGCTAACTGATGCACACCTGGCGTTGATTGTGAACATTGCACCATGGAGCTACCTGGGCGCACGACCGCTGAACCCCACTCCACAGGCCAACCTGAATACCGCGCTGGATGTGTATGCGCCGACTCGCCTCAGTGGGCTTGGCGTTGCCCGACTTGCTCGCTCTATTTTGCGATCCGTGGCCGAACCGCGCGATGTCATCACATTGCACGATCAGCCACATGTGCACTTCGCCTCAGAGCGCCCAATGTGGGTGCAAGTGGACGGCGAGGCACTTGGCCAGACCACATCGATGCACGTCACACATATTCCCGACGCGCTCAAAGTGATGGTTTAACTAGAATTCGGCAATCAACGAACATGCGAAAGAGCCTTGTGCCACAACATATTGGTTGCCTTTTCAACTAATGTGACTGACCAAACAAGAGAAAAACCCAATTATTTAGCCGATATCCCTTGTGAAAACAGTCACGAGGTGAGAAGGTAGGAACTCAACACGCGCGACTTTCACGAGTTAAGCCTGTTGTAACGACCGAAATGTCCGAATCTACCTTATGGAGGATCACGTGGATTGGCGCCATACGGCGGCCTGCCGCGAGGAAGATCCCGAACTCTTCTTCCCAATTGGCAATACCGGCCCAGCACTAGTGCAAATCGAGGACGCGAAGGCAGTTTGCCGTCGTTGCCCGGTTATTGAGCCATGCCTGAAGTGGGCTTTAGAGACTGGTCAGGATTCTGGCGTCTGGGGTGGAACTTCTGAGGACGAGCGTCGCGCAATCAAGCGTCGCGCCCAGCGTGCCCGCGCTCGCGGACTGGAACCAACACCGCACGTCTTTGATTCAGACTTGCCACGCGTTTAGATCTGAATTTTTTAAGTAGCGTCACAGCAAACTGTGGCGCTACTTTTTTGCACTAAATCGGCAAGTCGAGCGTGACCCTGGTGCCTTGAGCAAATACCTCACCAGATTCGTTGGTAAAGCCAAGTGATCCGCCGAGCTCATCAGTGGCCAAAGTCTGCACAATCGACAAACCCAAACTAGGTTCGTAATCTGCCGGCATACCTGGACCATCATCAATAACCAGAATCTGTCGACCATCATCATCCGAAGTTGCAATGACCTTGATTGACACTTCCGCACGGCCCTTAGAACCATGCTCGACAGCATTTGCCACCAACTCGGCAAGCACCAAGGCAAGCGGTGTTGCCTGGTCACTATTCAACGAACCCAAACGAATGTCAGTATCCATACGCACATCAACAGGCAACTGTGTTTCAACAGTCAACCCGATGACACGACGAGCCACCTCATCAAAATCAACGGCGTCTCCAGGATCATGGGCGAGCAAATCATGAACCACGG
This sequence comes from Actinomycetota bacterium, assembly GCA_947452755.1. Classification (GTDB taxonomy): domain Bacteria; phylum Actinomycetota; class Actinomycetes; order S36-B12; family UBA5976; genus UBA5976. The sequence goes on from CANGDT010000013.1 coordinate 8,742, forward strand.
CAATCGTCGCAACTCGACGCCCAGCCTCGGCAATAGCGATACGTGCTTCATCATCATTCAATCGACGACCTTGCAGCCGCAAAAGGGACGCCACAGTTTGCAAGTTATTCTTCACACGGTGGTGAATTTCGCGAATTGCCGCATCTTTACCGAGCAAAGCTTTTTCACGACGACGCAAGTCCGTCACATCGCGCACCAGAATCATGATTTCGGCTGCCGCTCCGGCATGTTCCATCGGAATTGAACGAATCGTTGAAGATGCACCGGCACTCGAGATCTCGGATGTGGCTTGAATACGACCGCGCGCAACCAAACTCAATGTGTCATCAACCGGCACACCGCGGCGATTGAGGCGCGCGACAAGCTCAGCAAGTACCTGACCTTCAATGTCAATTGCTACGCCCAGGCGACGAAATGCTGAACGCGCATTGGGACTAGCAAAAGTAATGACACCCTTTTCATTCATCAACATCAAGCCGTCACCAACACGAGGTGCGCCACCGCGACCGCCTGTACCTTGGTCATTTTGATTTGCTCGAGGATAGGCACCAGTCGTCAACATTTCACACAACGCATCGGCGCAACGCGCATACGCATTTTCGAGACGACCATTTTCATGCGCGCCTGAATACCGACCCAAAATAGCAATCGTGTTTCCGTCACGTTTAATAGGGACAGCCTGGGTGACTTCGTGGGTCTCGGTTGAATCGCCAGCAACAATGTCCCCATTAGCCATCGCACGATCAAGTTCGAAATGTCGTCCACGCGGAACAAACCGACCGACAAGGTCATCAGGAATATGTGTGCGACCCGTGGCTGGACGAATCTGCGCAGCGGCAACAAAGCCCGCTTCATTCCATGTGGGCAACCACAGCAACAGGTCAGCAAAACCCAAGTCTGCAATCAGCGCCCAGTCCGACAACAACAACTGCAAATATGAAATGTCGTCAGGAGTGAGCTCAGTGCGTTGCTTAGCAATGGCCGCAAGTTCGGTACCGGAAACTGACACAACACAAGGTTAGTCGGCAATATTCCAACCAGAGTCACCTTCCCCACCCCGATGGACTACCGTAGACACATGTCCGAAATTCGCGCCGATATGGTGGCCAACGTCATGGAGCTCTACGTAGCCGAAGGCGACCAGATCAATGTTGGCGACACAATTGTGCTTCTTGAATCGATGAAGATGGAAATTCCCGTCATCGCCGAAACATCAGGCATTGTGACTCGACTGGCTGTTGCGGTTGGCGACGTCATTCAAGAAGGCGACCTTTTGGTCGCTATTCAGGACTAGCGACTTCACGCACTGAAGAGGTGCACATATAAGAAATAGGGCCCGAGAATAATCCCGAACCCTTATTTCAAGTCTTACAAGATATGAACTCCAGAGCATTCACTCTGAGCCAAACTTATGCGTTTGGACGACGACCGTGATTAGCCTTGTTCTTCTTGCGATCGCGCTTCTTACGGCCACGCTTGCTCATGAATTGCTCCTTGACGTTGGAAAAGTCTAGAACTCAAGGATAGAGCCTATTGAGGGGTGCTCACGACCTCGAGGTGATATCTACCTGAATTTGGGTAATTACCGCATGAATATTGACGCGAAGGCCCTCTGGTGCCTGTTCTGCGCAACATGCACGGCTGATTAAACCCTTCATCAGCCGATCAACCAGCATTTCGTTTTCGCATGGTGGACATTCACTGAGGTGAGCCGCAATCAATGCGCGGTCAACAGTGGTTTTCTCGTTGTCCATGAATGCGCACAATGCGTCAAGCACATCTTGACAATGGGTTTCGTGGGAATTTCCGCAGCTCATGACACTGGCTCCTTAATGAATCCATTTTCAATTGCGTAATCCTCAAGTGCGATTCGCAACAATTTTCGTCCTCGATGCAGACGGGACATGACTGTTCCTACCGGGGTGTGCATTACTTCAGCAATTTCTTTATAGGCGAAACCTTCCACATCAGCCAGGTACACGGCTGTGCGAAATTCTTCAGGCAACGCGGCAAGGGCATCGTTGATCACAGTGTTAGGCAAATTTTCCAGGGCTTCGGTTTCTGCAGAGCGCAGACCACCAGAGGTGTGACGCTCTGCGCGCGCCATCTGCCAGTCTTCAATCTGCTCAGTCGGATCCACAATCGGACCGCGCTGATTCTTGCGATAAATGTTGATGTACGTATTCGTCAGAATTCGATACAACCAGGCCTTTAGATTCGTTCCATCTTGATAGGAGTTAAACGAGCGATAAGCCTTGGCAAAGGTTTCTTGGACTAAATCTTCGGCGTCTGCCGGATTGCGGGTCATGCGCAATGCGCCTGCGTAGATTTGGTCGAGGTACGGCATTGCATCGCGTTCGAAACGGGCTGTGCGTTCCGCTGCGGATTCCGGAGTCAGCACCACATCGTCATCGGCAATGTCGTCGGCAAAATCTTCTTCAAGCTCGAGAATGTCAGGCGTCAACGCCAGCGCCTCTTCGGCTGAATTTTCGCTCTCGGTTGCCACAAGAACTGACACTACTCCTGCTGTGTATTGCGCAGGTTTCGTCATGACACCCGTTGCGCTCATGAGGTATGTAACCGATGTACCGGCGGATGTATTCCCGCTTAGAACAGTGTGGATCCTTCTTCGGGTTCGGTCAGGGTTTCATTGTTGTTACGCACATTGCCGACTGCAGGGTTTACTGGCCATTCGCGAATCTGTTTTGCCGTGTGACTTAAATCCAATACTTCGGCCAAAGGCGCAGGTCCTTCACCTAGCCAAGCCTCGCGTAAGTCCGCGTGCATGATGACAGGCATGCGTTCGTGTACATGGGCTAACTCGGGCCATGCATCAGTTGTCAGGATCGTGCACGACCATAAAGTTGAGCCGTCAGGTTGCTTCCAGGTTTCATACAGACCAGCAAAACCAATTAGCGAGTCGTCTGAAGCCGAAAAATAGTGCGGTTGCTTTTTCGTTGCCGAGAGTTTTTCCCATTCGTACCAACCATCGGCCGGAACAATACAGCGACGCTTACCGATGGCGCTTCGGAATGACGGCTTCTCTTCCACTGTTTCACTTCGCGCGTTGATCATGCGCGCGCCAATTGATGGATCCTTGGCCCACGATGGAACAAGCCCCCACGAAAACGCTGCCAGTGCAATGTCACCCTCGTGGCGAACAACTGCAGGAATCAGGTGCGTTGGCGCAACGTTGAAATTTGCAGTCAGTGCCTCTGACGACATTTGGGTCACGGGCACCACATCAGCAGATAGCGTCGCGAGCCGACCATCTGCGAGGGCTGCTGCGGCCACGTTGTAATCCTGTGCGATGACCTTCGGGTCCGTCTTCAGCGCATATCTGCCACACATAGAGCACATTCTGCCAGCCGTTAGGCTGTAACTCGTGAATGAACTTTGGTCAGCTCCTAGGCGCACATCGCCGCTGAACGGCGTCATGCGTATTCCAGGCTCCAAATCATTGACTAATAGGTGGCTAGTTTTGGCCGCCATTGCTGACAGCCCCAGCCGCATCAATCACCCACTGATTGCTCGAGACACCTTGCTGATGGCACAAGCTCTAGAGAGCCTTGGAGTCGCCGTGGAACGCGACGGTGAGGCACTTGTCGTCACTCCCGGTCCCCTTGTCGGCCCGGCCGAAGTTGATTGCGGACTTGCTGGCACTGTCATGCGATTTGTTCCGCCGGTAGCGGCTATCGCTCATGGTGCGATTCGTTTTGATGGCGATCCACATGCCCGAGTTCGTCCGATGAAACAGATCATTGACTCGCTTCGCGAACTTGAAGTCGAAGTCGACGATGACGGTCGCGGAACATTGCCTTTTACAGTTCGTGGACTTGGATACGTTGCGGGTGACAACGTCACTATCGATGCCTCAGCATCGTCACAGTTCGTGAGTGCACTTCTCCTTGCAGGATGTCGCTATGACGCAGGCATTACGGTGACACACTCTGGTGGCGCGCTGCCTTCTATGCCACATATCGATATGTCTGTTGCCGTACTTCGCCAAGTCGGTATCACCGTGGACGTCGACATCGTTGATAACTTCAATGCGACATGGACTGTTCATCCAGGTGTTCCTGAAGGTTTCGCAATCACCGTTGAACCTGACTTGTCGAACGCAGCTCCTTTTGTGGCCGCGGCACTAATTGCAGGCGGCAGCATCACCATTCCAGACTGGCCAGCCCACACACACCAAGCCGGTGACACACTTCGACGATTGTTGCCAATGATGGGCGCGACTGTGTCAACAGTTGGTTCGGATATGACATTCACTGGTACCGGGGTATTGCACGGCATAGACGTTGACATGCACGATGTTGGCGAATTAACGCCAGTCATCGCCGCGTTGTGTGCGCTTGCAGATTCACCATCGCAACTTCGCGGAATTGCGCATTTGCGTGGACACGAAACTGATCGTTTAGCTGCGCTCGCCACTGAAATCAACGCACTCGGTGGCGATGTCGTTGAAACCGAAGACGGGTTAATCATTAATCCAGCTCCATTGCATGCTGGAACATTCCACACATACGACGATCACCGCATGGCCATGGCCGGCGCAGTTCTTGGACTGGGCGTTGACGGTATTGAGATTGAAAATATCGGGACCACAAGCAAAACGCTCCCCGAGTTCGCTGACATGTGGCTGTCCATGGTGAACGCATGACCCGATTCGACGAGGACGGCATTGCCTCGCGCCCAACGCGCGGTAATTCACGACGTCGAAGCAAGGATCGCCCTGACTTTTCCGATGCCGAAGTTGGCCAAGTCATCGCCGTTGACCGCGGCCGAATCACCTGTGTCGTACCTGCAGGTGCGCCACACGATGAACAAGTTCACGTCGTTGCAGTGAAGGCCCGTGAACTTGGTCGCAAAGGTGCAGTCGTAGGTGACCTTGTGCGCCTCGTGGGCGACTTGTCAGGAACCCCGGATACTTTGGCTCGACTTGTTGAATTAATTGAACGCAACACAGTGTTGATGCGCACGGCCGATGACACTGACCCAATTGAACGTGTCATCGTGGCCAACGCCGACCAACTAGCGATTGTCACCTCGGTTGCTAACCCAGAACCACGTCTTGGACTAATCGACCGCGCGATTGTGGCCGCATTTGACGCTGGGCTTGAGCCATTGCTGATCATTACAAAGATTGACCTCGGCAGCCCCAACGAAATTCTCGAACACTTCGGCGAAATGCAGCTGAATCACATTTTGGTCAACCAAAAAACTGGTGAAGGCATCGAACTTGTACGCGAGTCATTACGTGGTCGCATGACGGTGTTCTTGGGACACTCCGGTGTTGGCAAGTCCACGCTGGTTAACTCCTTGGCACCAGAAGCAAAGCGGGTCACTGGTGATGTGAATGATGTGACAGGGCGCGGTAAGCACACCTCGACATCTGCCGTCGCCATTGCCTTGCCACACGACACAGGATGGGTCATTGACACACCAGGCGTGCGCTCGTTTGGATTAGCTCACGTTGTGGCCGAAGACATCATTGATGCGTTCCCAGAATTAGCCGACGGTGCCGAAGAATGTCCACGGGCCTGCACACACGTGAACTCAAGTGGCGAAGCACCGCCAGATTGCGCATTAGACGCCTGGGTTGCCGATGGTCACGCAGGTGATAGTGGTGTCAGCCGACTGCAATCAGTCCGACGTTTGCTCTTCGCCCTGCAGGCGCCTTCGAGCTAGTTCGTAGTGCTCGTCAGTGACGTGTGCGCCGAGTCGGCGCATCACAAGCATGAGAACCCCAAGGTCGTCAGTGAAACCAAACACAGCGACAAAATCAGGAATTAAATCCGTCGGCAAGATGAAATACGCCAACGCACCAGCAAGGGTAGCTTTGACCTTGAAAGGCGTCTTCGGGTCCTTGACTGCGTAATACACCGCAGTGATTTCGGTCAAGAAAGGGATTCGGCCGCCATTTTCTTTCACCTTTTCGGGAAAGTCCTTCACAACCTCAACGATTTTTTCAGGGTGAGTCATCAAGTTGCGCGTCAAGTCGCCCAACAGTGTTGTTGCCCGCGATTTAGTCGCCATGTCACCCTGCCTTTCGCTCACATTCACTCTAAACCAGTAACGTGAACTTATGAATTCCGATCTTGAACTTGCTATTACCCTTGCAGACCAGGCTGACATCATGACCATGTCGCGCTACCGCGCTATGGATTTGCACATAGAAACAAAGCCCGACAACACCCCCGTCACAGAAGCCGACCAGGCTGTTGAACGCATGATTCGCGATGCACTTGCTACTCAGCGCCCCGACGACGGTGTTATCGGTGAAGAGTTTGCAGATACCGATACAAGCAAGTCTCGACTGTGGGTCATTGACCCCATTGATGCAACTAAGAACTACGTTCGCGGAGTTCCGGTGTGGGGAACTCTCATTGCGCTTGTTGTCGACGGTGACCCACTCGTCGGAATGATTTCCGCACCCGCACTTGGTCGACGCTGGTGGGCAGTACGCGGTGAAGGTGCATTCACCCGCGATGTCGATGGCACTGTCCGCCAAATTCACGTCTCTGGTGTGAAGAACATGAACGACGCATCATTTTCATTCTCAGATCAAGTGGGCTGGGAAAAATTTGGGAACGGCAATGCGTTCGAGAATGTTCGCAGTTCCGTGTGGCGTTCACGTGCGTACGGTGATTTCTGGTCACATCTGATGGTGGCCGAAGGCAGTGTCGATATTGCGGCTGAACCCGAACTGAACAACTTCGACATGGCCGCCTACATCGCCGTTGTCATTGAAGCCGGTGGACGAGTAACTGGCTTTGATGGCACTGATCCACTGTCGGCAGGCAACTCGGTCACCACAAACGGATTGCTACACGACGAAGTACTTGCACTCATTAACAAGTAACACAGGCTGCTAGCCACGCGGTGAAATACGCATCACAAGGCCCGAAGCAGGACGCAACGTTACTGACGCTTCAATAACAACTTCGCCTGAATGAACAGGCTCAATGTTCCATGCCTGGGATAAGTGCGCCACAATTTGCGTGGCTTCCAACCGTGCCATATCCCGCCCGATACATAAACGCGGTCCTGCACCGAAAGGAATGTAGCCGAGTTGCGGCGCTCCATCAGCGAAACGATCCGGCTGAAAAGTCAACGGGTCAGACCACACATCAGGATGACGATGCACAAGCCACGGACTCACAATCACCATTGCGTTTTTCGGGATGACGTGACCTTCAATTTCTACGTCTTGCAACACTCGCCGAGTAATGACCCAGGCTGGCGGAAACAAACGCAAAGCTTCATCAAAAACTCGGGCTGCTCGCGACGGGTCTGCCTGCAATGCACGTGCTTCAGCTGGGTAAGCACCGAGCAAGTGCCACGACCACGTCAACGCACTAGCCACAGTCTCGTGCCCGGCAACAATGAAGGTGGCAATTTCGTCACGTACTTGTTGCTGAGTTAAAGGTGTGTCGACGTCAGGGTCAAGCAACACATCAAGCATGTCGCGGATCGGTGCGTCGGGATGGATCAGGTCTTGGCGACGCAAGTCAACAATGGCGTCCACTGCGCGATTCAGTCGCTTGATTGCACGCTTCATACGCAAGTGCTTGGGTGTCGGCACAAACATCGGAATTGGCAACAGGCTCTGCGCCTTGTCGATGACGCCGTGCAGAGCGTCAATAGTGGCGTCAGTGAGTTCCTGCGCTTCGCCACTGAGGTCCACACCGAACAACGTTTTACCGGTGATTTCAAGTGCCAGAGACATCATCTCTTGATCGATGTCCACCAATGCGGGGCCATCGACTGTGAGCGCCGCCCATTTCTGGTCAAGGTGCGCGAGTGCAGTGGTGACGTGACCGCTAACTAGCGACACCATGTCGTGGTGAAACGCAGGTTGCAACATTCGCCGGCGAGGTTTCCACGCTTGCGTATCTGCGGTCAGCAGCCCTTCGCCCGTCACAAGTGACAACGAGGTGTACTGAACAGTTCGCTTGCCCATGTCGCGGTTCAAGTTGACCAACACGTCTCGCGCACCACTTGGTGAACTCACTAAATACGTTGCTGGTTTGGGAATTGGAAACTGAATGACATCACCGTGCGCGGCCCACACTTCTTCAAGGTATGCAAGTGGTTCAGCAATGACTTCGCGAACCCGTCGCAACAATGAAGAACCGTCGGGTCCTGGCGCGGTTACTGGTGTATTCCACCCGTAGCGCGTCGGTGGGCCCGACGGTTTACGACTCATGGGGTCTTACTATTCCTGAGGTCCGTCTGCGATTGGCATTTCGCCAACGGTCAGCTCTTCAAAGATGACGTCAACGGGAACGTTTCCGCCTTCGGCAAGTGCGAAACCAAAACGATCAGGCTGAGTGACATATACGCCAACGACCTTTTCGATCAACGTTTGACCGTGCGCATCAAAGAGAGGCCACAGCACGTTGACGAGTGCGAAAAGTCCAAGCAGGTTACCCAATGTGTTGAGCACCGAATTGGACTGCCAGTACAAGATCTGGGTCACCAAACTCAAACCAAAAAGTAAGCCACCGCGATAAAAGGCGGTGCGAAGTGTGAGGAAATGTCCGGTGTCATCTACGCGGTACAACCCAAGAAGCTGGTCACCGAATGTTCGACCGCGACGGCTCACGCGCACGATGTGGTTGTAAATGTAAAACCAGATAACCAGTGCAACAACGGTCACGATGGTTACTTTCCCGAATGCGGAAAGATGCAAGTTCGCCTGGAAATCTTTTAGAGTGCCGCGCACTAGCTCTTCGGCCGTCATTGGCGACGTTGCTGGATCAAGAAAGTAGTCGCTCCATGCGCCACTTACATTGTCCGATGTCTGCGTGATTGCCCTTGAAATTGTGCGGCCAAGAACAATCAGCAGCGGAATAAACGACGCCATGATGACCAATGCGCCTAACCATGAGTCAACAAGTGATGCCCAGGCGCGTCGCCACCAACCGCCAACTGGATGGCCTGATGGAACGATTTTTTTCGCGGTGCCGACACTCATGTCTATCCCCCTGATTGGTTACTAATGCCCTCAAAGTCTATTCGTAGGTCAGGAGGCGTCCGAACTACTTAGTTCGCAACGATTTTTGTGGTTCCCAGCCAAGCACTAATGCGCAGCCAAGGAAGATTAAGGATGCACCGAGGATTTGCGCGCCGGTGACATGTTCATTGAGGAATAGCGCACCAACAATGACAGCGACGACCGGAACGAGAAATTCGGTGCTGAGCGCCTTCGTCGGACCGATTTCGCTGACGAGACTGAAGTACAAAATGTAGGCCAGTGAACTTGCGGTGCCGGCCAATAACAGCAGGACTCCGAATTCTTTGATTGTTGGAAAACCAGTCATTGGTACAAACAAGATTGCAGGCAATGTGACCAAACCGCCGAAGAAGAACGTGCCAATAGTTTGTTCGTACGGACCAATATGTTCGGTGTACACGCGGGCGTAATTACCGCCGAACGCAAATCCGCTGGACGCTACGACTGACCCAAGGATCCCAAGTAAAAATGCGCCATTGATTTGTTGTGGCGCGAACCCAATCAACACCACCACACCGCTGAAACCAATCAGAAGTCCAACAACCATTGCTGGCGATGGCTTGGATCGTGACCAAATTTTTTCAATAATCAAGCTGTATAGCGGGATTGTGGTGACCAAGATTGCGGTCAGTGAGGTACCAATGCGATGCAACGCAAACGTCATGCCGCCGAGGTTGAGCGCAACACTGGTAATACCAAGGACGAGGAAATGTTTTGCATTGCCTTTGCCAAAGTTCAACTCGCGGCGCATCACTTTGGCGATGACAACCAGGATTGCACTTGCGCAAAACGCACGGAAAGTGACGACGCCGACCCAGCCAAATGTTGGAATCAAATATTTGATGAGCGCAAAGGACACACCCCAAAAGAAGACTGTCCAAAAGTACATATTGATTTGGCGCAAGGTCATGAGTGCGCACCCAAACGAGCAATCGCGCCAATCACAAGATTCCAGAACAAATCGACGTCAAGTTCCATGGCAACATGCACATTTGCTTCTTGACCAGTTGTTCCATACAAATCAACAAGCGTTGCACCACGGGTTAATGCCCCTTCGAGTTCAACAGCGACCGGCGCAAACTTCATCCGCGCAATTTCTGGGTCAATCACCAACGCGACAGCAACAGGATCATGCAGTGGAGGGTCAGGCATGTTGAATACGTCTTGATACGTCTGCTTGAAGAAAATGAGCAAGTCAACAACAGTTCGTGCTAGCGGAGTATCGAGACTCAAAATCCGATTCAGAACTTCTTCGGTTGCTAACGCTTGGTGCGTGATGTTCAAACCCGACATGGTGACTTCGAGCCCACTGCGAATCACAATGTCAGCAGCTTCAGGATCAGCCCAAATGTTGAACTCGGCGTACGGTGTCCAGTTTCCGCGCTCGGTGCTTCCACCCATAAACGAAATGCGCTCGATTTTGGAATGCAATTCGGGATACGCCTGCAAGAACATTGCGATGTTTGTCAGCGGTCCAGTAGGGATGAGTGTCACACGGCGATCACATTCGTCGACTAGCTTGGCAATCAACTCAACTGCAGGCAGTGGCGACACGTCATACGTCGGTTCAGGAAGGTCGGCACCATCCAATGCAGAGGCGCCGTGAATAGTTGGCGCAGCACTAGCCTTGCCCGAAAGCGGGTCATTGGCGCCACGACCAATAGGAACAGTGATCCCCGCCAAAGCACAGATACGTTGGGCGTTGTACGTGACCTTGTCCAGTGAACCGTTTCCAGAAACTGTTGTGATTCCCAGCAGTTCAACGTCGGGATTCGCGGCCGCCAACATGATGGCCAACATGTCGTCATGGCCAGGATCGCAGTCCAAAATTACGGGGGTCGCTGTGTTCACCTACCTATTGTGGCGGAGAGTCGACCGGATATGTGAGCAAGCCGACAGACCGTGCCGATGCTGAGTCGTTGACGCCGTGGCACACTTTAGAGGTGCCAAGAATTGCTGCTCCCACCGTCGCAGAAAACCGCGACCTGCGCGAAACCAGCATTCTGAATGCAGCCAACACAATTGCTCGAGAGCAAGGCCTCGACAAAGTCACTTTTAGTGCTGTAGCAAAACTCTCTGGAATGTCCCGCACTGCCGTTTATGCGTACTTTGATTCGAGTGCCGACCTGATTGCAGATGTTCTCATTGACGAGCTTTTCGATATGAACGAACTTTTGACCGTGCGCGTTGGCCAAGCAACTGACTGCCGTCAAGCGATCAGTGCGTGGATGCGCGCAAGTCTTGAATACGTTAATGATGGTCGCCATGAACTTGTGAAGTCCGCAGCAACTGTTGAACTACCACCAACACGTCGAGCCGAAATGGCTGCACTACACCGCGGAATGATCACTCCGCTAGTCAGCGCACTCGATGACTGCGGAGTCTCAGACGCCGCCCATGTTGCACTCTTTATTTCCGGTGTTGTCGACGCGTCAGTGCGCCGACTAACAAACGGCGGCAATCTCGAAGATGAGATCGCCGCCGCCGAACAGTTCATCCTTCACGGACTCACTGCTTTTACGCATTAGTTATTTCTTTGCGGTCACACTCTTGCTGAGAGTGGATGCGGTGTAGGCGCCGTGTGATTCCGACACTGTCGTAGCCTTCAATGTGCACTTGCCAGCCTTAACAACCTTGACATTCCATCCTGCGGCCGTTTTCTTCACTGTGCACACCTTGGTCGTTGTTGAACCAAGCACAACGACTGCGCCAACGTTGCTGACTACAGCACTCTTTGCAATCGCGACTGTTTTGCCGACCTTGAACTTGGATGCTGCAGGAAGTGTAACTTTCACTGTCGCTGTTGCGGCAGCTGCTGTGAACGGTATCGCCCGGATGAGTGAGTAATCATTTGCATTGTCGTGTGAACCCCGAATGTAAATAACGCACTGATCAGTTAAGCAATTAACAGCGGTGTTTCCAGTTCCGAATGCTGTCAACACCTTGATAGTTCCACTGCCTGAAGTGCTTGGCGCAATGTACGTCATGTGGGACATGTCTGGGTCGCACGGAGCAGGAATATCCATCTGTGATGCACCGGCTTTGCACACGGATGCATATAGGCCGACGGCTGACGCTGACACCATGTTCAAGGTAATTGTGTCGCCATACTTCAGGTCTGAGAGCGCTGCAGTTGTATTGGCGCTAGTGACGTAGTCAACGGTTGCCGTTGCAACTGAAGCTGCCTGGGATGCCGGAGCAATTGCAAACATGGAACCTGCAGCAAAGAGTGCTGCTACATACATACTTACCTTTTTCATCTGTTCTCCTTGGAGTGGTGTGACGAACTATTTTTTGAAAGTTACGGGAATGACCACATCAGCCGACCGTGTTGCGACATTCATGAAATCACCTTGTGTGCCGACAACACACTTTGTCTTGCGGCAATCGATCGTTCCAATCATCGGACTGACTGTGATCTTGGCGGTGAACTTGCCACCCTTCTTAAATGGAATAGCAAGACCTGGTGTGAATTGATTGGGACTCGAAATCCATGCCGATGCTGGATTAGCACCCGAAGTATTTACTCCCCCGCCACAGGGTGTTGGCATCTTGCCTTTGCCTTTGTAGACACACAACGCAACATAAATGCCAATCTTTGGATCAAAACCAGAACCAGTCACGGTGATGACACTCTTTGCACCGAGATTGCTGATTGGTGTTGCGGTGAGAATTTGACCCTTTGGACCGGTCGCACGACCAGTCGTGCTCTTCGCTTGCGCAGCATATGCAGGCATGAAAGCAAGAGCAACCGCAACGGCTGCGGCACATCCACGGAGTTTCATCTTTCGCACACGATAAGTGTGATGATTTTTAAGAAACGCGACCTGACACGGTGTCGAAATCGAACTGACACTGTGTCAGGTAAAAACGACATGAGGGCTAACCTCGAGTGGTGATGAGAAATAGGCAGTGGACGGGTACGTTCCTTGCATTTCTGGCGCTTTCGCTATCTGCATGTGGCAGCTCAGCCACCTCCTCGCACGCCATCACTATTCACCAATCGGATATGCCACGTGTTGCCGCTACGGCCTCCCAAAGCCCGATTCCAGGTGGTAAAGCCACAGATCTGGCCGGAAAGTCTGTGACAGTGAACGATCCAACGCGCATTGTGTCGCTTGCGACATCTGTGGCCGAAATTATTTCGGCACTCGGTGCCACGAACGCACTTGTTGGCCGCGATGTGGCAAGCCAAACATCGCAACTCGCAAACGTACCCGTCGTGACTGAGGGGTTAAGTGTGTCAGCTGAGAAAGTACTGGCCACCAAGCCGACCCTCGTCATCGCTGACGCACAAACTGCGCCATCTGAAGCACTCGATGCAATAGCAAAAGCTGGCATCCAAATTATTTCGGTACCACAAGCGTGGACACTAGATGCTGTTGCACCACGCGTCACCGCAGTTGCACAAGCGTTAGGTATTCCGCACAGTGCTCCAGAGGTGATTGCCCAACTACACCTGAAACCACGTCAACAGACTGCAACAAAAGTTGCGTTCCTTTATGTGCGCGGTACCTCGTCAGTGTATTTAATCGGCGGAAAAGGTTCAGGCGCTGACGCGTTGATTACAGCAGCCGGCGCGCACGATGTCGGTGCTGAGGCCGGCATGAATCCGTTCACCCCTCTCACACCTGAAGCCTTAATCAAACTCCAGCCCGATGTTCTCCTAGTGATGACAAAAGGTTTGGAGTCCGTCAATGGAGTCGATGGACTCGTTGCGCTTCCTGGTGTGGCTCAGACACCAGCCGGCATGAACAAACGCATCATTGCAGTTGACGATGGGTTGCTATTGGCGTTTGGCGCGGATACGGGAAATGTCATCACGGCACTATCTGATGCGCTGTCACAAGTGATGAAGCCATGAACCGCCGGGTTGTTTTCGCCAGCGCATTAGCGCTTGCCGCATTGACTGTTGCATCACTAGTGGTAGGTGCTGCGGGAGTGAGTATCAGTGACGCACTTGCTGCGTTAGTCGGCGCTGGACATTCAGACATCGCACATACAGTCGTGCTGCAGATTCGTCTCCCACGAGTCGTTGCAGGGATTGTTGTGGGATGCGCTCTCGGTGTAGCGGGAACAGTATTGCAAGCAACCTTCGCGAACCCCATCGTTGATAGCTCGCTCGTGGGAATCTCGACTTCATCGGCTGTCGGAGCTGCAGCGGGCTTGCTGATCGTGCCATTAGCCCCACAGATACCAATGTTGATAGGTGCGCTGGCCGCTGGCAGTCTTGCGATGATCGTTCTGACGCGTGTTCGCGCAACTGGATTGACCTTTACGTTGTATGGATTTGCCTTAGGTTCGTTGGCCGGTGCAATTCTGGCCGTCATCGGGTCAGTGTCACACGGTCACAACAGCCGTTCATTAATGTCGTGGCTCTTTGGTTCATTGTCACTAGCGACATGGTCGGCTGTGCTTGAAGTAAGCGGTGCTGTAATTATCGGTGCGTTAATTTTGATGCGGCAGAGCACAACTTTAGATATTTCTTCACTCGGTGCGCAAAGTGCACGACACATCGGGGTCGACATTAAATCTGCGCAACGTCGATGGTTGCTCGCAAGCTTGGTGTTGATCGCGCCAACTGTTGCACTTTTTGGTGCCATCGGTTTTGTGGGGCTGGCGGCTCCTCACCTTGCCCGCAGACTCGGCGCACTTCGCCACAGGCACGTGCTGCCCCTGTCAGCACTCATTGGCGCAAACCTTGTTGTAGCGGCCGACACTTTGTCGCGAACTTTGACCGGCGCAACGGAAACGCCAATCAGCATCACGTTGGCACTTGTTGGCGCACCAATACTGTTCATCGCTCTATCCAGGATGCGTTATGACGACAACTAACCCCGGCAATGTGAAGATTCGCTCAGCAGAAATCATGCGCGCAAACACGGCCGTACTCAATGATGTAAACCTTCACATCACTGCTGGCGCCGTCCATGCATTCATTGGACCAAACGGTGCCGGTAAATCTTCATTATTGAAGGCGATTGCCGGTGACATCGCCTGTGATGCCGTAACAATTTCTGGAATTGATATCTCTGGCACGACTGTAAAAGAACTGGCTGCACTTCGAGCAGTCGTGCGACCACATCACCGCCCGCAATTCGGCTATGCCGTAACGGATGTCGTGTCATGGGCTAATCGTGATGCACACGTTGGCACGATTCTTGAACAATTAGGTATTGAATTTCTCGCGAATCGTTCCATTTCAACATTGTCTAGCGGGCAGCTTGCCAAAGTGAACCTTGCCTGCGCGCTGGCCCAGAACAGTGACGTGATTATTGCTGACGAACCCGAAGCAGCCCTCGATCCTCAGGCTCGCATCGATATGTGGTCGCACCTGGTTGCCTCACACCGCACAGTTGTCGTTGCAACGCACGCGCTTGACCTCGTTATGGAGTTTGCCACCAATGTGACAGCAATCGTCGATGGTCACATTTCTTTCACAAAGAAAACTAGCGACACATCCCTTTCAGAATTGCGCAGTCTTTTTTCTAGTTCGCAGTGACGGGATAACCACGCAACGACGTTGCCGGCAACCACACACCCGTGACATCAGCAAGCGCAGTCACTTGAAGTTTGCACGTGCCAATCTTGAGTGCATCAACCTGCCAGCCACCACTCACAGCCGTCACAGTGCACACGTCAGGCAAAAGCGACTTCACGCGAATACGTGCATTCGCCTGGTCGCTGGTGATCATCTGCGTGGCAATACCCATGGTGCGCCCCTTCACAATATTTGATTGTGCTGGCCACGCGACTGTGATGTGCTGAATAGCGGCGCTGAAATAAAGCGGAACCGCACGCATCTGTGGAAGATCAGCGCGAACGGCATCGCTAACTACGTACAGCACGCAGTGGTTCACCAGACAGTTCGTGGTTCCAAAAATTGTGTGGATGTATACGCGAACACCCTTATTAGCCAGTGCACTTGTTGGTCGCGCAGTCTTATCCATGCTCATCAGCGCGGAACTGCCCGGAGTCTGATCGCAGTTTGCCTGATAAGCGGCACTACCGTGAAGGGGCTTGGCGGCAACAACAGCCGCGTTACACACACCCACCCAAACACCTTTAGTCGCAGGCAGGTTTCCGATCTTGAAGAGCAAGACATCATTGTGGTGCAAGTTCTGAACATCCGGCATCACAAAGGACTTCATATCAATGGTGACTCGCTGAGTGATGGCAGACGCCTGTGCCGGGGCGATGCCAGCACCAACGAACGAAAGCCCTAGAGCAACTACAGACGCGACTGCTGGAATACGAATTTTCACCTGAACACACCACACCCTTCACAAACACTCTAAAACGCAAACTGTGTGCGACCAACCACATCCAATCGCTAGCCAGGAGTTTGTGTCAGTTGACGACTAGTTTCTTTGGCGCAGTGCGTTAGATTTAAGTATCCAAACTGAAGGTTCGCTATGTCTGGCATCAAGAGGTTCTTTACTCCCCGCGTCATCGCGGGTGCCTCCGTGCGTCCAATGGACATTGTGCGGGCACCGTATTTTCGAATGGCTATCCTCACAACTCTGGCTGGATCGATTTCATACCTCATAGGTATGAATGCGCCACGAGTCAGCGGTGTGACTGCCGCTATTGCCGCGATGGTGTCAATGCGTCACACATTCCATGACTCCATTCAAGAGAGCTTCCGCCAGGTTGTTGGTGTTCTCATCGGTGGAAGTGTCGGTTATGCGGCAATCAAACTTGTCGGATTTAACGCGTATGTCATTGCCGCAGCAATCTTTGCGAGCTTTGTGGCGGCGCGATTGCTGCGACTCGGCGAAGAAGGCGCGATGGCCATTGCAGTAACGGTCATCCTTGTCGTCGGTCCAAATGTCAGCACGAGCACAATTGAACAGCGTTTCCTTGGTGTGATTCTTGGCGCAGCAATTGCCACCTTCTTCTCGTACTTTGTTCGACAAGGGTCACCGAAAGATCGGGCCTTGCAGGCAGGTATTGCCGAGGCGCACGCGATGTCCGATTTGTTGAACGAAATTGCTGTTGCACTGACCGAACAAGACGGTGTTGTGCACGTTGCGCAGGCACAAAAATGGATGTCACGTGCAAAAGAAATCGCTGTCACACTCCGCGAAATCAAAGGACAGGCACTGTCGGCACTCGAAGGTTCATCATGGTCGCCAGTACTTGACCGCACCGAGGTTCAAGCAGTCGTTGACCAAATTGCGTTATCTGAAGCAACTGCGACAACAGTGATAAACATTTGTCGCGACCTGGTGATGACCTCTGGCAGCACACAGCAAATGCCGGCGCTACTAGCAACAGCCTTAGCGGAAGTGTTAAGCGCAACAGCTGGAGTTATCGAAGAGCAAGCTGAGATTGCCGAAGATCACCCTGCGGAACCTGCCGAAGAAGAACTCGACGACTGGAACAAGCGACGCGACCAAGCAATTGCGGAACTGCGTGACATTGATGAAACACAACCATTATTGCTTGGCGGATCCATCTTGCGTGACGCAGAAAAGATCACTGAAATTTTAAGCTAAGCACCAAGATTGGTGTCTATCGCTGGACTTCGAAACAAATGGTGTAGCCAAATCGTTGCAGTTATGTAACGCGAGCAACTCACGAGCCTCGGTATCTTCATCAAATTGCCACGAATGCTCTCCAAACATGATTAAGCACACACAATCGCCAAAAACCATGTCATGCATTCGCGCTACTCTTAAAGCGTTGCCAATTTGACATAGGTGGAAAATCCATGAAAAGAACATTTACGTTCATAGCCACAACAATGTTGATTTTCACCGCAATGTTGGCACCAACAAAAGCCATGGCTCAAGATGTGGCCTTTCCAGGTGATGTCTATTCCTTCTCTGAACTAGGTTTACCCTGCTCTGATTACCAAACCTACGGATACGACGGCAGTGTCAGAATTCTTGACAGCAGCAATACCGAAGTGGCCTCGTACCTTCTTGAGGTAAACGTAATAACGGATGACTACGGTGACTGTTCAGGAATTAATGTCGCTGCTGACTTCTCACTCCCAGACATTCCAGATTTCTACGTTTTCTCAATTTCTCTGCTTTATAACGGAACCGAGTTCTATTCCGGCTTGGGATCACAGAGCGTATCGGTGATTGATTTCCAGGTAGCAAATGTTGACACCAAGATTGCTTCGCTCACACCACTAATCCCAGATTTGAAACTCGATGTTGCACATGCACCAATCCTTAAAGTCCAATACAGGTTGCGAACCGAAGATGGATTTGCCGCTGAATACTGCCCCGCATCAATAACCCTGCAATTTCGTAAAAGTGGCACCACTTCCTGGAAAGCTCTCAGTATCGTCAAGCGCACAACCGAATATTGCTCGAGCGATAGTTCAGTCGGCTACCAAACACTTTCTTTCCAATCAGCAGGCGCTGGTGCGATTCGAGCCGTTGTTGACGGCAAGGCGACCCCGGCCAAGGCAGTCAAAATTGTTAAAACAAAAAGCAAGTTTCGCTTCATCAAAATGTCCACCAACATCAAAAGCGTGAAGTGGGTAAGCGATCCCGTCAACATGTCCGCGAACCTAGAACAACAATTGGCGAACGGAAAATGGGTTACTCCATTTGCGCCTGCTGGAAAAATCAAAGTCCAAAAATACACGCAAGGCAGTTGGAAAGCCGCAGGAACCTGCAAGCTGACCCACAGCGCAGTAACTCGCGTCACGTGCGGCCCCGTTGCAAACGTCAGCGGACTGCGCCTGCGCATGGTTTACGGCGCAATCAATGTGACTACAAAAACATCAACAGCCAAAAAACCAGTATTGAAGTCGCTCTACATTTATGACGATTGGCCATCGTGCTACTACCTATCAGGAATGAAAATCTATGCTGGCGCACTCGGCAGTAACGGCAAGAACTGGACTGGGAAAGTCAAAATCGTTCTACAGTTCCGTGCAAGTCGCTACGACAAGTGGGAAAACATCGATTACGACTACCAAACGAAATCCGAGTACGCCATCCTCTATCAACCCAACTGCTACGAAAGTGGCTGGTACCGACTCATGGTTCCCGGAACAAGCATCGTCTTAGAAAGCGGACTGTTCTCATAGATAAATAGAAAAGACCCCTTCGAGGGTCTTTTCTATTTAGTAGCGGGGACAGGAACCGTCGCTCCTTTCCGATGCAAGCATCGAAGTGAGCTCCTCCCAAATCCCAGTGCGCTACTAAATGCGAAAGGGCCCCATAGGGGCCCAATGGCATTTAGTAGCGGGGACAGGATTTGAACCTATGACCTCTGGGTTATGAGCCCAGCGAGCTACCGAGCTGCTCCACCCCGCGTCGGTTCCCTAAGGATACGTCACAACCGCGACAACACAAAATTCGCGATCCACAACGCACCCCTAAAGAACTACTTAGAAGCGCTCGGACTCGGTGTCGCACTAGGTGAAGTCAACTGCTTACCGCTGATCTGCGCACCCAAAGACGTGACCTTCGCCAAGGCCGCAGCCAGACGCTTCTGCGCCGCACCATAACCCGCAAAATCACCCTTAGCCAAAGCTGCCTGACCGTCCGCATACGCAGCATTCGCATCCACGATAGCCGCTGCCAACTGTTCGGCCGGCGTACCAGTATTCGTACCAGTGCCGCCACCACCCGGATTCACATTGCCTGCTTCGCCCGAGAACACATCCAAAAGCGCAGCCTTCAACGTGTCTTCGAAAGCAACCTTGGAACCAAATGACACCAAAACCTTACGAAGTAGCGGATAACCATCCGCTTGGCTCGCCTGCACATACACCGGTTCGAAATACAACAACCCGCCACCAACAGGCAACGACAACAAGTTACCGAGAACTACCGTCGAACCACCCTGACGCAACAGCGACAACTTCGCTGACACATTCGGATCAGATTCAAAATTATTCTGCACCTGTGTTGGGCCAGGGATTGTCGTATTGCGTGGCAACTGCAGCACACGAATAGTTCCATAATCAGCACCCGCATCTGCATTCACCGACATGAACGAAGCCAACGTTTGACGCTTTGACGGAGCAAACGCCGTCGTCAAAGAAAACGTTGGAAGTTTCTGGTCAGGCATTTGCAAGTTCAAGTAGTACGGAGGTTGAGCCTGCTTCACATCTGGCTTCGTAGGATCGTTAGGCACAATCCAATAATCCTGACCTGAGTAAAAAGCTTGAGGGTCAGTCACGTGATACTTCGCATACACATCACGTTGCACTTTAAACATGTCTTCTGGGTAACGAACATGCTCGACAATTCCTGCCGGCATTGCCGACTTCGCTTCGACAACACCAGGGAACGCTTTGCTCCAGGTTTTCAAGATTGGATCTGTTTCATCCCATGCGTAAATGTGCACTGTGCCGTCGTATGCATCCACGGTGGCCTTCACAGAGTTACGAATGTAGGTGATGTCACCTGAATTCAACGACGAACTACTTTGCGAGTTCACTGAATCTGCGGTTGCATCGCGCAAAGAAATGCGGTCAGCGTACGGGTATTCATTTGTTGTTGTGTAGCCATCAACAATCCATTGAACACGGCCATCGACAACAGCTGGATATGGATCGCCATCAAGTGTCAACCATGGTGCAATTTTCGACACACGTGTCTTGGGGTCGCGACCGTAAAGAATTTTTGAACCTGGTGCAATTTGATTCGATAACAGGATGTTTGGCTCGCGGTAGTGGAAAGCGAACATCGCTCGTTGGAACAAGTTGTTCATCGACACACCACCGGCACCGTCGTAGGTGTTGTTGGTCTGCCCATTAGCGCTCTTGTCATCTGGGTAATCAAGTTCGCGAGGTGTGCCACCCTTTGGGCTGCCCACAATCGAATAAGCCGGCGACTGTTCACCGAAATAAACCCGTGGTTGCTTGATATCTAAAGAGCCAACGGGTGGGATGTTGCTTTCGCTAAACGCTGGCGAACCATCAACATTTGCAGTGTTGTCAGGCGCTGCCACAACACCATAACCATGCGTAAATACCATGTGATCGTTGAACCAGTTGCGCTGCGAATCAGAAACACCAGCGAGATCCACTTCGCGAACAGCCAAGATGGTGCCGCGCTTAATCTTGTTGATTGAGTAACGATCAATGTCGAGCGAGTTTGCAAATGCGTAGAAACCACGAATCTGCTGCAAGTTAGCAAATGTCGGAGACATCAAACTTGGATCAAGCAGGCGCACGTTCGACAAAGTTCCTGAATCTTTCGCAAGTGACGCCAACGTTGGATCATCAATGGCCTGGTAGTCCTTTGTCTGAACTTTCGTCAGACCATAGGCGGCACGCGTGCTGTCGATATTGCGCTGAATGTACGGGGTTTCGCGCTGAAGTTCGCTGGGCTTGACCTGGAACTGTTGAACAAACGTTGGGTACAAGCCACCGATGATGAAAGATGCACCAAGCATCGCGCCGAATGCGACGAATGGCAATGACCATCCAGCACGGAAAATTGACACAAAGAACAGGACGGCGGTTGCTAACGCAATCAACGTCAAGATGCTCTTTGCTGGCACCAGCGCATGTACATCGGTGTATTTCAACCCGGTGATTAGGGAATCTGATTTTGTGGCAAGCGAGTACTTGTCGATGGAGTACGCGGCAGCCTTGAGAAGTGCGAATAAACCAAAGAAAAACGCAACGTGCTTACGAGCTGATTCGCTGGCAGTGCGTGTACCGCCAGAACGCAACCCACCAAAAATGAAATGCACCGCAATGTTCATGATGAATGAGGCAATGACGACGGTGAAAAGAATGGCTAAAACAAACTTTGTGAACGGCAACTGGAACACATAGAACGACACATCTTTACCGAACTGGGGATCCTTCGAACCGAATGGCGTCGAGTTCTTCCATAACAAATATGTGCGCCACTGACTTGAGGCTGAAAAACCGATGAGGCCACCAATAACGAGTGGTGCGGCGAAAAAGAAAATCTTGCGGAACGATTCCATAGCGTCACGGAATTGCTGCAGTGCAAAATCTTCCGGTGTGCGCACAATGAAATCTGGTTTAGCGCGATGAGCAACTGTGGCTGCGCCCCACAACGACACGGCAGCAACTGCGGTGACGACGGTGAAAAGGAGCGCCTGCACCACAAGTTGCTTAGTGAACACATCAGAATGCGACACCGAACGGAACCACTGCCAGTCTGTCCAGAAACCGGTCAACAGCGACAGCACAAAGAACACTGCGATTACTGTTCCGATGAGGAAACTTAATGGGCTACGACGCTGACGGGCTTGCTGCGGGATACTCACATAAGAAGCCTACGACTTCCTACGCGAACGTGAACCAGTCCCTCGTTTTGCTGACTTTCGCTCCAATGCGCGAGACTAGGACTCATGGAAATGCATGTGGGCCTGGAATCTTTAGTCCGTGAAGTTGAGGACTACGTAGCCGCTGGGGGTTGGGATCAGCCCACTCGCTTATTCGCGCTCGTGCCTACAGCCGCGCTTATCGAAGCTGACCCTACGGTTGCCGCAGATCTGAACCTGAATGCGGACATGCCGCTTACCTCCGTTGAGCAAGAACTGGAATTCGGCACGGACCTTGAGGAACTGCTTGGCACTATCGCGTGGCCAGAAGACGTCGCTGGGGCCATGGTTGTTCTCGAACGCATGATGTTGCCACCAAGTGCCACTGAGCAACTTCCCGGCGAAGACGATCCAGACTTTGTCGAGCTCGCAGCAAACCATCCGGACCGTCGCGATGTTCGAATTGTCAGCGCAGTTTTACGCACTGGTCAAAATTTGAATGCACTTCGTTATCGTGACCACGACGAGCCAACCGAAGTGGCCGTTGCGCCCGATCTCGTCGGTCGTTTGAATGACTCGTTGTTGGCAACGTTCGCTACAGACGAAGACGCCTAAATTTTTTCCGAGGCACTCCACGTCTTGTAACCACCGTCGAGATTAATCGCGTTCAACCCACGTTCACGCAGCAAAACGGTTGCAGTATGACCACGCTGACCGACTTGGCAGTACACGACAATCGGGGTGTGTGGGAGCTCATCAAACCGATCTCGTAGTTCATCCAATGGAATATTTATCGAATCCGGAATTGCACCGGCCGCAAACTCGGCGACAGTTCGAACGTCCAGCATTGTATAACCATCGGCACGCAATCGATTCAAGTCGTACCACTGAGTATTTTCCGTAAATCCTGTCATCAAGTTTTCGGCAATGTAGCCCAACATGTTGACCGGATCCTTTGCTGATCCAAACGGCGGCGCGTAGGCCAATTCGAGGTCGGCTAACTCGGGTGCCGGCAAATCACAACGGATCGCAGTGGCAATGACATCAATGCGTTTATCGACACCTTCCCCGCCAACGGCCTGCGCACCAAAGATTTCACCTGACTTGGGATCAAACAACAGCTTCAAAGCCATCTGTTCTGATCCTGGGTAGTAACCGGCATGCGATCCGGGATGTGTGTGAATTGCCTGGAAACTACGGCCGCGAGCTGCAAGCCGTTTTTCGTTCCATCCCGTTGCAGCAACGGTCAAATCAAAGACCTTCACGATTGCTGTGCCAATTGTCTTTACTGGTCGAACGTTGCGCCGATTGACATGGTCAGCGGCAACGCGACCTTGCCTATTTGCAATGTTGGCCAGTGGCACGAGTGTGGCTTCGCCATCAAACGCGTCAATTTTCTCGGCTACGTCACCGATCGCGTATATGTGCGGATCGGACGTTTGCCCAAAATCGTTCACCACAATGCCGCCGCGTTCGCCGATTTCCAAATCACAGACTTTCGCAAGAGTTACATCTGGCCGAACACCAATTGCCGCAATGACCAATTCGGCAGGAACTCGCGTACCGTCTGCGAGTTCGACATCGTCAGCATGTATGGCAGACACACCTGAACCTAGGAACAGTTGCACGCCATGTTTGCGCATTTCGTCATGCACGAGCGATGCAAGTTCCGCATCGACTGGAGCAAGCAGTTGCATCTGTGCTTCCACGATGGACGTTGAGATTCCTTTGTGAATGAGATTCTCAGCAGACTCGACACCAATGAATCCGCCACCAATAACCACTGCACTCTTGGGCCGGGCGGCCACGGCCGAAGCAATTCGGGTGACGTCCTCAACGGTGCGCAATGTGTGTGCACGTTCAATGCCGGGAATCGGCGGCACAATTGGTTGGGCACCAGGACTTAAAATTAATGTGTCGTACGGCAGTGCATATCCCTCACCGTCTGGCCCTACGACAGCAACTTCCTTCATCTTGCGATCTACGTCGACTACTTCAGAGCCCGTGCGCACATCTAATTCAAATCGCGCATCAAGTGATTCCGGAGTTTGCAATAACAATGAAGCCTGGTCGGCAATGACGCCACCTACGTAATATGGCAAACCACAGTTTGCGTACGACACAAAGCCACTGCGTTCGATCACAATGATTGATGCTTCCGGATCAAGACGACGAAGGCGTGTGGCCGCCGACATTCCGCCCGCAACTCCGCCGACAATTACGATTCGATTAGGCACGACTAGGCCATCGTCAAAAATAGTTTTTGAAGTTGCTCAGCAACTTCATCAGCATTGCGTTTGCCATCAATGATGCATTCGCGCAAGCCAGCGGTGATCAAGCTGAAGGCCGCTTTGTCGATGGCTTTGGAAACAGCGGCTAATTGATGAACAATTTCCTCACACGAGCGCTCGTCTTCAATCATGCGGAGGATCCCGCCAATTTGGCCTTCGGCACGACGCAGACGTTTCGTAATGTCGGCCAAAGCCGCTTCGTCCGAAACTACATGAACAATTTTTTTTGCGGTTGCCATTTCTATGCTCCTACTTCTACGGGGAATCCCGAATCTATCCATGTGCCGGTGCCACCTATGACATTGACAACGTCATAGCCCTGTTGTTCCAAGAATGCACATGCCTGGGCAGACCTGCCACCCGATTGGCAAATTAGGTAATGCGTGGTGCTGCGGTCCAATTCATTCATGCGAATAGGAACCATTGCCAATGGAACATGCACTGCGCCTGCAACGTGACCCATCGAAAATTCGTCACGTTCACGCACATCCACAACGGAAACTGAGCCTAAATCGCTCTTGAGCTCGTTAACTGTGACTTCTTTCATACCCATTCTCCTGATACCCCTAAGGGTATCAGCGTAACATAACAAATGAAAGCACATCGGGAGGCATTCAATGAGAAAGAAAGTCCTAGTGCTAGGCGCAAATTTTGGCGGACTTACCGCTGCCCTAGCCGTTAAGCACGAACTTCACGGAGATGTAGATGTCACTGTCGTCAGCGACAGAGATTACTTCCTCTTTAACCCCTCGCTCATCTGGCTACCATTCGGAAAACGTGACCGTGAGGACATTACATTCCAGGTTGCACCTACCTTTGAAACTGGTGACGTTGACTTTATTCAGTCCGCAGCAACAGCCATGGATCCAGACGCAAAGTCAGTCACCTTGGCCAATGGTCAGGTACTGACATACGACTACATGATTATTGCTACGGGTACCCGCAATCGCGACGAGGCAATCCAAGGATTCAGCGAAAATTCAAATACCATCACAACGCTGGAATCGGCCATCAAAACCGGCGAAGCCTGGAAGAAGTTTCTTGAAAAGCCCGGCGACATTGTGATCGGCGCAAGTCAAGGCGCAAGTTGCTTTGGCGCCGCATACGAGTTCCTGTTCAATACGTCCTACCAACTCAAGAAGGCTGGCATCAAGAAGGAAGTGAAGTTGACATACCTGACTTCAGAACCATTCCTTGGCCACTTTGGTATTGGCGGTCTGCCACACGGCGACCAACTACTTGGCATGTTCCTAAAAAAGGAAAAGATTGATGCACAGATCAACGCATCAATTGCGCACATTGATAAGGGTGAAATTGTGACATCCGAAGGCAAATCATTGCCATTCGCCTTTTCTATGATTGTGCCGCCATTCTCTGGTCAAGATTTCTTGACTTCAGTTGATGGTTTGGCAAACCCTGCTGGTTTCGTCAAAGTCAAGCCCACGTATCAAACCGAAAAGTGGGACAACGTCTACGCAGTTGGTCTAGCTGCCGCGGTCGATGCCCCATGGCAGACCCCAACACCTGTTGGTGTTCCAAAGACAGGCTTCCCGACCGAACAGATGGCTCATGTGGCAGCACGTAACGTCGCATCACAAATTCGCGGGGAATTGCCTATGGAGGAGAAAGACTTCGCAGACATTCCTGCAGTGTGCGTAATGGATGCTGGCAACAACGGTGTACTTATCCTCGCGGACAAGATGTTGCCACCCCGCAAACACGGACTCATGATTCCAGGACCACAGAACCACCTATTCAAGCTTGGCTTTGAAAAGTACTTCCTCTGGAAGATGCGCAAGGGGAAGATTACTCTTCCTTAGGCGGAGAATTCACAGTCAATAAGTAAGGCCCGGATGCACTGTTCACATCCGGGCCTTACTTATGAAATTTTTCTAGCGACCAAATAACTTGCTCATCAATCCTGGCTTGCTGTCGCCAGAAGTCTTTGCTGACGCTTTAACAGCTGAGCACGTACAACGCTGATCCTTGGGCACGCCTTTAAAAACTTGGTCGAGGTGCTGACCGCAACCACTGTAGGTGACTTTATTGCACTTGCGGCAGGTTACTTTGCGGCACATGTGTGGCTCCTTTGTCGATGGTTCCACGAGTGTAACACATACCCCTAGGGGTATACAAAGAAGAATGCGCTAGACTCAGAACAACTTAGAGGAGCCAGGATGACTGCGAGCAACAAGTGGGCCCACGACCTAAAACAATGGGCAATCCCCAGCGAGATCATTGAACAGGCTCCTGAGTCCCCATGGATTCATCCTCCTGCGCTGTTCGGTGTCCCTGACGTCATCGCTGACACACCCAGCCACCAACGCGCACGCGAGGCTACGCCTGTTGGCGGAAGTGTTCTTGACATTGGCTGTGGCGGCGGCATCGCTGCCTTTGCTGCAGCAAGCGCCGGCGGGACAGTAATCGGTGTCGATCACCAGCAAGAAATGCTCGACATGTTCGCAGCGACTGCCGAGTCACGTGAGTTGAGCCATCAAGAAGTCTTAGGCGACTGGCCAGATGTTTCCCCTGTCACACCACAGGCAGATGTCGTGACGTGTCACCATGTTGTTTACAACGTACAAAACATCGTCCCGTTCTTAGCTGCACTCGATGCTCATGCAACAAAGCGCGTGGTCATTGAGCTTCCGCAGAGACATCCACTCAGTGTTGCAACACCGCTCTGGAAGCATTTCTGGGACCTCGATCGCCCCACCGCCCCCGGCCCTGAAGACTTGATGAACGTACTGACTGAGATGCGAATCCACGCCACGCTTGAACTATGGACAGGTGAAGCTTTCCGTCAACTCGAACTCGACAAAGAAGTTCCCATTAATCGCGTTCGCCTGTGCTTGCCGGAATCACGTGATTCCGAAATTCGCGAAGTGATGGAAAAAATCGGTCCACCACCAGCACGCCCTCTTGCAACTATTTGGTGGGATGTTAAGTCGTCAGCGACGAACTAGCTACCGTTCTCGCATTTGCAGATTTCTGCGTCAGGAACGCCCGCAAATACTTGGTCAAGGTGCTCTCCGCAACCTTCATAAGTGATGAGTCCGCATTGAACGCAGATTGCTCGCTGGCACATCGTTGACCTCTTCCCGTGGTGTGTGTAATAAGCCGTCTGGAATAAGCGTAGTAACTAATTTGTCGAACATGCAGGAACGTGCTTACCTGCGGTGAAATCTTCGATGCGGTGCACTGCGTCCGACAGGGTGGCCATCGGCGTCACAGTCAAACCGGCGGGCACATGACCAATCACTTCGTCACAGTTATCAATCGGCGCCAAGAACAATGTCGCACCAGCATTCTTGGCGGCAATCATTTTCTGTTGAATACCGCCGATTGCACCAACAACACCATCAGGATCGATTGTTCCCGTTCCGGCGATATTTTTTCCGCCATTCAGCATGCCTGGTGTCAGCTTGTCGATGATGCCAACAGCAAACATGGTGCCAGCGCTTGGTCCACCCACGCCGTCAACTCCAAACTCAATTGGAAAATCTCCGCGGTAACTCACATCAACGCCGATGCCCACGTAACCAACGGTGGACTCGTCCTTGGTAGTCGTGGGGTCATCGGGATGCGGCGCACTCACCACGCTGACATCTGATTTGTGCCCAGCGCGCTCGATTGTGAAAATTAACGTTGACCCAATGGGCTTGCTGTGAACGGCATTCACTACGTGGTCTGGATCGCTTGCAGGGTTACCATCCACTGCGATGATCGTGTCACCCGCATGCAACTTTCCTTGCGCAGGTACTCCCTCGCCGACACTGCTGATGTAAACGGAATCATGAACGGGAAGTTTCAAATACGACAGCGCAGCCGCAGTGGCATAACTTTGCGATGAACTAAACGCTTCAGCATTTTGCTGGGCAGCTTCATGACTCGAAATGCCTTCGTCGTACACGGCTTCGCGTGGCAGAACTTTCTCAGTACCATCTAGCAAGCCTTTTATCGCTTGAAAAATATCTAGTCCCTGCTGCGGTCCACCAAACTCGCTCACAGTAAGCATGTCGAGTTGCCCACCCGTTGGATAGGTCGTCGCACCAGAAATTCGAATGAGGTCCTTGCCGTCAACACTGCCAATGGTGTTGAACACAGGACCAGGAGTCAGCAACACATACGGAACAGGAATGAGAAGTCCCAGCCCAATCACGGCCATTGTGACAATCGTTAAGCCAGGGTTGAAACGCTTCAGCATGAAACACCTTCCAGCCCAGTGAGATTGTCGTTGATGGTGCCTCCAGCGTACGCCAGAGCCTGCCAAAACTTTGTTCCGCTCCAAGCGAAACGGCTGATGATTAACCATTCCTGAACATGGGCATACCGTAATAATGAAGTGTGTTCAGGCACACTTGAAAATAACAACGTGTGTACAGGCACACTGAGAACACCCACACAGAGTAGGCACAGATGTCCATTCCTTTCGGATTCTCACCATCCGGTGATGACAACAATGAGCTTGCCGCCATGCTCGAAAATATGGGCCGCATGTTGCGCACGGGCGGCACACAGTCTGATTCATCTGTTGATTGGGTTGCAGCCCGCGAAAGTGCACGCACAGCACTCAACACATCTGGCGATCCACAGTCGAGTGCCGAAGATAACTCTGCACTCCAACGCGCTCATGACTTAGCCGACTTATGGCTGAACGATGCCACATCGTTTCCTGCTTCGGGCTTGCCGCCAGTCTTGATGACTCGTAATGAATGGATTGATTCAACATTTGAGCAATGGAAAACCATTGTTGAGCCCGTTGCAGATGGCGTGTCCAAAGCGATGACTGGCATGATGCCAAACGCTGGCGATGCAGGGTCAATTGAAATTCCCGACGAAATTCTGTCGCAACTCCCTGACGAAGTTGCCACCCAAATGCGTGAGATGCTCGGATCTGCGGACTTTGCACAGATGGTCCAGCCACTCATGGCAATGGCGAAGTCAATGGGCGCAACAATGTTTGGTTCACAGTTTGGTGAGGCACTTGGTCAAATGTCGGGCGAAGTTTTGTGTTCGTCTGACATTGGTTTTCCGTTGATGGCTTCCATGCAACCAGGATTCGTATCGAATAATGCAACAACTTTTGCTACGGGACTTTCTATGGAAGCCGACGATGTGCGTTTGTACATTGCGTTACGCGAACTTGCCCACCAACGGCTTTTTGCACATGCTCCGTGGTTGCAATCGCAAGTTTTATCCGCGATCGCCGAATATTCGAGAGGCGTGCAAGTCGACACGGCACGAATCGAAGAAGCGCTGTCTAACGTCGACTCAAATAACATCGAAGAACTTCAGGTCACTCTCGGCGCAGATCTTTTCGAATCAGCGCGCACACCAGAACAAACCGCCGCACTGGAACGCCTTGAAGTACTTCTCGCTTTGATTGAAGGCTGGGTGACTTGCGTTGTCACGCAGGCCGCAGGTTCACGACTACCTACCGCAACTGCTCTTGAAGAAGTATTCCGCCGCCGTCGCGCAGCCGGTGGTCCAGCCGAAAAACTTTTTGCAAGTTTGATTGGTTTAGAAATTCGTCCACGTCGCATGCGTGAAGCTGCCGCGCTGTGGGAGCGGATTGCAAGTGAGCGAGGACCCGAAGCGCGTGATGCACTGTGGGCTCATCCAGATTTATTGCCAAGCGCCAGCGACATTGAAGACATGGATACTTTCTTTGCAACCGACGAAGTCGATGTGATGGCCGAACTTGCCAAAGCGATGGAGTCAGGCACGCCTGCACCTACAGAGGATTCGCCCGAGTCTGATTCGTAAGACGACTTACTGCTCGCCGCCGTAGAACTGCTGAGCGTGTACGTAGCCAGCAAGGTAG
The DNA here is from genome assembly GCA_947452755.1 of Actinomycetota bacterium. Classification (GTDB taxonomy): domain Bacteria; phylum Actinomycetota; class Actinomycetes; order S36-B12; family UBA5976; genus UBA5976. Next base: position 39,112 of record CANGDT010000013.1, read on the forward strand.
GCATCGGCTTGCTCTAGTTGCGGGAATCGATTGAGCCAGGCGTAAAAGTCAGGACCATGTCCTGCAACGAGCAAGTGGGTTAGTTCATGAAGGATTACTGAATCGATTACGTACTGTGGCATTTTTTGTAGCCGATGTGACAGACGGATTGTCCCGTCACGCGGCGTGCATGAACCCCAGCGCGTGTTCTGATTGGTCACCCAACGAATAGTGACTGGCACGTAGTGAGTTTGAAAAACATCGCGCTCAAGGTACTTCAGGCTGAGTTCCCGAGCTCGAGCCGCGAGATCACCGAGAGAAGCGGCTCGTTCATCGCGCTGAATAATGCGCTCTACTAATTCATCAACGTATTCGCTCACGAGTGACTTGCTCATGCGTGCCGGAGCGACGACGACAATTTTGCCGTGTTCGCGAAATGCAGTTACTGATTTGCGTCGACGGCTACTTCGGCGCACTTCGACAACGGGTGCAGCATCACTTGTTGCAGCATCACTTGTTGCAGCATCGATTTCTGCTGCAGAGATGACTTCATCGAATGCAACAATGGCAGCGATGTCTGGATCGTCGAGTGAAAAAATTGCATCGTTGACGCCTGGTGATTTGAGTGCGAGTGATTCTTCGGCCGCATCGAACTCTTTAATGAGAGCTTCAGCAGAAAAGGTCGACTCGTCGTCGAAGAATGATCCCTGGGTGCTCACTCGTTAAGGATGCCACAAACAAAAAGTGAAGCTCTCGAGGCGCGTGCTCGCGCGTCCGCCTTCCCCTTGCGAACGTCGGCTCGTTATCTCGAGAGCTTCAACCTGAACGAACTTAGAGTGTTAATCAACAACTTTCAACGCGATTGTGAATTTGTTTTGAGTGCTTGTGGACAGGCTGGGGATTACGTGGGGAAAGGTGTGCATATATCTGGGGACGAGCAGTGTGTAACTTGTGGACATGAAGGTGAACTCGAAGTAAAAACCTATACACCGCAGGGCATTTTCAACTGTGGACATGTGGATGAAAAGTTTTTTCTTACCCACATTCTGTGCATAACGGTCACAAGTTCACAAGCGCCACATGCCCTATCTGCTCACCGCTAACACACAAAGATTGTGGACTGCCCACGAAACACACATGTCCGACAACTCACTCTTGAGCAATGACACTTGCCCACCAATCAAACACGAAGCACACATTATTGCTAGCCCCCGGAGTTCCGATACTCCAGCGCAGTTCAACAGAAGTGCAGATTGGCATCTCACCGCAACAGTCACTGATTGTCGGAAGCCAATTTGCTCAAGAAATTCTTTCGCGATGCCAAGGCCAGCATTCACTCGGTGAACTACTCGAAATTGCCTCGACATCTGGGCTGGACACTCACTCCGCGCATCGCACAATCGAAAACTTGATAGCCGCAGGAACCCTCGTTGCCATCGATCCCACCTCAATGCCTGACTCAATTGCGATGCTCGAATACTCACACCAAGTAAATGCCCAACGCGAAGTGCACAGCAATCGAGAGAAATATGAATTACGTTCCCAAATTGAAATCGTCATTGACGGAGCCGGGCGCCTTGGCACATTGATAGGCGTGCTCCTATCCGTATCGGGATTTGCGCATATTCAAGTTCGGGACAATCGCCTCACATCATGGGAAGACGTCTCACCCTGGGGCGCAAGTCGAGTCGACATCGGAATCCGCCGCGATTTTGTTGCAAATGCATTAATCAACCGTGTTCACCGTCAATCAGTGCGCGGGCACCTTCCTGCGCTGCACGCCACTCGACGATTGGTCATTGTGGTTCCCGATCAAACTGCAGACTGGCCATGGTTCAATCCGCTTCTTGGCGATAGGTGGCTGGCTGCCGAAACCCCACACATGATGGTCGCCGCCGCAAGCGGAGTTGCCCGAATCACGTCCGTCATCACTCCAGGCGAACAGCCATGCATTCGTTGCACCACACACCACCACATTGATCAAGACCCCGGCTGGGCCACAGTCATGCCGCAATTGATTGACCGACCGACCCAAGATCGAGTCACTAGTTCCCTGCTTGTTGGCACCGCACAATTGACGGTGGGCATCGTGACTCAGTGGGTGGATTACGGAACGCCCCGAACAATGCCCTCATCTGATGATTTCCGCGAGCGGACACTTCCGCCCGATACGGGCCAAGTGTGGCAGCTTCATGAACACGAACTCGTTCCGCAATGTTCGCTTACTCACTTTCATGCTTCCTGCGGATGCGCCTGGGACAGGACCGTATGACAATGAAGTGTGAATGAATTGTCATCAAGTTCCGCAAAGCGCACTGCCCGCATGGCAGCAGTTCCGCTAGCCCACGCTGGACGCCGCGCAAAGGGACTTGGTCGACGCATGACCGGCACCCAGACTCCCGATACCATAGCTGAAGCACAACAAAAAACTGCAGAGCAGATTTTCTCTGTGCTGGGATCGCTCAAGGGCGGGGCAATGAAATTTGGGCAGGCCCTCAGCGTTTTTGAATCTGTGCTCCCTGAAGATGTGTCAGCCCCCTACCGCGAATCACTCACAAAGCTGCAGGACTCCGCCCCACCGATGCCATTTGAATCGGTCAACGAAGTGTTGACAGTCAGCCTTGGTGCGAATTGGCGCGATCGGTTTTCAGTATTTAACGAAACGCCTGTCGCAGCAGCATCCATCGGTCAGGTACATCGAGCCACCTGGCACGATGGTCGCGAAGTTGCAGTCAAGGTTCAATACCCAGGCGCTGCTGGCGCAGTAATGGCCGACCTCAATCAAGTGTCGCGCATGGGACGCCTGATGAGTGGATTCCTACCAGGAATCGATATCAAGGCACTCACTGCCGAATTGAAACTGCGAATTTCCGAAGAGCTCGATTACCTTCAGGAATCAAAATTCCAGCGACGTTTTGCAGCAGCCTACGACGGCCATCCTGATTACTTCATCCCTCACGTGCTGTCAGCGGCCGAGAATGTCCTGATTACCGAATGGGTTGAGGGAAAATCACTTGCCCGGATCATCGAAACTGGAACGCAAGCGGAACGTGACTACTACGGACAGCTGTATTTGCGTTTCTTGCTCTCTGGTCCAGAAACAGCGGGACTACTCCACGCAGATCCACATCCAGGTAATTTTCGAATCATGCCTGACGGACGCCTAGCCATTCTTGACTTTGGTGCATCGGCTGAACTTCCAGACGGTTTGCCAACGGCGATGGGCACTCTTTTGAAAATTGCTATGGGTGGTGACCCAGAAACTGTGATGAATGGTTTGCGTGAAGAGGGATTCATTCGGCCAGGAATTGAAATGAATCCGCAGTCATTGTTGGCCTACCTCGGCCCTTTCACAGAGCCTGCGCAGGGAGCAACTTTTAAACACAGCCGGGAATGGATTCGCGAACAATTTAGTCGCACGAGTGATCCACGTAATCCCGATTGGGCTGTGGGTCTGAAAATCAACTTGCCACCAAGTTACTTAATGATCCATCGCGTGTGGCTTGGCAGCATCGGTGTGCTGTGCCAGTTGGGTGCAGAATTTTCTGTGCGCGATGAGTTTGAACGTTACGTTCCAGGCTTTGCAACAACCGCAGGCATCTAGCCTGACTAGATCGTGATGTCGCGCAAGAGTGTCGACTCGATTCGGTTCCCTTTGCCATCACGATGACGTGATTTCGACCATGACATCCGCAGATACGTGCGGGCGCGAGTAATTGCGACGTACAACAGTCTGCGTTCTTCCGCAAAGTCCGAAGCAGTCTTCGCATGGGTGATGGGCAACAACCCTTCGCTGAGTCCCGCGATGAAAACCGCCTCCCACTCAAGACCTTTGGCTGCGTGGATTGACGCGAGTGTCACCGCATTGGCACTCGGTGCAAATTCCATCTCGCTGCGCTTGTCAATCAGTTGTACGAAATCCACAAGAGTGGCATCCGGTTTTGCAACCATCGCGTCATCAGCAAGTTCAACCAGTGTGTTCAGTGATTCCCACGATTCCAATTGCGCGCGGCCCTCTGGTGCTACAGATTTCCAGCCAACCGAAGAGAGAATGTCGCGCACAGTTGCACCTAATCCCTTGTCGCTACCGACATGTGTGCCAGCGCGCAAGTTCAATAGTGCGGTCTTTACTTCAGGCCGTTCAAAAAATCGCTCAGCACCACGAAGCGTGAAAGGAATATTCCGAGCCGACAGTGCCGCTTCGAAATTTTCAGACTGAGAATTAATGCGGTAGAGAATTGCAATATCTCGAGGAGCGACACCAGTGTCAACTAATGCACGGATCTGACCGGCAATCTGATCAGCCTCGTCTTCATCACATGAATATTCATCCAGTGAGACGTCTGGACCTTTCCCGCGCACGGATGTGAGTTGAAGAGAATTTTTGGAATCACGAACCGATACTTGATTAGCAACCTTCACAATTGGTGCGGTGCTTCGGTAATTGTGGGTCA
>CANGDT010000014.1 GCA_947452755.1 Actinomycetota bacterium
GAGCGCACGCAGGAGGAAAAGGATGCAGATGGGGGCTATCGCGAGGTCGCGCGCGATTCACGTTTTATGCGTCTTGCTTTTGCAAAATTCTTTTTGATGCTCTTTGGGTATGCCTCACTTGATGCTGGCCTGCCTGCGTTGCTCACTACTTATGGCGGACTGTCGGTCAAAATGCTTGGTCCTATTTGGGCATTTAACACTGCTGTCATTGTGATTGGTCAGGTCTTTGTGCTTAATCGACTTGAAGGTCGTAGTCGTACTCGCCTGCTCACTGTTGTTGCTGTGTTGTTTGCCGTTTCATGGTTGTTTGTTGGAGTCGGTATGAATTACCCTCAGGTCACTTTTGAACTTGCAGCTTTCGGCATGGTGATTTTTGCGTGTGGGGAAATGATTTGGTCGTCGGTTGGACCGACTTTGACAAACGATCTCGCACCGGAGCATCTGCGTGGTCGCTACAACGCAGTGGATGGGTTGACGTGGGTTGCAGCGGGGGCACTGGGTCCGATTATTTCTGGACTAATGCTTGAGCATGCGTGGTATCGACAGTGGATTGCTTTGATTGTCGTTGGTTTGGGTGTGGCTGGCGTGCTCAGTTTGCGGTTACGCCGGCATCTGACCGCCGAGCAGGATGGACTTGTTGCTGCGGACGCTTAGTGGCAGAAATATTCTTTTTGCCCACAGGGTGTGCACAGAATATCTCAATAAAATCAAGGGATTTTGGCACTGAAGGCATCGACTGCACAGGTTGTCCCCAACGCAATACCCAATAGATACGGCGTTTTCCCCACTTTGTCCCCATAGTTATCCACAGGAAAGATTGTCCATGTCAGCGTGGACCTTTACAGTCAAAGTGTGAGGAAAGGCCTGGCTTTTAGGCCAGATTCCTACCAAACAACTGCACCACACGAGCTCGATGTGTGCACGACAAACGAAAGGTGAGATTGCCGTAATGAGCGTTGCTGAATTTCCACGAAATGCTCAAGACAATCAAGCCCTTGTCCCGCCACAAGATCTGGCTTCCGAACAATCTGTTTTGGGTGCAATGCTGCTCAGCAAAGACGCAATCGCAGATGTTATTGAAACACTTCGCGAAGTAGATTTTTACAAACCAGCTCACGCAACAATTTACGGCGCAATCCTCGACATTTATGGCCGTGGCGAACCGGCTGATGCAATCACAATTTCGAACTATTTAACAAAGCAAGGTGCACTGTCCAACGTTGGCGGCGCCGCTTACCTACACACACTTGTTGCTAGCGTGCCAACCGCAGCAAACGCCTCTTATTACGCACGCATCGTTACAGAAAGTGCAATCCTTCGCCGCTTGGTTGAAGCTGGTACGCGCATCGCACAGATGGGTTACAGCGGCGACGCTGAAGTGGACTTGCTCGTTGATCGTGCACAAGCGGAAGTTTATGAAGTTACATCGCGACGCACTTCCGAGGACTACGCACCACTTTCGGAAATCATGCCAATCGCGTTGGAAGAAATCGAAGCAATCGAAAGTCATGGTGGCGCACTTTCAGGTGTACCAACAGGATTCGCACGCCTTGATGAAGTGACTCACGGTTTACATGGTGGACAATTCGTCATCGTGGCGGCCCGACCTGCAATGGGAAAGTCAACACTTGGTTTGGATCTAGCGCGTTCTGCAAGTATCAAGAACGGCATGACCTCGGCAATTTTCTCTCTTGAAATGAGCCGCAACGAAATCGTCATGCGTCTTCTCAGCGCTGAAGCCAGCGTGGCGTTGAACCACATGCGCGCGGGAACACTTGGCGAAGCGGATTGGGATCGATTGGCAAAGAAGATGGGTCAGGTTAGCGAAGCCCCGTTATTCATCGATGACTCACCAAACATGACGATGATGGAAATCCGCGCGAAAGCACGTCGACTTAAGCAACGATTCGATCTGAAATTACTTGTCATTGATTACCTGCAGTTGATGTCTAGTGGTCGCAAAGTTGAAAGTCGCCAAGTAGAAGTTTCAGAATTTTCACGATCGCTGAAATTGCTCGCAAAAGAACTCGATATTCCTGTGGTGGCATTAAGCCAGCTGAATCGTGGCGCTGAACAACGTCAAGACAAGCGCCCAATGCTCTCTGACCTACGTGAATCAGGCTCCCTGGAACAGGATGCCGACATGGTTATTTTGTTGCACCGTGAAGACGCCTACGAACGTGAATCAACACGAGCCGGTGAGGCAGACTTCATTTTGGCCAAGCACCGCAACGGTCCTACGGACACAATTAGTGTGGCGTTCCAAGGTCACTACAGTCGCTTCGCAGACATGGCCAACACCTAGGGCACAATTAACCTAGATTCAACGCCGCATCTGAGGAGCAATTGTGTCCACCACTGGAACAAAGATCGATCGAGCACGTTTAGCTGAACTTCTAGTTCGTGAACGTGAGACTTACGCGGCAAACAATCCAAAGTCTGCTGCGTTATATGCCCAGGCAGACAATCTTTTCGGTGGCGTTCCGATGACCTGGATGAACAAATGGTCGGGCGGATTTCCTCTTTATCTTCAGACAGCGCACGGCAACCGAATTACCGACGTGGACGGCCACACATATATTGACTTCGCGCTCGGCGACACAGGCGCGATGGCTGGCCACTCGCCAGATGCAAGCACCAAGGCCATTGTTAAACGCATGGTTGACGACGGTGGCATCACCACGATGCTTCCAACGGCAGATGCCCAATGGGTTGGCGCAGAACTTACCCGTAGATTCGGGCTCCCACTTTGGTCGTTTACGTTGACTGCAACGGATGCCAACCGTTGGGCAATCCGATTGGCGCGATTAGCGACCGGAAAATCAAAGATTCTAGTTTTTGCATATTGCTATCACGGCTCAGTCGATGAAGCCTTTGCTGTACCGGGACCTGATGGTCAGGCAGTAGCGCGACCTGGAAACGTGGCACCGCCTGTGGCTTTGGATGCCACCACACGCGTTGTGGAATTTAATGACCTAGCGGCCGTTGAGCGGGCACTGGCCGAAGGTGACGTGGCTGCGATTCTGACCGAACCTGCCTTAACCAACATCGGCATTGTTTTACCCGAGCCTGGTTTCCTTGAAGGCTTGCGAGAGCTCGCAACTAGATATGGTGCGCTGTTGATGATTGATGAGACGCACACAATTTCAGCTGGTCCTGGTGGCATGACTTTGCGTGATGGACTTCAGCCTGACATTTTTATTATTGGTAAATCAATTGGTGCTGGCATTCCGTCGGGGGCTTATGGACTTTCTCTCGAGGTTGCTCAGGCAATCCAGTCACATCGTGAAGCTGACCTTGTTGATGTAGGCGGTGTTGGTGGAACACTTGCAGGTAACTCGCTTTCGATGGCGGCTATTCGCGCAACTTTGGGTGAGGTACTCACTGACCAGGCGTTTGAAGAAATGATTGCGTTGTGCACCACATACACACAAGACGTGAATGACATTCTTATTCGCTATGACGTGCCATGGAGCATTTCACAGTTAGGTGCACGGGCGGAGTATCGCTTTACAAGTCCAGCTCCCGTGAACGGATCAGAGTCGGCCGCAAAGAGCGATGACGAACTCGATGAATACATGCACCTGTACATGTGCAACCGCGGAATTTTGATGACGCCGTTCCACAACATGGCGCTGATGTGCCCATCAACATCACTTGATGATGTGAAGCGCCATACGGAACTCTTCGAGATCGCGATTCAAGAGCTAGTTGCTTCGTAAGGCTTAAAGTAAGAGGGTGACTCTTCGCCGCCGCTTACAAATTTTGGTTGCTGTTTTAGCGACCGCTGGTGTGTTGTCAAGCTATTGGGTATTCCGCCTCAATGTTCGGCATCTGAAACTTAACGAAGGTTCAGTTTCAGATGCACTCTTTAGCGAGATGCTCGGTGCATTCATTAGTGCGGCGCTCGTGCTCATTGGCGTAGTTGTGTTGGTGTGGGTTTATCTGGAGCGATACGTTATTAATCCACTAGAAGAATTACGCAACGAACTTCGTGCGGTTGCCAGTGGCGACATTCACCAAATTATCGAAGTATCCATGCCAGTAGAAATTTCGCGCGCCGCCCAAGATGCAGAAAATATGCGACGCAGCTTGGTGGCCCAGATTGACCGCACTCGCGAAGCCGAACAGGGGATAGCCGATAACGCCCCACTCGTGTCACATGTGCGCGGCGCACTCACAGCAACACGACTCGAAGGTGTGCATGACAGCATCAACGTTGCTGGATTTACCCGCCCAGCGAGCGGAATGATTGCAGGTGACTGGTGGGATTGCATTGACGTTCCGGGTGGAGTGGGTATCGCACTTGTTGATGTGATGGGTCACGGTCCGCAAGCGGGAGTAACAGGGTTACAAATCAAATCAGTTTTGAACGCGGGTCTAGCAAGTGGCGTGCCAATGGATCAGTTGCTGAGGCGCATTTCTGACGATTTGTCATCGGTGGATTCACTATTAGCAAGCGCTTTCGTTGCCGTCATTCCTGATGATGTAAACCACCCGATGATCTGGATAAACGCCGGTCACCCAGCCGCTTTACTCCAAACTCAGGCGGGAATTCAGCGATTAGAGAGTTCGGGACCAGTCTTAGGCGCCCTGGGTAGTGCCTGGGTGACCCACAGTGCGCACTTACCTGAGGGAAGCAGACTTGTTGTTGTCTCTGATGGTCTTATTGAATCTCGCGATAACAACGGCGTTGAGTTGGGAATTGCTGGTCTAGAAAAGATGGTGAGCACTCTAGCTCTGGCGATGGACCCAGAAGAGGTCGGCGAACAGATTTCACATTCTGCCCGAGAAGTAAGTGCGACCTGGGATAAGGATGATGTCACTGTGCTGGCAGTTACGCGTAGGCTCGTCCCGTGATCAACGAACCACGAGTGAGGCCCTCAATAAGTGAGCTGCCAGCCTACAAAGCAGGTAAAAAAGTCTCTGGTACAGGAGCCCTTGCGCCCTTCAAGCTTTCAAGCAATGAAAACCCCAATGTGCCGTTACCGTCGGTTCTGAAAGCAATTGCCGAGGCGGCCGCCGAAATTCATCGGTACCCGGATCCATTCAGCACCCGTTTGGTTGAAGCTTTAGCAACACGTTTTGATGTGGCACCACAACACATTGGTGTTGGCACAGGATCCGTTGGTGTGTGTCAACAACTTGTTCAGTCCACCGCTGATGCAGGCGATGAAATTATTTTTGCTTGGCGATCATTTGAGGCCTATCCAATCATTGCCAAGATTGCTGGCGCTATGTCCGTACAAGTTCCATTACGTGCCGATGGCGGACATGATCTCGATGCAATGTTGGCTGCCATCACTGATCGCACGCGACTAATTTTTGTGTGCACTCCAAATAATCCAACGGGCACGATTGTCACGCAAGAAGAAATGGATCACTTCTTAGCCAAGGTCCCGTCGCACATACTTGTCGTCGTTGACGAGGCTTACGTTGAATTCAATTGCGATAATTCTGCGGTCGATGGAATGAAATGTTTCCGCGAACATACAAATGTTGGTGTTCTTCGCACTTTTTCAAAGGCTTACGGTCTGGCCGCACTGCGAGTCGGTTTCTTTATTGGACCAGAAAATGTTGCACAGGCTGTACGAATGACGGCCGTTCCTTTTGGTGTGTCCTCTATCGCGGAGGCCGCAGCGATTGCATCTTTAAATGCTGAGGATGAATTACTTACACGAGTCAACGAACTTGTTGCGCGCCGCGCCTGGTTCACTGACAACCTCGATGAATTAGGCATCAGTTACTTGTCAAGTCAGGCGAACTTTGTGTGGTTGCCCCTGGGCCAGCACACTGAACACTTTGCGACCTTGTGCGAACAGCAAGCAGTTTCAGTGCGCCCATTCTTTGGCGAAGGTGTTCGGATTTCCATTGGCGAACAAGAACCCCTTGAACGCATTTTAGTTTTACTTAAAGAGCTGGACTCTTAACGCTTTCTGATCGAACAACCAATGCGACGCTAGCAACAACTAACGTGCCGCCAATGATGATTGTTGTTGTCAACTTTTCATGAAATAACAACATGCTGAGTCCAACTGCAACGACAGGGTTGACATAGGCGTAGGTAGACACCAATGAAATGGGTGCGTTACCAAGAAGCCAAGTGAAGGTTGTGTATCCAACAAGCGAACCAATAACTACTAAATACAACCAGCCAAGTTTTGATCGGGTTGAAGCGTCCAACAGCGCACCAAATGATTCATGGCGCACGGTGCCGGCAATAAAGAGGACAACGCTAGCAATCAGCATTTCGTAGGTACTCAGCACAAGCGGATTCTTAGGAGTGTCCAGGCGAGGAGTGATGAATGACCCAAAGGCCCAACTGACATTGCCAAGCAAAATCATGAACATCCAAAAGTTAACGTTCATACCTTCGGAGTGAGGACGAGCCACTGTATGACCAGGTAGCAGAATCAAACCGATGCCAATAAATCCTGCTACAAGACCAAAAATAGTTTTTGCACTGGGGCGATCATTTGTGACTGTGCGAAAAAAGGCAGTCCACAACGGCATTGCCGCAACGATGAGGGAACTTACACCGACTGGTACAACTTTTTCCGCGATTGAAAGATTGCCCAAACCAACAGCAAGAAGCAAAGTACCCAGTGTGGTGGCACTCATCAATTGGCGAGCGGTAATTCGAAACTCACTGAATCCGGAACGCACAGCGATTCCTAACCCAAGCAAAATACCAGCAAAGGCGAATCGGCTTGCCATTGAATATTCCGATGGCATCGTTTCAATTGTGTAAGCGATCGCAATGTATGTCGTGCCCCATGCGATGTACATAGTCAAAAGGCCAAGCGCAACTTTGGTGCTGTGCTGCGCGCTCATGGTGTCAGACTACGCGCACTGCAGTGAACATCGCGCACTGCAATCAACATTGCCGTTGGAGGTGAACATCCTGTCGGGAGTACCTTGCGTCGGGAGTACCTTGCGTCGGGAGTGTTAGGCGGAGGCGAGCAGAGTCTTAACAAGGGCAGCGACTTCGCTGCCGTCCGCGCGACCAGCTACCTGTGGCGTCACTAACTTCATGACTGCACCCATTCCGCTAGGACCTTGTGCACCTGATTCGGCAATGGCCTTCTGAATTATTTGAGTAATTTCATCAGTGGAAAGCGCTTCAGGGAGGTAGCCCTGAATGATTGCCAATTCGGCACGCTCTTTGTCGGCTAGCTCCGGACGCTTTGCGTCATCATAAGCAGTGGCTGCCTCGCGGCGTTTTTTTGCTTCACGGGTTAGGACTGTAACGACATCTTGGTCAGTGAGTTCACGGGCAACCTTGCCGGCGACCTCTTCGTTTGTTATGGCGGCAAGAACCATACGCAATGTTCCTGAGGAAATGGAATCCTTTGCGCGAATCGCAACGGTTAAATCGGCGTGCAATTGTTCTTTAAGTGAAGTCATGCCTTCATTGTCGCAGAACTACTCACCACTTCATCAACAGGCGATACTAAACACTTAATGAGTCGTTGTTGCAGTGGAAGATTCAGTAGGGACCGCTGTCGCCTTTGATGGCTTTGGCTTGGCACTTGGCGACTTACTAGGTTTCACACTTGGAGATGCAGATGGCGACGGGTTCGCTATGTGGCACACTGTCAGGTCCACACCGGTTAAACCAACGCATGGGTCGTTGGATCCGACATGCGCACCTGTGTCATTTCCAAAACCACCAGCATTGAGGCCGAACAAGGTGTTGAGCTTCCACGGAGTTTCTGGTGTCCCAGTGAGTGCCCCACTCATGGCTTCACGCCAAATAGGTCCAGGCATGAGTGAACCAAATACCTGTGAGTAGTAAGTGCCGTTAATCACGATGTTTTTCATCGGATGTGATTGACCTCCACGAGGATCGCCAACCCATGTTGCGGCAGCAAGGTCGGGTGTGTAACCAACGAACCACACGGCTGCAGAACTGTCAGTGGTTCCAGTTTTTCCAGCGGCAGGTCGGCCAAAGTACATCACTTTGCCAGTCCGTCCTTGCAGTGGCCCATCAATTACTCCGGCCAAAATTGCTGTCACACTATCGGCGACGTTCTCTCGCATCACACGTTTGCATTCTGCGCGGGGAACTGGAAGCGGTTTGTTGTAGCGATCAAAAACTGCGTCAATAGCAATCGGATTGCAGTGCGTGCCATGCGCAGCGAGAGTAGCCATTGCGCCGGCCATGTCGCGTGTAGTCACGTCAAAGCAGCCAAGTGTGAAACACGGATAAGTCGCAAGATCTTTTCCGTTGCCGCCTTTGACCCCCATGGCCTTGGCCATTGCTGGTGCACCGCACAAACCAATCTTCTCTTCAAGGCCAACAAAGAAAGTATTAACTGAATAAGCAGCGCCACTCAACATATTGAATGCGCCGGACGACGTTGAATTCTTCACTTCGTACGGCGGCAATTGTGCGGCCGATTTACAGTCAACAAATTTTGTAAACACTTTGTGATACGGAGAGTTAATTACTGTGTAAGGACTTTCGCCTTGGTCAAGAGCAGCTGCCAAAGTAAAAGCTTTGAAAGTTGATCCAGCCTGGAAACCCACAGTTCCGTTGTGATCAAGGGGAGCGTTGTAATTCACAGTTGTCTTACCCAGCCCAGATCCCCACGTGCGATCTTGGGCCATCGCGACAATTTCTCCAGTGCCTGGACGAATCATTGTGATGGCTGCTGCTTTGCCACTCGGATCTTTCGCAGGTATCCGCTCATCCACTGCTTTTTGGGCGGCATTTTGTGCAGTGAGATCCAAGGTCGTACGAATAACAAGTCCACCGATGTCCAGGAGGTGCTCTCGTGCTTCCGGTGTTGCACCAAATACTGGATTAGTGCGCAGCTCAGTTAAGACGTAATCACAGAAGTACGGGGCCACCGAAGCAGTGCAGCCATTAGGCAAAGTGGCTGGGTTTAAGTCAACACTTATTGGAACCGCTGACGCTTTCGTTGCCAGGGTTTGCGTAATGAACCCAGCCCGAACCATGGATTGCAACACGTCATTACGTCGATTCGTCGCAGCTTCGGGGAACCGTGTCGGGTCGTATCGTGATGGGTTTTGAACAAGTCCCGCAAGAGTTGCAGCCTGGGTGAGCGTGAGATCCTTGGCATGGGTGGAGAAGTACCGACGTGAAGCAACCTCGGCACCATACGAACCGGCTCCGAAATAAGCAATGTTCAGATATCCCTCAAGAATCTGTTTCTTTGAAAGTTTGTTTTCTAACGCGATTGCGTATCGTGCTTCACGAATCTTGCGCATCAAAGACCGAGACGTTGCTGCTTCACGTTCGTCTTGGGTCGTCGCGGCAGTAAACAAAATCTGTTTTACGTACTGCTGGGTGATTGTCGATCCGCCCTGCACCTGCGAACCTGAACCAGTAGATAAGGCAGCACGCAGCGTGCCGCGGAAATCAATCCCAGCATGTTGAAGGAAACGTTGATCTTCGATAGAGATAGCCGCCTGTTGTAACAGCGGCGAAATTTGTTCGATAGGAACTTCAATACGGTTTTCGGCAAAGAGGGTAGCGATGGTTGTGCCGTGAATATCCACAATCTTGTTTTGTTGAGGCAATGGAACTTGAGTGAGATCAGATGGAAGCGATTGGAAACCGCGGACGCTGTTTCTTGTGGCAAGGCCAACTGATCCAATGACAGGTAAAGCAGCGAATGCGGCCAAGAGTCCTGCAATCGCGGAGAACACAATAAAGCGGGACACGAGCTGTGACCCGCTCAAACCTTGTTCCCTCGACGCGTTTGACATAGTTGTTCAATCGTAATCCTGCGAGTGAATGCCACTTGACCAACGCAAATTTATGAATCCCTATGTGTACCAAAGGTTCTAGGCTTTCCGACGCCCACATCTTTGGCGCAGAATTGCGATTTGCACGTATTGACATATTGGTATCTGCCCGTCAATAGTTAGCCTAAGCACTTTTAAACAAAGCCGAGCCGACACCGCTCATGCTTTCGCTTCAAGGAGATTGACGAACGTTTATGTGGGATGCCGAATGGAGTCGCAACGCGGCTTGTCGTAACACAGATCCAGATTTGCTCTTCGTTCAGGGCGCAGCACAAAACCGGGTAAAGGTTATTTGTGCAGGATGCTCAGTCCGCACGGAATGTCTTGCTGACGCACTTGATAATGAAATTGAATTTGGTGTGTGGGGCGGTATGACCGAACGTGAACGTCGCGCATTGCTGCGCCGACGCTCGAACGTGACTTCGTGGCGTGATCTTCTTATGGCAGCCCGTAAAGATTACGACCGCCTTGATCCAGTTGCATTCGTAAGCAACTCTTAAACTTCGTGCTCAAACAGGGTTTCAGCGCTAAGTCAATACCCACATTCGCATTGAACACTCGGTTGTCGTAGAGTCCAATTATGACCAAATGGGAATATCTCACTGCGCCGCTTCTCGTGCATAACACCAAAGCGATCCTTGACAATTTCGGCGAAGATGGTTGGGAGCTTGTCGCAGTTATCCCAGGTCTAAATTCCGAAAACTTAGTTGCATATTTCAAACGCCCAAAGAATTGAGTTGACATGAGTTCAGTTGAAGCACGTCTCACCGAAGCCGGCCATGCAGTTCCAGCCGTTGCTATTCCAGTAGCTGCCTACATTCCAGCAGTTCGCACTGGCAACCTTATTTTTACTTCCGGTCAACTTCCTTCAGTCGAAGGCACACTTCTAGCAACGGGACTCGTTGGTTCAGATGTTGATGAAGCAACTGCCAAAGTGTGTGCCCAACAGGCCGCTCTCAATGCAATCGCTGCTATCAAGTCAGTCATCGGCGACCTGGACAAAGTTGTGCGCGTCGTTAAAGTTGTCGGCTTCGTAGCAAGCGCCCCAGGTTTCACTGCTCAGCCAGCAGTTATTAATGGTGCGAGCGAAACCTTTGGCCTAGCCTTTGGCGATGCAGGCATCCATGCACGTTCAGCCGTTGGTGTTGCAGCACTTCCTATCAATGCTCCAGTTGAAGTTGAAGTAATTGTCGAAGTAGCAGATTAATCTCCGCTATTTTGTAATATCAACTACAAGCGCAATTACGAAAGGACAATGTGGTCATGGACGATAACTTGCATCGCACGCCGTTGTTCTCGGCGCTTGATAACGAGGCTGCGGACGCACTTCGCACAAGCATGGTTCCTCAGTCATTGAAAAAGGGACAAGTACTTTTTGAAGAAGGTCAACCAGGAGACCGCCTCTACGTTGTCACTGGTGGAAAAATCAAACTAAGCCACGCATCTGGTGATGGCCGCGAATCTGTGCTGATGGTGCTCGGTCCTGGCGACATGTTCGGTGAGCTTTCACTTTTTGATCCCGGGCCGCGCACATCAACTGCAATCGCCGTCACTGATGCTCAAGTACTAGGTCTTGGCAACAATGACTTACGACCTTGGCTAGCGGGTAGGCCGGAAGTTGCACAGGCTCTTCTTCAGGCACTTGCGCATCGTCTACGTCGCACCAACGAAACGATGTCAGATTTGGTTTTCGCTGACGTACCGGGACGTGTAGCTAAAGCACTTTTGGAACTTGGCGAAAAGTTCGGTACTGCTGGTGTTGAGGGATTGCATGTTCATCACGACCTCACCCAGGAAGAACTGGCGCAACTCGTGGGTGCTTCTCGCGAGACCGTCAATAAGGCTTTGGCTGACTTTGCCAGTCGCGGTTGGATTCGTCTAGAGACACGTTCTGTTGAACTTCTTGACGTGGAACGTCTTGGAAAGCGCGCACGCTAAAGCAACTTAGGCTAGTGGTGTGACCACGGCCGAATCTCGAACAGCATTGGTTCGACGTGCGCGCAAAATAAATCGCGAACTTGGCGTCGTTTTTCCTGATGCACGCTGTGAGCTGGACTATGAAAACCCCTTGCAACTTTTGGTTGCCACGGTTTTGTCGGCGCAATGCACGGATAAGCGCGTGAACCAAGTGACTCCAGTTCTATTCAAGGCGTATCCCGATGCGCAGGCGCTTGCCAGTGCTCCGCGGGAAAAAATCGAAGACCTCATTCGTTCCACTGGATTTTTTCGAAACAAGGCAGCGTCGATACAGGGTCTGGCTATGGCCATACTTCAAGATCACAATGGCGAAGTGCCGCGCACCCTCAAAGAACTAGTGAAGCTTCCCGGCGCTGGTCGTAAGACGGCCAACGTTGTGCTTGGTAATGCTTTCGGAGTTCCGGGAATTACTGTCGATACACATGTGGGTCGAATTGCACGCCGACTGGGCTGGACGACAAATACAGATCCCGTCAAAGTGGAATTCGATTTGATGGAACTCTTTGAGAAAAAGGATTGGACGATGCTCAATCATCGCCTAATTTTCTTCGGTCGCCGTATTTGTCATTCACAACGACCAGCATGCGGTGCCTGTCCAATGGCGCAGTGGTGCCCATCGTTCGGTGAAGGCCCGACGGACCCAAAGATTGCAGCAAAGTTGGTGAAGTCTGGTGACTAAAACCCACGATGCATTTCCAATGTGGTTGCAGGGACTTCACGAGCGAGTACCCGAGATCACTCGCGAGCAATTGTCGCGGCATGCGGTGCCAGACGATGAGTCACGGGAAGCCGCAGTCTTGGTGCTTTTCGGACCAGGTGAAACTTCGGAGGATTTGGGCAAGGTCCTTGTTGTTGAACGTTCGGCACATCTGAAAGACCATGCCGGCCAGCCAGCATTCCCCGGTGGCCGAGTAGAAGATACCGATGAATCGCCAACGTGGACTGCATTACGTGAAGCACAGGAAGAGACCGGACTTGATCCAGATTCCGTCACAGTATTTGGCGAATTGCCTCAGTTATGGCTACCCCCTTCGCGTTTTCGTGTGACTCCGATACTGGGCTGGTGGCATTCACCCCACACTCTCGATGCACCTGATTCGCAAGAGACTCAAGCGATCCATCAACTGGCATTGGATCGACTTGCTGACCCTCAGCATCGGGTGAGAGTGCGTACTCGCTCAGGATTTTTGGGACCGGCGTTTGAAATTGATTCGCTTGTGATCTGGGGCTTTACTGGCGCCCTGCTTTCTTCCTTGTTGGATCTAGGTGGTTGGGCACGCGACTGGGATACGGGACGAGTAGTCGACATCGACATACCTGGTGAAATGAACGGTTCGTCATGAATTCACAGACACTCGACCTCGCACTTATCGCCATTGGTGCGCTGGCATGCTGGACGGGTTGGCGGCGCGGTTTACTTGTCAGCGTTTTTTCAATTGTGGGCTTGCTAGGTGGCGTCTGGATAGGACGTCAACTCGTTGACCAATTCCTTGGCGCAACAAATGAAAACGTTATCGCGCAAGCCGGCATCAACTTGATGCTCATGCTGCTTGGCCTCAGCGTAGGTAGCGCATTAGGTTCAGTCTTCGGTCGACGGTTACGCAAGTTCTTAAAATGGAAACCGTTGCACTACATCGATCGCGCACTTGGCTCAGCTCTTTCATTTTTTACGTGGTCACTGGTTGTGTGGTTTATCGGCACAACATTTATGAGTGGACCGTCGCCGAGTGCGGCAAAAGTATTGAGCGAGTCGCGGGTAATCAGGTTGTTAGATGCACATGCACCAGAGCAAGTGCGCACAGGTATTGAATGGGTTCGTGGTTACGTCTCAGAATCGCATTTACCTGATGGTTTAGTCAGTGGGATTCTCGCACCACAGGTTGAATTGCCTGACCCATCGCTGTCTGCGTTACCTGAAATTCGCAACGTATTAGGTTCAGTTGTTCGTGTTGAAGGCAATACGAAAGACTGCCAAACAAGTTTGACGGGTTCAGGATTTGTGGCCGGACCACATCTAGTTGTTACAAACGCACATGTTGTTGCGGGGGTGACGAATCCGGTGGTTCGTATTCAGGGCAAGGGTCGAAGCTATGCAGCAATCGTGGTCTATTTTGATCCCCAACGTGACGTGGCAATCCTGCGGTCAAAGTCGCTGCCGGCAGAGCCAATCCCGGTCGGGCAACAAGTTGGTCGTGGCACATCGTTGCTAATTGCTGGTTTCCCCGGCGGTAAATCTTTGATGTTTATTCCGGCTCGCGTTCGCAGCGTTTCAGTTGCTACCGGAAAAGATATTTACAACGCAAAAATTGTTTCGCGCGAAATCTATTCCCTTCGTTCGATTATTCGACAGGGAGACTCTGGTGCACCGCTACTCACACGCAATGGCGAAGCTGTCGGATTGGTTTTTGCCGCATCTGCAAACGATCCAACAACGGGTTATGCATTGACTCCACAAGAATTTTTGCCAGGCCTGAAGTCTGCGCAAACGCGAACAGACGCAGTAGAAACGGGAAAATGTTCAAATCTCTAGGTCGTTCTACGTACTCCATGTAAGCACCATTTTGTCTGCGAAAGACTCACAGTGCGCGATAGCGTTGATTCAGCAGCGGCCCAGCAACTTTGCATGGCAAACCGAAATTTACGAAAGCGATGGATTGACGTGAGCGACGAAGCATTAGCGAATTTAATGACCGAGAATCGTGTATTCGCCCCGACGGCTGAATTCGCAGCGCAAGCTAACGCCACGGCTGAAATGTATGACGTTGCACGTGCTGACCGGTTGCAGTTCTGGGCTGATCAAGCCAGCAACTTGCAATGGGAACAACCATGGAGCGAAATTCTCGACTGGTCCGATGCTCCGGTTTCGCGTTGGTTTGTTGATGGAAAAATTAATGCCGCAGTTAACTGTGTTGATCGCCATGTTGCTGCCGGCAATGGCGATCGGGTAGCCATTCATTTTGAAGGTGAGCCAGGCGATACGCGAACGATTACATATAAGGATTTGCAGGAACTGGTTTGCCAGGCCGCAAATGGTTTAGAGGAACTCGGCATCACTGCTGGTGATCGCATCGCTATCTATATGCCAATGATTCCGGAGGCAGTCGTAGCAATGTTGGCATGTGCTCGCGTTGGCGCTGCACATTCAGTAGTTTTTGGTGGCTTCTCAGCAGAAGCATTGCGAAGTCGAATTGAAGATGCCTCAGCCAAAATGATTATTACCTCTGATGGTGGCTTTCGCCGTGGTAGCGCCTTTGCTTTGAAGCCAGCGGTTGATGAGGCCGCCGCTGCATCGCCAACGATTGAACATGTACTTGTTGTTAAGCGCACAGGTCAAGATGTGGACTGGAATGAGTCGCTTGATATTTGGTGGGACGACCTAGTTCTTAAGCAATCAACGGCACATGTTGCACAAGGATTTGATTCAGAGCACCCACTCTTTATTTTGTACACATCTGGAACTACAGGAAAACCAAAGGGAATCTTGCACACAACTGGTGGCTATTTAACGCAAGCTGCGTATACACACCGAGTTGTCTTCGACATCAAACCAGAAAGCGATGTGTATTGGTGCACAGCTGACGTCGGTTGGATTACCGGTCACTCGTACATTACTTATGGCCCGCTAGCAAACGGTGCAACGCAGGTGATGTACGAAGGCACGCCGGATACACCACACAAAGCACGTTGGTGGGAAATTGTTGAAAAGTATGGCGTCACCATTTTGTACACCGCGCCAACAGCAATCCGCACATTTATGAAATGGGGAGACGAATTCCCAGCGCAGCATGATCTATCTAGTATTCGATTGCTTGGCAGTGTCGGTGAACCAATCAATCCAGAAGCGTGGATGTGGTACCGAGAAGCCATCGGCGGAAACAACACTCCAATTGTCGACACGTGGTGGCAAACCGAAACTGGTGGCATCATGATTAGCCCGCTTCCTGGAGTGACAGGATGCAAGCCAGGTTCTGCAATGGGTCCGCTACCAGGAATCAACGCTGAAATTTTTGATGACGCTGGGCAGGCTGTTGGAAATGGTAGTGGCGGCTATCTCGTTCTGACTGAACCATGGCCAGGCATGCTGCGTGGCATTTGGGGCGACCTCGAACGTTTCAAAGAAACCTATTGGTCACGTTTCTCCGGAATGTATTTCGCGGGCGACGGTGCGAAGTGGGATGAGGATGGCGCTATTTGGCTGCTTGGTCGCGTTGATGACGTGATGAACGTTTCTGGTCACCGAATTTCTACAACAGAAGTCGAATCAGCGTTAGTGTCGCATCCGATGGTGGCTGAGGCCGCTGTTGTTGGCGCCTCCGATGAAACCACGGGCCAAGGAATTGTTGCTTTTGTTATTCTGCGTTCAGGGTCTGAGGACGGACCTGGTGTAGCTAAAATCTTGCGCGACCATGTTGCCAAAGAGATTGGTGCCATCGCCAAGCCACGACAAATCATGATTGTTGCTGAATTACCGAAGACTCGTTCTGGAAAAATCATGCGACGCCTTTTGCGCGATGTGGCTGAACACCGCACGATGGGGGATGTCACGACTCTTGCGGATCCCACAGTCATGAACCTGATTAGCCAAGGTATTGATTCTGGTCCTAACGAGGACTAAGACCCCTTCGGGTATTCTCAAACAGTGATGCCCGAGAGCCCGATACTTCAACCAGTCCCACGCAACCAGCGTCGGCGACTGATCAAAGCACTACGCAATGAAACTGTTGGCGGCGTGCTGCTCCTTGTGTCGGCACTCTTCGCACTGATTTGGGCTAACTCGGGGTGGCAACACAGCTACTTCGCGCTGACTGGGTTTGAAGTTGGCCCGCAACAACTTGGACTTCACCTGTCTGTCAGTGTGTGGGCTGCAGATTTTTTGCTTGCACTGTTCTTCTTTGTTGTTGGTGTCGAACTCAAACATGAGATTGTTACCGGAACACTTTCAAATCCACGACTAGCCGCAGTCCCTATGGCGGCGGCTCTTGGCGGAATGATGAGTGCAGCAATTATTTTTCTTGCCTTCACTCACGGCACTCCTGCAGAGTCTGCATGGGGGATCCCAATCTCAACGGATGTTGCTTTCGCACTGGCAGTCCTTGCGGTCGTTGGGCGTAGTTTGCCTATCGAGTTACGCTCATTCCTGCTCACTTTGGCGGTTGTCAATGATTTGGGTGCAATTTCCGTCATTGCCATTGTTTACAGTGACGATCTACATCTGAAATTTTTCCTAGTAGCAATCGGACTGCTCGTGATCTTTGCGATTCTTCAACGGAGAGGAATGTCGTCGCTTGTCATTTATATTCCACTTGCATTAGTTATCTGGTACATGACGTTCAAGAGCGGAATTCATGCCACTGTGGCCGGTGTTGCAATGGGCCTATTGATGCGTGTAACAAAACGCGAAGGCGAAATCGAATCGCCAGGTGACCTATGTGAGCATCGTCTTCGTCCAGTTACTGCTGGTGTGTGCGTCCCACTCTTTGCACTAGTTGCTGCTGGCGTCAACGTCGCAGGCACAACATTAAGCGACACTCTTCATTCGCATTTGACGCAAGGCATCATGCTCGGTCTAATTGTCGGCCAACCAGTTGGCGTTATCTTGGCGGCGCTCCTTGCTGCGCGCTTCACCCGCGGCAGCCTTAATCCGTCACTGTCATGGTGGGATGTAGCGGTCGTGGGATCATTGGCAAGTATTGGGTTCACTGTGGCTTTGCTTATTACCCAAGTTACTTTTGAGCATGATTCAGCGAGCCTGGCTACCGCAAAGTTTGCAATTGTTTTGACAAACGGCGTTGCCATTATTGTTGCCAGCGCAGTCATTGGTCTACGAACCTTAGCAATTCGGGCATACAGCGCACCAAAAATCTAGTTATTCATTAGCGACTTCGCGCGTTACGCTATTGGATAGGGAGACATTATGACTGAGAATCAAGACAAGAATCTGGCATCCATGATCAGTTCAATCATGGATGATGTCACTGCACTTATCCGTGGTCACATCGAACTAGCGAAACTTGAAATCCAAGAAAGCATCAACAACCTTGTGAAGTCATCGGTGATGTTTTTGGTCGCAGTTGGCTTCGCATCGCTAGGCGCGATATTTTCCCTATTTGCGGTCGTGTATGGCATTGCTGCAGCTGGCTTGCCAGTGTGGGCAGGGTTCCTCATAGTTGCTCTGACGCTTTTGGTAATTTCCTTCATTTTGGTCGGTATGGGTCGCAAACGAATTGAAAAGGCAAAGACAAACCGCACGGTCTCCTCTATCGTTGCGACGGCCGAAACATTGCGCACACTTCGAGATGAGAATAAGTAGTCACGTGCAATCGGTAAACCCAAAGGACGTCATCCTTGTCCCGGGGGAATGGGAACACCGCACCATTCATGCCCACGGTTCTCGTTTTCACATAGCTGTTCAAGGCAGTGGCCCACTCGTTGTGTTACTTCACGGATTCCCGACGAACTGGTATTTGTGGCGCAATTTCTTAGGACCGTTGGCTGAGTCGGGATTCACAGTCGCTGCTTTGGATATGCGTGGCTATGGAGCCACCGATCATCCACCGCGCGGATATGACCCGCGGACTTTGGCAGCGGACGTTACGGGAGTCATCCGCGCAATGGGATTCCATGAAGCAATTGTCATTGGTCATGGACTTGGTGGATTGATTGCGTGGACCGCGGCAACATTGCAGACCCAAGTCATCCGCGCCGTGGGGATTATCAGCAGTGCACATCCCAACACATTGCGAAAAGCAATTGTGAGCAGTCCTAGTCAAGCAAAGGCCATGGCGTATGTTGTTGGCCTTCAAACGCCATGGATTGCGGAACGATCGTTGGTGAAAAATGACGCTCGTGCAGTCGGCGATATGTTGAACGGATGGATGGCACCTGCAGTTTTGCCAACTGATGTGAGCAACTATTACCGCAAGGCATTCCAGGCTGGTAAAACCTCACATTGTTCACTTGAGTATCACCGCTGGGCAATTCGCTCTTTGCCGCGTGCGGATGGACGTCGTTTCGCTTCCGATATGGATCACGCAGTAACCATGCCATTGATTCAGATTCATGGCGCAAATGATGCCGCTTACCTCATTGAGACAGCTATGGATTCAACGGAATTCGCTGGCGAACACAAAGAATTCCACGTCATTGATGACGCCGGCCACTTACTACCTGAAGAACGCGCCGATGAAGTAATTACACACCTGAAAAAATGGCTCGCAACAATCCCGGACACCATTTAGATGCATCAAGCTTTGTTCTCGCTCGTTAACGACGTAGAAATAGCTGAGAGCTGTTCGCAAACTCTAAAGCGAATCGATCAGCTTCTGTGGAATCGCACTTTATTGCGCAATGCGAGCACATGGGATCCGTACCTTCGACGCATGTCTGGGTATGGGAATGCTGCTCTCGATGGTGCGTTGATGCCGGTTGATCCTCTCGTTGAACCAGACTCATCTCCCATGGGTGATTTGGCAAACAAGGGTTTGATGATTACGGCGGAAACAGTTGTTCAAACATCGATATTTGCGCGGACACCGCTTCAAGTGTGGGCTCGTTTGCACTCCATGATTGAAGCTGAAAATTCCGAACGTGGACGACCACGGCATTCGGATGTCGTTGAAGATCCGTTACACATCGGCGACGTAGTCCCTCATGAGTTTGTCGAAGGCAGGCTCAACTCGCTAGTTGAGGTTATCCAAGACGCACAACTACCGACTCTTTTTACTGCCGCAATTGCGCACGCAGAGTTGGCTACGGTGCGTCCGTTTACACGAGGTTCGTATTTGATCGCTCGCGTGACACCGCGTCTCGTCATGGCATCGCGGGAATTGGATGAACATGGGTGGACTATTCCAGAATTCGGAATGCATCTATTAGGTCGCGCGTCATATGTTCGCGCATTGGGAGCATATCGAAGTGGAACTCTCACTGGCATGCGGGAATGGATCGATTGGCACAACAGTGCTTTGTTGCGCGGCGCACTTACATGTGAGGAACTCACCAAGACGCAACCCGTCCTAGAAAATTAACAGTACGCATTTATCCGCAGGCGCAAATCCAAGCAGACCCACATTCCTCGGGCCGACAATTATTTTCCTGTCACGGTGTAGCAGTACACCTCGAGAGAGGAAAAAAATGGCACACGCACTTGTCATTACACAGAACCCACGCATTATCAGCGAATTTGAGAAATTCACTTCCGTTACAGAATCCGAACTGCTTGTCACTTCAAATCCACGCGAGGATGAAATCAGGAATGCTTATCGCATCTTTGTAGATCAAGCAATGCAAGGCATTATCGTTTCTCATCCTGAAATTGTGCTGGTTGTCGACGGGGAACTTAGTGCGGCAACGTGGCAGAACGCAATGCAACTAGGTGCCATGTATGTGGCACAACTGTCACAATCACGGGATTGGCTCATTGAGCACCTCGTGGCACCTGCAGAAAAGGTCGGACCAATCGTTGCATGTGTACCGGCCGTTGGCGGAGCTGGTGCGTCGTATTTAGCTGTTGCGTTAGCTGCGTACGCCAGTCGCAACGGCGCAACAGCCACCTTGATAGATGCAGACGATTTCAGTATTGGTATTGATGTCGTGTGTGGAGCCGAAGAGACGCAAGGTTCGAGATGGGCCGACCTTGCCCACTTGACTAGTGCTGCATCAGGACTTGATGTGCGAGGCACCCTTCCGATAATGGACTCCTTTGCGATTCTCTCGGCAGATTCACGGGGTGCGATGCGCTCCCATCCCACTGCATTAACAATCGTTGAACAGGTAGGACACAGTTCTGACGTCACAATTATTGATTGTGGACGCATTGGTACCCCAGAAACTCAAGCAATACTTGATATTGCAGATTTTGTTTTTTTGGTAGTGCCATCCACAGTTCGCGGCTGTGCTGCGGCGAATCAAGCATTGAGTAATGCTCATGCCGACAAATTCACAGTGGTTTTACGTCAAATACCCGGGTCGGGATTGAATGCACTCACAATTTCCGACACATTGGGTGTTCCCATTTTCACCCAAATCCCAACAGATCAAAGAATTGTGGAGCAGGTTGAGCAAGGTTTCGGCCTAGGGAACGTCAACCTCGGAGGATTCACCCGTTCGATTCAGCAACTCTCGAGCCGAATATGTGAAGAGCCGGCACATGTCGTTGCCGCCTAGTGTCATAAATGAAGTGCGCAACACCGTTGTGCAGAATCGACTAGCACCTAGTGCAGAAACTTTGACGCCCCTAATTCGTGCGCATTCGAGAGTACTCTCACATGTCGAACTTGTTGAGGCCGTTGAGGAAGTCCTTGCGACATTTGCCGGGTTAGGTCCACTTGAGGAACTTATTGGACTCCCTAATGTGACGGACATTCTTGTCAACGGTCCTGAAAATGTTTGGATTGATCGTGGCGAAGGTTTGGAAAGAACTCACGTGGCATGGACATGTGATGACGATGTTCGTAATTTTGCCGTGCGCCTAGCGTCTAGTGCTAATCGTCGACTTGATGAAGCAAATCCGTTCGTCGACGTACGTCTTGCCAACGGCATACGCTTTCATGCATTGTTGCGACCGCTGGCCGAACACACAACAATTTCACTACGTATCCCCGCACGCAAAGTAATTCCACTTGAACAGCACGTGGAAATGGGGACAATCTCCGAGACAGGATCACAGATTCTCCGCGACGTGATTTCAGCGCGCGTTTCATTTCTTGTATGTGGAGGTACAGGAACTGGAAAAACTACGATTCTAGGAAGTCTCCTATCAGAAGTCGATGAGCAGGAACGCATTGTGGTGGTTGAGGATTCCACCGAGCTCGTAATTGCACATCCGCATGTAATTAGTCTTCAATCACGACTAGCAAACATTGAAGGGCTTGGTGAAGTGAACTTACGTTCACTTATTCGGCAATCGTTGCGGATGCGACCAGACCGCATTGTTGTTGGCGAAGTGCGCGGTGTTGAGGTGACAGACCTTCTGAGTGCACTCAACACAGGGCATCAAGGTGGATGTGGAACGATTCACGCAAATTCGGCAGAAAGCGTTCCTGCCCGAATCGAATCCCTCGGCCTCATGGCAGGATTGCCGACACCTGCCATTCACAGCGAGTTAGCGTGCGCGGTTCAATTGATTATTGAAATGAAGCCGGTTGATTTGGGTCGACGCGTAGTCAGCGGAATTCATGTAACAAAGTTGAACGAGTCGGGAATAGTCACGGTCATTCCAGCGATTGATTTCGCGTCACCGCAATATCGCGCGCCTGGCTTTGCTTCATTACAACGGCTCCTTAATTGAGGATCCCGATGCAATTCATCATTTCAGTTTTGATTGCCGCAGCAACATATCTGATATTCAAATCTCAAGTGGCAATTGATTTACGAAGACACGTTCGTACGCCGCTGATTGACCCATGGAAATTTTCAAGAAGACAGTCACTCCAGCCGCAACACACGTTCGCGTTTCTTTGGGCGATTAAATCTGAGCTTGAAGCTGGAGCAACTTCAGAAGTGGCACTTGCGCAAAGTTTATCCGCAGTGCCAAAAAATATTCTGACCGCCACTCGAATCGCGCTGGATGCGCAAACGTATCCCTACGCCGCACTAAAAATTGACGCCAACGAATTGAAGGCTGAAGAGATAGTTCAATTAGCGGAGATCCTAGAAATAACTGCGTTCACTGGTGCTCCAATCGAAACTTCGATTGCTCGACTGATTACAACTGTTCGCGCCAGACAAGCACAAACTCAATTGATTCGTGAAGAACTCGCCAGTACCCGAACCACAACTTATGTACTTGCAACCATTCCACTCCTGGGGCTGTTTATTGGAACGGTCGCAGGGCTGGCACCCATACCGTTTCTCATGTCAAGGCCCTGGGGATGGGCATGTTCAGTATCGGCGCTACTTCTGGAAGGGCTTGGAATTGTCTGGGTGCGAATCCTGGTGAGCAGGGTTACGACATGATGCAATTGCTGACTGCGCTTTTTGTCTTGAGTTCTGTATGTCTGTTGATTCCTGATACGCGCACAAAACATGCGCCAAGTCTGCGAACATTTGAACTCCGTCCACGGTTGAAGACCTTGAAAATTCGTACATCACGCGAGGTGTCTGCCTTACAGGCAAGTATCTTTATCGAACGCTTCGCTTTGAGCGTCAGTGCAGGATTGGGCACAGTTCAAAGTCTTCAGCGAAGCTGTCCCGTGGCACCGACAAATCTTCGCAACGATATTGAGCTCGCACTGACCGCAATTGAATTGGGTCAACCAGTTGATTCAGCGCTTCTAATGCTTGCGGATGCCCACCCGAACTTGACCGCATTTGTCGGCATCGTTTCAAGAAGTCATCGAAGTGGCGCGCCGCTTGTGCAAAGTATCGATTCACTAACTGAATTCACACGGCAGGCAATTACTTCAGACGTCACTCGACGCATCCGTTCGGTTGGCGTGAAAGCAGTATTGCCACTCGGTCTATGTTTCCTGCCAGCTTTTGTTCTTGTCGCTGTTGTGCCAGTGATCTCTGGTCTCGTCAAGAATCTCACGTAGCGATGCACAGTAGGTATTCACGCACAGATCTATCCTTCGCATTCCAGGAACAGCATTCGCGAGTGACACTTTTCATCATGCATTGTGAAAATTTCATGTGCACCTTGAAACCAGGAGAAACATGTTGGTTCTTCGAAAAATGACACAACGATTCCGGTCCGACTCCGGAATGATTACTGCCGAGTATGCAGTAGGCACCGTAGCTGCTGCGGGCTTTGCCGGTTTGCTTCTCAAAATTCTCACCAGCTTTGATGTACACACTCTTTTGTTGAATCTCTTCGTTCGAGTATTGAAATCAATTTTCGGGTAATTCGCGTTGAAGAGGAATGTTGTTCGTGAGTTGTGTGCCTTATCCCGCACAACTCACGAACATAACGAAGCGGGCATGATTACGACGGAATTAGCTTTGGCAATTCCTGCGCTCATAATTGTTTCGATTATGTGTGCGTGGTTTATCTCCCTTGCAATTCTTGGAGTTCAACTTAATTCGCTATCTGCTTCGTATGCGAGAGTACTGGCGCGTGGCGATCAAATTGCTCCGGCTATGCAAGCGCAACTTCCGCCAGCTACCGATGTAAAAATTTCACACGAAGGTGCCTTTGTTGATGTGAAACTAACGACTGGGAGACGATTCCCATTCCCGCATCTGAACAAAACGCTGCATGTGAAAGGGGAATCTGTGGCTCGAATGGAAGTAGTGCCATGACCCAAAACCATTCCGAACGTGGTTCTGCGACAGTCATGTCGATCGCGTTGAGTTTGTTACTCATTGCTGGAACTGTTGGCTCGCTATTGGGGATTCAAACCATTGTTACAGTTCGCCGAACTCAAGTGGCCGCAGATCTTGCTGCTCTCGCCGGGGCCACTGTATTGGGCACCAGCGATGCTTGCATTGCAGCCGAAGAGGTTATGGCACGAAATCACGTTAAATTGCAATCATGCGTAGCGTCAGATAATGACGTAAGTGTTGAAACGTGGTTGCCCAATCCAATGTCCCATTGGATTGCACTGCCGCGAATTGTAAGCCAGTCGCGCGCTGGAATTTAGTCAGTTGGCAGGCCTTGCAAAAGTAGATTCAACATGATGACCGCACCAGCTTTATCGAGTGGGTGATTGTTATTTCCACACTTAGGCGACTGGATGCAACCAGGACAGCCATCACTGCAAGAACACTCCTGCACTGCATCACGAGTCGCCGTCAACCATGAACGTGCTACTGAAAAGCCATGATGTGCAAAGCCAGCGCCACCAGGATGTCCGTCATAAATCACAACTGTGCAGCCACCAGTGTCGGGATGCTCCGCCATTGACACCCCGCCGATGTCCCAACGGTCACAAGTAGCAAATAAAGGTAGAAGCCCGATACCAGCATGCTCTGCAGCATGTGCCGCGCCGGTAATGTCTTTTACTCCTGCTTCCTGTAAAGCTAGCGGACTGATGACCCACCAGACTCCTTCAGTGCGCAACGTTGTGGGTGGAAGGTCAAGTGGCTCTTCGCCGAGCATCTGCCCTGTGAGATTGCGGCGCTTTTGGAAAGCAACAACGTGTTCAGTCACATCAACAATGCCACGGGTGAACGTCATTGCATCCATCGTCTTAGTGTCAATTCCTTCAACTAGTGTCACCGAAGTTAATTCACGCGCGAATGTTGAGTAGTCAACGTCTGTGCTGCTGATGAAGGCTACGTGATTTTCAATATCTAAATCGTCCACGACATATGTTTCACCAAGATGCACGTACACAGCACCAGGGTGGACTTGCAGGAATGCCCCAGCGAAATCCACAGTGCCCGCGATCCTTCCAGTTCCAGTTTCGACAATGGAATAAGAATTTGCGCCAGATCCTCTAACGGAAACAAGTTCATGTGCCCGTCCAGTGGCAGCCCAATACCAACCAGTCGAGCGCAACTTGAGGTAGCCCTCGTCGCACAACTCATTTAAGAGCCGTCGTACTTTTTCAACATCGCCAAAACTGAAGAGTTCATCATCAGTAATGTGTTGCTCGGCTGCAGCACATGCCAAATGCCACTTCAACACGTTTGAGTTCGTGGGATCGCACACTGATCGTTCAACTGGCTGACCAATTACCGCATCAGGATGATTGACCAAATAATGATCCAACGGGTTGTCGTTGGCAATCATGAGCGCAAGCGCTTGCTGTTGGTCACGCCCTGCCCGCCCGACCTGTTGCCAGAAACTAGCTCGAGTGCCGGGCCAACCTGCAAGCACCACCGCATCAAGGCCTGAAATATCAACACCTAACTCCAGAGCGGTAGTTGTTGCGACACCTAATAATTCACCAGTGCGAAGTGCGCGCTCTATTTCTCGTCGCTCTTCCGGCAAATATCCAGCGCGATAAGAATTCACTTTTGAAACGAGGCTTGCGTCCACTTCACCAAGATTTTCCCGTGCAATGCGGGCTACTGTCTCGGCAGCTTTGCGTGAACGAACAAAAGCCAGTGTTCGCACCCCACCAATAACAAGATCAGTGAGCGCATCGGCAGCTTCAGAAGTAGTTGAACGTCGAATCTTGGCGTCATCAATTTCGCTCATTAGCGTTTCTCGAGGTAATGCCAACGCAACTGTTACTGGTCCGTGTGGCGAGGCATCTTCAGTGATTTCAACAAACTCTTTTCCACTAAGTGTCTGTGCATGTTGAGCGGGTGCACTGACGGTTGCACTCACCATGACTATTTGGGGTGCCGATCCGTAAAGAGCGGCCACGCGAAGCAGGCGCTTTAAAACATTGGCAACGTTTGCGCCAAAAACACCTCGATAAAGGTGGCATTCATCAACAGCGATGACTCGCAAGTTCTTAAACATCGATGCCCACGACGAGTGTCGCGAGAGCATTCCGTGATGCAGCATGTCTGGATTGGTCACGATGACATTTGCCTGCTCGCGCGCAAAACGACGTTCTAATTGATCCGTGTCGCCGTCATAAGTTGCTACAGAAAGTTCACGTAGTTGCCATTCGTGAAATGCACGGACTTGGTCATGTGCGAGTGCTTTTGTTGGGGCAATGTAAAGTGCACGACTCTTCTTCTCAGTGAGAATGGTGTTCGCGATTGGAATTTGGTAGCACAGGGACTTTCCACTCGCGGTTCCTGTGGCAACTACTAGGTTCGCCCCAGAATGATACGCATCAAGTGCCGCAAGCTGGTGTTGCCAAAGGGATTCGATACCTAATTTCTCGAGTGCTTCCGCGACGCGCAAATCAAGCCATTCAGGAATTGGACTGATTTGCGCTTGTCGTGCTGGAATTTCGTGGATGTGGACGTCATCACCAAATCGCTGGCGTAGATCCGGAAGGACAAATTCAGGCACCTTATGATTGTGCCTTCTTTATCCGACAGTTTCAGCCCAGGAATCCCGAACTTCAAGAAAAAGGTGCAATAGATTAGAGGGACTGAAAGGGGGAGGGATGCAGCTCACTGTTGAACGCACCGAAAACCGATTTTATGTTTCGGTCGCTGGCGAAGTTGACTTAGCGACCGCTCCCGAACTCGACACGGTGTTGTTGGCGGCTATTGTGAACCAGCCACAAGAAATTGTCATTGACTTAACTGATGTTTCATTTCTTGATTCCACCGGCCTCGGGGTAATTGTTCGTGCGTTGAAACGAACCCGCGAACGGGGGACTTCGCTGAACATCATTGCCAGTAATGAACGGGTTCTTAAAGTCTTTGCAATTACAGGTTTGGACACAGTTCTATCTATTCATCCGACATTGGCCGCGCTTGATTCTTGAGATTCGTGGACTTTTCAGCGGATTTTTACTAACTCGCGCCTTGGGCTAGAGTAGAGTCCGTTACGCGAAAGCGTCGGCGTTCGTAGCTCAACGGATAGAGCATCTGACTACGGATCAGAAGGTTGCAGGTTCGAATCCTGCCGAGCGCGCCAGAACAAGAGCCCTGAGAAATCGGGGCTTTTTGTGTTTCTACTCAGTTTTTGATGGATTATTCTTCATTAAGTAATGGTTAGCCATCACAAAGTGGGCAATCATGGACAATTTGTGTAACCCTAGTTGAAACACTCCATAGCTGCCCGAAATGAGTAATTATGTATCGACGCATGGTGGTCTTGGTTGAAGACCAGGACCTGCTGCGCTCACTCGTGGCATCTGTTCTTGAGAGCGCCGGATTCCAGGTATCGACGGCTGCAAATGCAAGCGATGCCCGCAGAATTATCGATTCCGTAGATCCCGACGCTGTCGTACTTGATATTGATCTAGGTGATGGCCCAACAGGACTTGATGTGGCAGATTATTTGGCCAGCCGGTCCAATGAAGTTGCAATTGTCTTCTTAACTTCGCTTTCCGATCCGCGCTTCGCTGGGCGTGACATGAATGCTGTACATCCGAATGCTGCCTATCTAAATAAGCACATGTTGAGCGACACTAAGTTGCTCGTTGATGCCCTTGAGGCTGTGTTGAATGATCGTGATGTTGCTGCCTTCCGCCATGACAAGAAATCAGATCGACCACTTGCAAATCTTTCTACTCTGCAAATTCAAGTTCTACAACTCATTGCCGAAGGAAAGACAAATCAACAAATTGCGAACGCTCGAGGTAGATCGTTAGCAGCAACAGAAAGTGCAATCAAGCGCACACTCAAGGCATTGGATATTGATGTCAGCGAGGACATTAATGCGCGCGTTGTAGCTGCCCGACAGTACATGGAAAAAATTGCTTTCCCTCGCAAGTCTGATAATTAGAGATGACCACACACGTAGTTCCACAAAAATTTGGTCTCAATGACAAGGGGACATATCAGGCGTGGTTTGTTAGTCCTTATGCGTTGTCTAAGGCCCTTGGCGTCTTGTTCTTTTTGAATATGTTTCTAACAGGTTTTTTGGTGAAAGATATTTCAGCCGGACAACTTAATGTGCACGTAGTAGATTTCATCGACGGTCTTCTGGGCGGTGTCCTTATTTGGTGGATTGGAACTTTTAAAGATTTCACGGTGTCGACGACCCGCCAAGTTTTATTCATCTGGTTGGCCATTTCTGTGTGTGTCACGCTCACGCAAGCTGCAATTGTTCAGTTCGGCACGCAAGGAACTTGGTTGTCCGTTTTGAAGAGTGCGCCGATTGGCGTGCTATCGAATCTGGCGGTGATGGCCGCATTTACTGGACTCCTTGGTACTTGGAGTCACGGTCGGGTGGCTGCCTCTGCACTTGCGCAACAGCGGATTGAACTAACAGGTGCTTCAAGTAATTTAGAAATTGAAACGGAACGTATTACTAGCGAAATTTTGGATGACGTACTGGAGCAAATCCTGCCGGCGCTTGCGGAAATTTCCGACGTGCTGCGGAACTTTGAAAATGAGTCACAAATATCCCAGGCTAATCAAACAATTACAGGCGCAATTAATTCTGTAGTTTTGCCGATGACACACCAACTTCACGATAACGAGCAGATTTTGATTGCAGATTTTCGAATCAGCGCTCCGCTTGAAAATTCTGACAACCCAACAGGCCTGTGGAAAGACATTTTGAGCAGCCGACTCAGAGATCGATCTTTGGCACGACGCAGCATCAATCAATTGATTGCGCCCGCAGCAACTTTGGCGAGTTTTGGTGTCTTCCTATTTCCATATTCAGTTTTAGCGTATGGGTCAGCAGGTGGTGTAAGCGCTGTTCTTGTTGGTGCACTTGCTGCAATCGTTATGCGAACCCTTTTGCGCACTAACCGAAATTGGGAATTTCCCGCAATCGCAGCGGTACCGCTGACCGCGGTACTTGTTGGATTACCAGGTATGCTTTTCCCTTTTCTAGTTGATAGCGCTGCTGGAACTACATTTGATCCGGAAGGCTTTGCAATATTTGCAGGACTATTCAACATCGCATTCATTGTCGGCTTCATACAGTCATCATTTGTTCGCAGGTACTTGGCGATTCAACATGCAATGGAAGTCAACGAACATCTTGCCGCAGTCAACTCTCGACTTCGACAAAACATTTGGGCAGTGCGTCATAAATTAGCGAAGATTATTCACGGTGAAATTCAGGGCTCGCTGATTGCGGCCACTATGAAGTTGTCGACAGCCAAAGAAACTAGTCCCGCGCTCATTTCAGAAATTATGCAGGACTTGATTGGTGCCGCAGACTCTTTGCAGAATGTTGAAGATTCGAGCAAAAAGGATTTTCATGAATCCTTAAACACGATTGTTCACGGTTGGTCCGGTTCAACTGTGGTGCACACTGAATTTGATGACTATGCACTCGCAACACTGCGCACTGATTTCAGTCTTCGTGAATGCGTGTTGGAAGTCTGTCGCGAAGGTATCACGAATGCAGTGAAGCATGCTCAAGCGCGAGAAGTCACTATTGTTGGGCAGCAAGTTGGCCCCGAGCATTTGCAGATTTCAATAAAGAATCTGTTATCGCCAGGACTTGGGATTACGTCATCTGGTTATGGAGCTCAAACTTTAGATGAAGTGACGCATGAATGGAACTTACATCTGTCAGACACTGAAGTTGAATTAGTAGCTACTTTCAGCGTTTAGTCTGGTTGCGTCGGGGGAGCTGTCTTCTTTCTTCCCAATTTCCCTTTAGCTTTAGTAGCCATTGCACTGCTGCGCACCTTCACCTGGCTGAGAGTGCGTTCAGCCCAGGCAAATTCCGTGGCCAAAATCGCCAAGCCGATAATTATCAATGGAATACCAGGACCTGGTAGCACCATGAATACGACACCGGCGATGACTAGCGTCCCACCGACGCAAGCAACTGTTACCCAACGGATGGGGTGAGGCAAACGACGCCAAGATTCCCATATGCGTTCTTTGATCATCGGGAACTCCTCATCACATGTGAACTAGTTGTGCGCATCTTCCAACGCCCTGGTAAGTGATCCTTCAAAAACTTCAATCGGTTGTGCCCCTGAAATCCCAAACTTCCGATTAATCACGAAGAATGGAACCCCTGATGCACCGAATTGCCCAGCCATCCGGCCCTCGTCAATGACTTGATCTTCGTACTCATCGGAATCTAGCATCGCACGAGCTGCGTCGACGTCTAGCTCAAGTTCTCCAACGAACTGCAACAGATTTTCGTGTGTAAAGAAGTTTTCTTGTTGAACAAAGTAAGCATCGAAGAGGCGCATCAATAATTCCAATCCGTGCCCTTGATCTTGGGCCCAGAGTATGACTCGATGAGCATCGACGGTGTTACCCGACAGTGTGTGTTCAAGGTGATAGGTCAAACCTTCTGTTTCGGCAGCTTCGAGAACTTGTTTCTGCATCTCAACCACTTGATCAGGTCCAAGTTTGTATTTTGTCGCAAGGTGTTCTGAAGTTGGAATGAAGCGATCAACAGGAAAATCAGGCTGCAACTGGAACGCTCGATGAGTGATTGTGACTTTAGATTCCAAACCGAGATTCTTGAGTGCTCGATGCAGTCTGCGATGACCGATGTAGCACCATGGGCACACAACGTCAGACCACACTTCAATATTTATTTCACTCATATCGTCATCATAAGCCTGACGCCACCTGTCAGGTGACAGCAAAAAATTTGGGGCCTACCAACAACATGTCGGCAGGCCCCAAATGCGATGATTAGTCTTCGACTCCAGAGCGTTCACGGGTTGGCTTACCCATAATCCAGAAAAGTACGCCAAGAAATACAAAGATGGCTACTGGAATTAATTCAGTTCCAAGGAACTTCCAGCGTTCGTCTTCTGTCCAACCATCTGGTGTGTAGTCACCAGCAAACCATCCGTCGCCTAAACCAGGTGCCATCAACTGGATTGTCGCGAAAGCAATCAGCAACGTCAGCCATGTCGACAAGAATCGTGCGGCAGGAGCTCGATAAGGACGTGGCACATCAGGATGAGACACACGCAATTTCCACAATGAAGGGAAAATTGCGAGGTACGACATCAAAGTTGTTGAAATTGCAATTCCAAGTACGACTGAGAAGTACTTTGCGGTATTACCGTCACTGATTGTGTGAGCCAAAATCAAAATAACGGTCGCAACAATTCCTGAGATGTAGTTAACACGCACTGGAGTTCCGTACTTTTCGCTGAATACACCGAGCCAGCGTGGTGCAGAACCGTCGTACCCGCCCACAGCCAGTGCACGATCGGAACCCATGGTCCATGCAACACCCGAAGACAACACGCATAGAACGAACAGAATTGCAGCAAAGCCACCGAGTAGCGCGCCCATTCCTGTCAGAGTGGCCGTGCCATCAGCAGTAACTGATCCGCCAAAGACGGTGAATGCGGCCTTGATTGAATCTACAAACCCAGTCAGGCCTGAAACTTGTTCTGTTGGCAGGACAAGAAGTACACCAAGAATTGGAACACCATAAAGCAAGATTGCAGCCACTGAAGAGCGTGCAACTGAATAAGGGATGTCTTTTTGGGCATCCTTCATTTCGTCGCCGGCGCTACTTGGATTCTCAAAACCAACAAAGTTGAAAAGAATCAAAGCAAGAGTTCCTACAAGCCCTGACTTAGAGACACCGAAATCACCGGCGTGAACACCGTGCATGCCGTTTTTAATTGCGTAGAGAACAAGTGCAACTGTAAAAAGGCCAAGCACAATAAAACGCGCAAACGCACCGAGAATAGGAATCCATTTACCAACCTTGAACGACAAAATCGCTGCAAACGTTCCGATCCAAATAAATGCCAAACCAAACGCGTAGAACGCAAGAGTCGACATCGAGTTGCCATCCATAAAGAATGTTTCAACTGCAGCAATCGCTGCGATAGTTAAGGTGCCACCAAACCACACAGGATTGGTGATCCAGTACAAAAAGTTGTTAATAGATGCAGCAAGTCGACCAAACGCCAAACGCGCCCACAGGTAAGGACCGCCTTCCTCTGGAAAAGCGGTACCAAGTTCGGCAAAGACCAATCCACTTGGAATAAAGAAAACTGCGGCAAGAATTATCAGCCAGGTGAATGCCTCGGCACCGACAGAGGCAATCTGACCAATCGTGTCAACGCCGACCAAACAACAGATGGTGAAGAAAAGAACTTCCTTACGACCGAAATGCTTTTGGAGGTGAGCCTTTTCAACCGCATAATCTTGCGTCAGATCGAGCTCTGTGGTCAGGGAATCAGAATTTGGCGAGTTATCCATACACAGCAATCTAGAGCCAGAATGCATGGATATGCGGTGTTATTGCCCATAAAGTGGCGACATGAGAACCCGCAAGCAGCAAATCAGCGTAGTTGTGACCATGTATTTGGCGGTTTTTGCTGCATTCCTTAGCTATGAGGTATTCAACAAAGCCCATTATTCGTATGCGCCACTCATCATGCGTGGCTGGCTAGATGAACATCTACCAATAGTTTCGCCATTTGTTATTCCGTATATTTCATTCCATCTTCTCGCAATGGTTGTCGTTCCCGCACTTGCTTTGAAATTCGGCAACTTCTACCAATTTTTAACGAACACGTGGGCAATCATCTTCGGGCAACTGATGTTGGATGTTGCATACCTCTTTTTTCAGACAGAAGTTCCACGTCCAACGAATTTTCAAGTACATAATTTTTTTGACTGGTTACTCAAGAACCTTGTGTGGGGTAACGATCGTCCGCTTAATGGGTTTCCGTCAAACCACGTGACTTGGTCGGTGATCTCCATAATTGCCTTATGGCGATTACGGCATCGAATTCCAAAAACTTCCTACCTATTAATAGGGTGGTTCGCTTTAATCATTCCGGCGACAGTTTTATTAGCACAGCACTTTGTTATTGATATTTACGGTGGAGTACTTGCAGGATTTACTGCGTACTGGGCCGTGATGTTTGTCATCGAACGACCCAGCTTGCAGCCGACAAAAGTTATGCCTTAAGCAGTCTGTTCGTCATCGGAAGAAATTTCAGGAACAGCCTTTGTCGAGAGTGTTGGTTCCACGGTGACACTGCTCACAGAGTCAAGTGCAGTTGGGATTGCCGCCAAAGTTTCAATCTGTAATGCCTTTGGCATAACCATTCGATCGAATGAGCCGACTGCGCCGTTGAACGCATCATTTGTTTGCTTGAGCCCCTTGCCGATTTTATTGAAATGTTCGATGAACTTTGCAAGACGTGAATGAAGTTCACGTGATTCGTCAACAATCTTTTCAGCGTTCTCGGCTTGAGTATGTTCCTGCCAAAGCATCGCCACATTGCTCAATACCGCGATCAGTGCAGTTGGCGATGCAAGAACTACATCGTCATTGGCGGCTTGCTGAAGGAGTTCCGGATTAACTTCGAAGGCTGCAGCAAGCGATGATTCCGTTGGAACAAAAAGGATGACGTAATTGACGGACGCTTTCCCACTTGCATAGCCACGACTCTTCAATGTACGGATGTGACCACGCAACGCCTGTTCGTGCTGCTTGAGAAACTCTGCCTTGCGGTTGTCGTCTGACTCTTCTAAATATTTTAGGTACGCATCCATCGGAGCTTTGCTGTCGATGTAAATTGTGCGACCGTTCGGCAACTTGACTGTGAAGTCTGGTCGGCCGGTACCTTCGCCTAGTTCTTGCTTTTGCTCTTCGAAGGAAACCCCTTCCTTGAGTTGCATCATGTCCAGAATGCGACGTACTTGTAATTCGCCCCACTTGCCGCGGACACTGCTGTTACTCAACGCGTTGGCAAGAACTTTAGTTTCATTTTGAAGTAGGCCAAGCGATTCTTTGGTTTGTGCAACTGATGCGTCAAGGCGGGTATATGCGCCTTCACGAGCCTTTTCCATTTCTTGAGTTGTCTTTTCAAATTTGTTAAGTGTTTCTTTAATGGGCTCGAGTAACGCGTTGATGCTTGTCGTTGTTGCAGTGTTTTGCGCAGTGACACCCTCAGTTACCGCAGTTAGCCGACCTTCATTTGTTGCATTGATCAATTCCAACGCGGCGCGCATCTGCTCATTCGCTGCGTTCGCCACTGCGGCTTGAATTTCAGCGGGTGAAAGCTGTGCCTCGGTCTTAGATGAACGCATGGAAAGGATCAAGAATGCGAGTGCGCAAATGGAAATGATGAGGACGACATTTAGTGCGATTGAGAGTGTATTCATGTCACATAGTGTGACAGTTGACAGTGACAAACATACAAAAACCCTTGCAAATTAGGTATTTGTGCGTTTTGCACCTAACGTGGAGGTGTCCACCGGAAGGGTGAAATGTCAGCGTTAGAAAATTCCAGTAAGAAGCCGCGCGCTCGAAAGCTTGAAAAAGATCGTGCTCGCGACGCCGAAACTCCAGCAAAGAAGAGCTCATCACGTCATGCGCTAGCCAAAAAGG
This sequence comes from Actinomycetota bacterium, assembly GCA_947452755.1. Lineage (GTDB taxonomy): Bacteria > Actinomycetota > Actinomycetes > S36-B12 > UBA5976 > UBA5976. Next base: position 34,532 of record CANGDT010000014.1, read on the forward strand.
CAGCCTCCAAGACCCGTGAAAAGCCAGCAAAGAAGCGCGCCCCGCGTGCAACTGATCGCTCTGAAGTCACGACAACTCGTGGCGCTGGCATGAAGTCCACCCGTAAGGACAGGGTCGCCACAACTCGCGTCAGCGAATCCGATGGCAAGCCGAATCGTTTTGAACGCAGTGAGCGCGCGAAGCAGGACGCCAAGAAGACTGGTCCAGCCCGTTCGAGCTCAACTGGCGCCCGTCGCTTTGACGACAGGCCAGCCCGTAAAACTTCTTCACGTGATTTCGATCGTGAGGATCGTCCAACTCGTTCACGAAGCGACCGCGACGAACGACCCGCATCGCGTTCGACTCGCGACGAACGACCAAGTCGTTCGCGTGACGAGCGCCCAGCAACTCGCAGTACTCGTGACGAACGTCCGTCGCGTAGCCGTGATGATCGTCCAGCTCGTGATGATCGCCCAGCAACACGTAGTTCACGTCCAGAACGCGTAGAACGTGTAGAACGCGCACCTCGTAAAACTTCGGCACCAGTGTCACGTCGTACCGAAAGATTTGATGACGAAGAAGTCGTTATTGAAAAGCCGGTAGGTGCTACTGCAAAGAAGTCACTTGAATCCGTGGGTGAAGTAACTACCACGTGGGCTGAACTTGGTGTTGAAGAAGCACTGATTCCAGTTTTGAAACGTCAAGGAATTCTTACTCCGTTCCCAATTCAGGCTGCAACTCTCCCTGATGCAATCGGTGGTCGCGATGTTCTTGGTCGTGGACAAACCGGTTCCGGTAAAACACTCGCGTTTGGTTTGGCCATGGTGACAAAACTTGCTTACCGTCGTGCCACTGCAAAGCATCCACTTGGTTTAGTTCTTGTACCAACACGTGAACTTGCAGCGCAGGTAACCGACGCGTTGTTGCCATTTGCTCAGGCCGTTGATTTGGACATCCGCCTCATTGCCGGTGGTATGCCGTACGCAAAACAAATTGATGCCCTGAAGCGTGGTGTTCCAATCCTTGTTGCAACACCTGGTCGTTTGAATGACCTTGTTGCACAGGGTCACGTGAATCTGTCAAAACTTGAAATCACAATTCTTGACGAAGCCGATCAAATGTGTGACATGGGCTTCACGCCACAGATTATTGAAGTACTAGATCTCACAAAGCCAACAAGTCAACGACTACTTTTCAGTGCAACACTTGACGCAGACGTTGACAAAATTGTGCGCAAGTATCTGCACGATCCTGTTGAGCACGCAACTAACACTGGTAAAGCGTCGGTTAAGACCATGGCGCATTACCTCTTCATTGTGTACAGCGAAGACAAAAACACCATCATGGCTGAAATTGCTTCACGCGAAGGTAAGACGATGTTCTTCGCGCGCACACAAGCCGGTGTCGATCGCATTGCTAACGACTTGGCCAAACTTGGCGTACCAGCTGGAGCATTGCATGGTGGTAAAACACAAGCAGTCCGTACCCGTACCCTGAAGGCCTTCAAAGATGGTTTGACGAACGTGCTTGTTGCAACTGACGTTGCAGCTCGTGGTATTCACGTTGACGGTGTCAGCTTGGTTGTCCACGTTGACGCTCCGAATGATCCAAAGGATTATTTGCACCGCGCTGGGCGTACAGCTCGTGCTGGTGAGGAAGGTCAAGTTGTGACACTTGTCGGACCTCGCCAACAACGTGGTGTTGAACAGATGACACAGCGAGCAGGGGTTACCCCTCAAGTTGTCAAAGTCCGTTCAATGTCCCGCGAAATGGTCGCCATCACAGGTGCTCAAGAACCTTCGAGAATCCCATGGAAACCACCAGCAGAACCCGCAAAACGTGGCGGTGGACGTCCACCGGCAGGTGGCCGCGGTGGCGCACGAGGCGGTTCGCGTGGTCGTTCAGAATCACGTGGACGAGGACGTTAAGTCCCGTCTGTCTGCTTCTTAAGTAGCACTTTCCTCGTTGTTTTTAATTGCGGTCAAAAGTCACGTATTCTTTGACTCTAGGAAAGAGGACGAATGAGCGACACCGGCAATCGAGGCTTTGGACGTATGTTCAAGCGCGCCGATGACGCACAGGTCGAACAGGATGTTTCGGGGGATCACATGTCGGCAGCAAATGACGAAATTGATAGTGCAGCACAACAGCTAGTTGCTGAGTTGCAAGCACGCATCGTTGAACTTGAATCTTCCAAGGGTCGACCAAGCTTCGTTGATCTTGATGAAGACGCCATGATGCAGGTTGCAGCTGAAGATGCTGCCGTCATCATTCGTGCGGCTCGTGCTCGTTCCACAAAGTTAGTTGAACAGGCTACTGAAACTTTGCAGAAGGCTGAAGCCGAGCGCGAACGTATTCGTTCTAGCGCTGAGGTTGACGCACGCGGAATTCGCGACACTGCAAATGCAGACGCACGCAAACTTCGCAATGAAGCCGCAGCCACACTTGATACTGCTCGTAACCAGGCCAACCAGTTACTAGTAGCCGCACAAGAAGATGCTGATGAACAACTTCAAAGCACAGGCATTACTGTTTCACGCATTCTTGATGATGCAAAGAAGCAGGCAGAAGAAATAGTTGCCGAGAGCAACCAGTACCGCATGTCACTTGAAAATGAAGTTGGTCAGATTCGCACAAAGGCCGAAGCTGAAATCGATGAGCACCGTTCACGCATTGAAGCTGAAGCTACCGCAAAGCTTGATCATGCTAATGCGGAATCACAAAGACTTATTTCAGAAGCTACTGCTGCAAGCCAAGCGATGGTTGAACGTGCTAGCGCCGAGAGCCGCGCGCTGGCTGAAGATGTCAGCCAGCGCCACGCATCAATTCTTGATGACGCACAAAATCGTGCAGAGGCACTCGTCCGCGATGCGAATGCAAAGTTTGTTGAACTGACCACTGCTGCCGATGCAAGTGTTGCTGCAAACAAAGCAGCAGCCGAACGCGAACTCACTGAACTCCGCGATGCTGCATTGACTTACCGAAATCAGACTGTTGCCGCAATCGATTCGCAGCGCAACGTGATGGGTGACCTGATTGCGCGCATCGGCGGGCTTCGTACCCAGTGGCTCGAAGCTCAAGTTGCTTTGTCGCAGATCCCGAATCAGATTGTTGCTGATTTCACGGATGCTGAAGCTGCCGCTAACAGTCTTGCTGCTGAACTGAATGCACAACGTGATGCGCTTGTTGACATGTTCACGAACAATTCAGCACCAGTATCCAGTGCTACCGAAAAGGCAGAAGCGCTCGTACAAGAGATTGAAGAGAATCTCGAAGACTAGTTCTCCACAAGGGGATTCATACCCTTGTGTTTTGGCGTGTGCAGGTTAGTCTGAAAACATGCGCATTGACGTTCACAATCTCGATAAGAAATTCAAGTCGACCCATGCTGTTAAGGATTTGTCGTTCACAGTCGAACCAGGGCGAGTTACGGGGTTCTTAGGGCCAAATGGATCCGGAAAATCGACGACGATGCGCTTGATGCTCGGGTTAGATTCGGGATCGGGCGAGACTCTATATAACGGCAAGGTACTAACAGCCCACGATCCAATCACTAAGACGATTGGCGCGCACCTTGATGCCAAGTTTTTCCATCCAAAACGCACTGCCCACGCTCACCTCAAAATGCTTGCCGCTGAATCACGTGTAAGCAACGAACGCATTGATGAGGTTTTAGAACTTGTTGGTCTTGAGTCGGTTGCCCGTAAACGACCTGGTGGCTTTTCCCTTGGTATGGCCCAGCGTCTTGGACTAGCGGGAGCGATCCTTGCAGAACCCCAGGTCTTGATGCTTGATGAACCGGCCAATGGGCTGGACCCGCAATCCATTCAATGGTTGCGTGACTTTTTGAAGTACTACGCATCGCTGGGCCGTTCAGTTTTTGTGAGCAGCCACTTGCTCAATGAAATGCAGTTGCTCGCAGATGACCTAGTTGTTATCGCACGTGGAGAGCTGATTGCGTCCGAGTCTATGCCTGCATTCCTTGCCCGATCAAAGGGTAGCTCGGTTCATATTCGTACGCCACAACTTGAGAAATTGCAAAGTGCTTTGCGCGCTGAAGGTATTGGTGTTGAGGCTTCAGGCGCAACTGGGCTAGTTGCGATGAATACAACCACTGATCACGTTGGCGATCTTGCGTTCCGTGCGGGCGTGCAACTTTCCGAACTTACTGCCCACACGGCTAGCTTGGAAGACGTGTTCCTCCAGCTCACGGAAGGTCAGCAGGATTATCAAGTAGGCGGGTCATCAGCCGAATCCGAAGCGGTTGCTTCAATTGATGGAGGTGCCTTGTGATAAATGCACTCGTGTATGAATTACGCCGTATTCGCTCTGTGCGCGCAACGTGGATTGTGTCGGCTCTCTATCTGGCCAGCGTCGTTGCGTTTGGCGCCTTGCCTCTCTACCTTGGATCACACGAAGTTGGAAGTGCGTTCATCCAAAGCTGGAAAGGTTTGTACAACACTCCAGCCAACTTCTTTTCAGTTGTCTTACTTTCGGTAATCGCAGCCCAATCTTTCGGTCATGAATACCGGTACGGAACTATTCGCCTGACACTTTCAGAGTTTCCAAAACGTGAACGTGTGCTTATAGCGAAGACCCTTGTTCTCGCTGTCTACGTCGTCGTCATGCACTTTGTTGCATGGAGTGCATTAGGCCTCGTAGGAAAGTTCGCCCCATCAGGTTCGCTCAATGCAGGTGCCGAAGGTTTTACTTTCAATGGCGGTGCACCAGCAGACCTGTGGAAAGTGTTGGTCTACGGATTGGCGTACTGCCTCATTGCATTCAGTGTGGCTGCAATTACGCGCAACCTTGCATTAGGAATAGTCATCCCGCTCGTTTTCGCTTCGGTGCTTGAAGGACTCATTAACGGCATAAGTACTCTCGTTCACGATCGCTTGCGCTGGCTTGTTGATATTTTGCCTATTTCAAACGGACAATCGTGGTTATCAGCATCGAAAGAATTGCCGCATGCCGGTCTGGTCTTCTCGATCTGGGTCGTAGGCCTACTAATGATTGCCACTTTCATGTTTGCGCGACGCGACGCGTAAGTTTGTTTCGTGCCTGAATTAACGCGAAGGACGTCGCTTACTGCAATAGCTATTGGACTCATTGCAGGAATCCTTGCCGGCATGTTCGGTGTGGGCGGCGGATTCATCATGGTTCCGCTCTTCGTTATGTGGCTAAAGTCCGAACGCAAAATTGCGCATGCGACTTCGCTTGCAGCAGTTGTACCAATTGCACTTAGCGCCGCAATCGGCTACGCACTTCATGGGCAAGTGGACTGGACAGCTGCCGCATTTGTCCTCTCTGGTTCAGTGTTCGGCGCACTGTATGGAGTGAAGTTGCTATCGACTTTGCCTGTGCGTACCTTGCAGCTTGTATTCTCTGCACTTCTTTTTATTTCTGCGATTCGTCTGCTGTGGTCGGAACAACCACACCAACTCTTCACTGGTCTCACGGCTGATGTGCTACTCGTTGTCATCGGATTTGCCGCAGGAGTGATGGCCGGACTCTTAGGTGTCGGCGGCGGAATTGTTATTGTTCCCGCTTTGATCATCTCATCGGGCTTAGATGCAGCAACTGCCAGAGGGACCAGCTTGGCGGTCATCATTGGAACAGGTATTTCAGGGACAATCGCCAATATTCGCAAGGGAAATGTCAATCTTGGCATCGCCTTTATGACGGGCATTGCAGGAATTCCGGGAACGCTCATCGGTGTTTATCTCAGCAATGTTCTCCCTGAAAAAGTAACGGTGCAACTATTCGCATCCCTACTAATTGCCATTGCCCTTAAACAGTTGCCCAAAGAGTCGCACTAGCGCGCGCACACGGTGAATAAGTCCTAATCTGGTAGCAAGCCCACTTTGAGTGAGGAAAGAAGCTATGAAGATTTTCGTACCAGCCGAACAGCGTGAAGGTGAGCGCCGTGTTGCCATCACCCCGGATTCAATCGCCAAACTCAGCAAAATCGGTTTAGAACTTGTCATCGAACAGGGAGCTGGCGCGAAAGCGGGATATTCTGACGAGGCATACAAGTCTCAAGGCGCACAGATTGCCGCCACCAGCGACGTAGCGAACAATCTTGCAAGCGCAGATGTGGTTGTATCTGTTCGTCCACTTTCAAACGAACATGTATCGAAAGTAAAAAACGCTGGCATCACAATCTCGTTTTTGTCGCCCGTGTTTGATGCGCCAACTATCTCGCTTCTCGCCGATAAGAACATCACCGCGTTGTCCTTTGATGTGTTGCCTCGCATTTCACGCGCACAATCAATGGATGCATTGACATCACAAGCCCTGTGCGCGGGATACCGCACTGTACTTATTGCTGCTGAGCGGTTACCAAAGTTTTTCCCAATGTTGATGACAGCGGCGGGAACAATTCCACCAGCACGAGTACTCGTTCTGGGTGCAGGTGTCGCTGGATTGCAGGCGATGGCTACTGCACGACGGCTCGGTGCAGTCGTCAGCGCATACGACGTTCGTGCATCAAGCGCTGACGAAGTTAAATCAATGGGCGCAACTTTTCTTGATCTTGGACTTGATGCACTTGAAGGCGCTGGCGGTTACGCACGAGAGATGGGCGAAGACCGGGCCAAAGCGCAACAAGATGCACTCAAACCATTCATTGCAGACTCTGATGTCGTCATAACAACAGCTGCAGTACCAGGACGTAAAGCACCACTGCTCGTTACACAAGATATGGCGGCTGCAATGAAAGATGGTGCGTTAATCATCGACATGGCTGCCGAGACTGGCGGAAACGTTGCCGGATCAATCCCTGGTGAAGACGTCACAATCGCTGGCCAAGATGGAACAGTCACAATCATCGGATGTCGAGATGTAGCGAGCCAACTCTCTACGCACGCAAGTCGTCTGTATTCGCAAAACGTAGTGTCGCTATTGACGCTGATGACTGCCGAAGGATCAGTAATACCGGACGATGCCGACGAAGTAGTCGCAGGATCAGCAATTGTTTATAAAGGTGAAATTCGAAACGCAATGTCGCGCGAAGCGCTCTCGTTGCCGGCACTGGTAAGTGAGGAGGCGTAACTATGGATGCAATTTCAATCTTGACAATATTTGTCCTCAGCATCTTCGTGGGAATTGAAGTGGTATCAAAGGTGTCCGCAGTCCTGCACACACCTTTGATGTCCGGTGCAAACGCGATTCACGGCGTTGTACTCGTTGGCGCAATCCTGGTGACAGGCAAAGCAGATGACGGAATCCAACTATGGCTCGGCCTAGCCGCCATAGTTTTGGCAGCAATCAACATGGTTGGTGGATTCGTTGTCACAGACCGCATGCTGGAAATGTTTAAACCGAAACCCAAAGCAAAAGAAGAGGTGTCATCATGACGACACCTACATGGGTTCGCCTTGCAGAACTTGGCGCATCAGTACTGTTCATCCTTGCGCTCAAAGGACTATCGTCACCAAAGTCTGCGCGCCGCGGAAATCTACTAGGTGCTGCCGGTGCCACAATTGCCACGGCCGTTGCCTTCTTCTACGGCCAAGAATTCTTCGGCGGCCCGATACGTCACCTTCCGTTAATACTCATAGCAATCGTGATTGGCTCAGTCATCGGCTGGATCGCTGCCCGACGCGTACAAATGACACAAATGCCGCAGATGGTTGCGCTGTTCAACGGTGTTGGTGGCGGAGCGGCTGCAGTTGTATCCACGATTGAATTCCTGTCAGCCGGCAATGATGAATCTGTCGCCGCGCTCGCAGCGACAGTATTTACCGTTGTTGTTGGTTCGGTTTCATTCGCCGGATCAATTTTGACGTTTATGAAGTTGCAAGAGCTCATGACATCCCGACCAGTAGTAATCCCACTCGGTCGATACATCACTTCACTTGCAGGTGTGGCAACAATCGGTGCAGCAGCAATGCTGATTATCAACCCAACACAAAGTTTGCTCTACGTTCTATTGTTACTTTCGTTGTCAATGGGTGTGCTGCTTGTACTTCCAGTTGGCGGCGCAGACGTACCAATTGTTATTTCGTTGCTGAATGCATTCACCGGTTTGTCGGTAGCAGCATCAGGTTACGTCTTGGGCAACGTTCTGTTGATTGTTGCAGGAACACTTGTAGGCGCATCGGGAACATTACTAACCCGCATGATGGCTCAAGCAATGGGCCGCCCACTTACCAACACCCTGTTTGGTGCGTTCACTGCCAAAGCAACAGCGGCAGCGGGACCTGCAGAAGATCGACCAGTGAAGTCCGCGTCCCCTGAAGATGTGGCAATCATGCTGGCCTACGCACGAAAAGTCATCATTGTTCCCGGATATGGGCTTGCTGTTGCGCAAGCACAAAACACAATTCGTGAACTCGTAGAACTACTTGGTGCAAAAGGCATCGAAGTGGACTATGCAATCCACCCAGTTGCTGGTCGCATGCCCGGACACATGAACGTCCTCCTGGCTGAAGCAAACGTTCCCTACGATCAACTAAAAGAAATGGATGAAATAAATCCAGAATTCCCAGCGACAGATGTGGCACTTGTAGTTGGTGCAAATGACGTCGTCAACCCAGCAGCACGAGACGACAAAACAGCACCGATTTACGGAATGCCAATCCTGAACGTTGATCAGGCACAACAAGTAGTGTTCCTCAAACGATCAATGCGACCAGGATTCGCTGGCATCGAAAATGAAGTGCTCTTTGATCCAAAAACCTCACTGCTTTTCGGTGATGCAAAAGAATCACTCACCAAAGTCGTCAGTGCACTAAAAGGTCTTTAAAGGACACAAGCAAAA